>NZ_CADCTE010000207.1 GCF_902805515.1 uncultured Arthrobacter sp. | reverse complement strand
CGTTCGAGTATCCAGGCGAGCATCCCGGTTGGTGAGTCGGATAGCCCGTAGGCGAGCGTGCTCGGGTCGAGCACGTGCGCGGCGAGGTGGACGGCGAACCTCTTCTCCAGCGCGACGATCCGGGCGTGGATGTCGCCGGGCAGGCCGCCGGGGATGGGCCGACCGCCGCCGAGGTCCCAGGCCCGGTCGCCGTTGAAAAAGGTGAGCTTCAGGCCGGAGCCGATGTGGATGGCGTGGAGCTCGTCGGCGTACTTGTGCCCGAGCTGGCCGGTGACCAAAGCTCCCACGTCGCAGCCTGCGGCGGCGTACGTGCCGTAGCCGAGGGTCTCGGTCATGAGGGTGTGCCAGAGGTCGGCAACCTTCCAGAAGTTCATGTCCGGGCTGTTCGGCAGCGGGGTGGAGAACCCGAAGCCGGGAAACGAGGGGACGATAACGTCGAACGCTTCGGCCGGGTCGCCGCCGTACGCGCCCGGGTCGGCCAGGGGGTCGACGACCTTCGACCAGTGCCAGAACGTCCAGGGCCAGCCGTGGGTGAGGATCAAAGGCGTCGGGTTAGCGCCGACCCCGGGCCTGCGCATGAAGTGCACCGGCACGTCCTCGACCTCGACGCGGTAGTGCTCGTAGGCGTTGATCGCGGCCTCGGCCTCGCGCCAGTCGAAGTCGGTGCGCCAGTAGTCGACGAGTCCTTGCAGGTAGGCGCGGTTCACGCCGTAGTACCAATCCTCGTTGCCCACGTCTTCCGGCCAGCGTGTCAGCTCCAGGCGTCGCTGCAGGTCCGTGAGCACCTCGTCAGGCACGTGGATCGGCGTCGGCTCCAACGGGAAGGGTCGGACCTCGGCGCCGTGCGATGGGGTGGGTTCGTGGCTCATCGTCGCCTCCTAAAGCCGCTGCGCGACGTATCGGGTGGGTTTTTCGGTCGACCGAGCGAGAGCGGCAAGCAAAGAGTTGCGACCGATTCGGCCGTTCCCGTTGGAGCCGACCCGCACCGGTGGACCTGCTTCTAGTTGGGGACTTGTTGCCGCCATCTCCGCCATGGTCTCGCCTCCAGTTTACGTTTTGTGCCGCGCGTCATGCTCACCCGTTCGCTGCTGATTGAGTTCGACCAGGCTCCGTCCGCTCGGCGAGGCCGGCCCCCGCCAGGTTGCCGCGGGCCACCTCGGCGTGCTCGGGGTCGACCTCCAGCGTGACCAGGCGCCCGCCCTCGTGCACGGCACGGGCGAGCCAGATCGTGCTGTAGCCGCCCAGCGTGCCGACCTCGAGTATGGAGCGCGCCCCCACGGCCCGCGCCAGCAGCTGCAGCAGCCCGCCCCGGTTCGGCGCGACGTCTTGCGGCGGCAGGCCGGCCGCGGCGTTGGCCCGGGGCGCCCCGTCCAGCGCGGGGTCGGGCCGGGCGAGCAGATCGGCAAAGTAGCGATCGACCGAGGTCCGTCGCTCTTGAGTCATGGTCCTTCCTTCGCAACTTACCCTAGGGCGATTGCTGCGCAATCTCTCAAACTACAAGACCCGCCAGATGGCGCAGAGGCCGGCCGAGTCGGTGGTTGAGCACCCGTCCACAGGTATGGGCGGCAATCTTCGCGGCCAGACTCCGAGGCTACGGGGGCGGCGGGAAGTAGGTGGACCAACCGGTCGAGGGCTACTGACGCGACGTACTAGGGCGCAACCTCCCCAATCGCCTGCGGCTTCGACTTGCCATCTGTTTTGTCATACGCGTGCGACGGCCTCCAGCTACAAGTCAACTATCGCCTCTATGCGTACCGGAGATCCGGCTGGGTAACGTAGGAGAGCGTCGGTGGTCAGGTTCATCGGCATTGCGGCGTGCCTCCCCGGCACGCCTGCTGTAAACCGTTGTTTTGCGCTGCTCGCCTAAGGAGTCGAATCCATCGGGAAAGGCATCTCCGGTGAGGTTCAGCTCGACGTCGTGCTCGAGCAGCGCTTTGAGCCCGGCAAGAAGAAAAGTGAATCCGCCCGTCGAGCCGATCGCCTGCGCCACTATCTCGTCCCCATTGCCCTTGAACCCTCTCTCGGCGATCGTGACGAGGGTCGTGTCGCCTTGCCCGGAGAAGAAACGCCACTCGACCTCCCTGGGGGAGTCGGGGTCCCACTCGATGAGTATGCGGCTGTTCTCCTCGACGTCTTTCACCTTTAGCGTGGTGGAAACGTCGTGCATCTCCCATTCCCACCGGACCTCCGCGCTGGGCTCCAGCTTGCCGCTGCTCTTGGTGAACCAGAACCTGGTCGTGACCGCGGGGTCGACGAAGGCCCGGAACACCTCGCCGACCGGCCTGCGGATGAGCATTTGTACCTTCACGGATGGCACGTCCTCGATCCTCATAGCGCCTCCTTTGCAGGGTTTAGATGCGCATGCGGCTAATCCTGATCCGGCTTCTTGACAATGTGTATGATGGACGCGGGGTTCTGCACCCAAAATCCCTCGAACCCCTCAGGCCAGACTAGGACATTAACCCCGTTACACTGGGGTGCTGCGAGGCTGGCGGAGGTCTGCGCAAGCGCCCCTACTTCTGGGCGATCTGGATCAGGTTCCCGCACGTGTCGTCGAACACAGCCGTCGTGACGTCGCCGAACGCGGTCGGGGGTTGCGTGAATTTGACGCCGAGACCTTCGAGGCGGGCGTGTTCGGCCTCCACGTCTTCGACGTCGAAGCTCGTGAACGGGATGCCGTCCTCGACGATAGCCTGCATGAACGGTTTGGTGGCGGGGTGGTCGCTCGGTTCTAGTAGTAGTTCGACCCCTTCCGAATCCTCCGGCGAAACTACCGTCAGCCAACGATATTCGCCTACAGGTACGTCCTCCTTTTTCCGGAACCCCAAGACTTCCGTGTAGAAGCTCAAAGCCTTCTCCTGATCTTCTACGAACACGCTGGTCACGACGATTCGCATTCGACGTCTCCTTCCTGCTCGTGCTTGCTCAACCACCCGATGAGCCGGGGCAGGTGCGCCGACAGCTTGCCGGAATGCAGCTTCGTGCGGCCCTCCCAACGAACCTCCACGAGATCGGCGCTTTCGAGCACCGTCAGGTGCTTGGAGACCGCCTGCCTCGTGAGGCTCATGCCGCGGCCCTCCACGAGGCGAACGCAAATCTCGAACAACGGCTGGCCGTCCCGTTTGGCCAACTCGTCCAGGATCGCGCGCCTGGTCGGATCGGCCAGGGCGTGAAACGTCGCATCGAGGTCTTTGTCGTCGCTGCCCGCCATGTTCCTCCATATTATGCAACCAATCGGTTGCATGTCAAGTCCGCTTCCAAGTGCGAACGCCTTGGGCGGCCCAAGTGAACTCGCGTGGCGGCTTCAGAGAACTGCAGATCTTCTGCCAGGCCCGTGACACCTAGAGCGTTGTGCAATGGTATTGGACCTCTGTGCGTTCCTCCGTCACGAAGAGGCGCGCCAAGTGTCCCGCGTCTTCCCAGGGCTATGCTTCGAGGCGAGCATCGTGGGGGCGGGTCAACTCCATTGACTACCGCTATATGTGTTACAGGGTTTATGTCTTGGTTTGTTGTACTCATGTTTTCTCCTTCCGTCGGATTATGTTTGCGATGGTATGACGGGAAGGGTGGAGAGGCATCCTCCGCAGGGTGGAGCGGGGGGTGGAGTTTCGGACCTAGATCAGGCCGAGCTCCTTGGCGCGGGCAACCGCCCGCGTGCGGCTGGACGTGCCCAGCTTGCGGTAGAGGTTGTTGACGTGGGTCTTGACGGTCGTGGTCGAGATAAAGAGCCTCGCCGCGATCTCCCCGTTCGATTCGCCCGCGGCCATCAGCGCGAGCACCTCCAGCTCCCGACCGCTCAAGGGCTCCGGGAGCCGTCCGTCGGCTTTCGCCGCGGCCTTCCCGTTCGTCTGGGCCGCCAGGAGCTTCGCGAGGTATTCTGTCGAGACCCCGCTCACGCCGCCCCTCTGCCGGGTTTCGAGCGTCGCCGAGAGGAGGCCGCCCATCGCGGCCCCCTCGTCCACGAAGGTGCGGACGTAGCCTTCCGGTTCGGCGAGGGCGAAGGCTTGCGTCAGGGTTGTCACGGCCCGCTCTTTCGCTTTTCTAGCCCACAGAGCCAGCGCTTGAAGCGCCAGGATCTCTATGAGATTGCCCGTTCGTCCCGCCGTCTGTGCCGCCTCTTGCAGCTCATCCAGCAGCCGCAGCGCCTCGTCGTACCGACCCCGGGCGTGGAGCAACCTCGCCGAGGTCATCCGGTTAACCACCCGCGCAGCGTCCGGGGCTTCGCCCGCGTTTGCGGCCCGCTCCCGTTCGTTGGCGGCGGCTTCCGCGGGGTCTCCGTGCGAGATGCGCAGCCGCACCATCCAGGACGAGGCGATGGCGACCTGCAGGTCCGCGCCGGAGTCGTGCGCGACCCGCTCCGCGTTGCGGGCCACCTCCATGGCGCCCTCCTCGTCCCCCCGCGCCCGCTTCGTCCGCGAGAGGCCGACGTACCCCCACACCAGGTCGGTAACCTCTCTCGTCCGTTCGGCCAGCTCGATGCCTCGCCGAAGTTCGCGCTCCGCCCCGTCCAGGTCGTCGCGTTCGTAGAGGAGGGTGCCCATCCCGATGTGGAAGACCCCGGTGGCGGGCAGCAGCCCGACGCCTCGCTCGGACACGAACCGTTGCGCTCGGCGGAGCGTCTCGTCCGCCTCGCGAAGGCGGCCCCGCTCAACCTGCACCCGGGCGTGCAGCGTCATAACCGTAAGCGTCCCGTAGGTGTGACCCGCGGCCAGTCCGATCTCGGTGGCTTCTGCGAGGGCGGCGCTCGCCGACGCCAGATCGCCGACGGTCCCGAGCGCGTCGCCCATACAGCCGGCGGCGAGGAGGCGCTGGTGCAGATCTTCCTTGGGCAGGAGCGAGAGGGCTCGCCGGGCGAGATCTAGGGCTTCGGGCGCGTCTCCCCGGAGACTGGCACACCAAGATCGGACGGCCGAGGCGAATCCGAGCAGAGACCGGCGGTCTTCGCCGGTCGTCCCGATCGCCCGATCGACTTCTTTCAGGAGGGATTCGGCGTCGTTTGGCCGGCCGGTGAGCGACAGGGCCAAAGCGTGCTCGGCGAACAGCCGGGGCCGCAGGCGCTTGGCTTCGG
>NZ_CADCTE010000206.1 GCF_902805515.1 uncultured Arthrobacter sp. | reverse complement strand
CATCGCCGAGCTGCGGGGCGTTCACCGCCTGCTGCCGCAGCAGGGCGACGGCGGGTCCCTGCCCTTCGACGCCCCGGTGTCGGTGAAGGAAGCCGTGCTGCCCTTCAGCCGGTTCCGGACTCCCGAAGGGGTGGTCGTGGACTCGCTGCTCGGCCCGGAGATGCGCTCCACGGGCGAGGTCATGGGCATCGACCGGTACTTCGACACGGCCTTCGCCAAGAGCCAGGCCGCGGCGAACGCGGCCCTGCCGATCTCGGGCAAGGTCTTCGTCTCCGTGGCCAACCGGGACAAGCGCTCAATCATCCTGCCGGTCAAGCGCCTCGTCGACCTGGGCTTCCAGATCGTCTCGACCGGCGGCACCGCCGATGTGCTCCGGCGCAACGGCATCAGCGCCACCACGGTGCGGAAGGTCGCCGAGGGCGCAGGGGCCGACGGCACGGGCACCGTCGTCGACCTGATCACCAGCGGTGGCATCGACATGATCATCAATACCCCCTCCGGCGGGCAGGCCCGCGGCGACGGGTACGAGATCCGGGCGGCGGCGACCTCCTACGGGCTTCCCGTCGTCACCACCATCCCCGAGGTCGGGGCCGCCGTGCAGGCGATCGAGGCCATGCGCTCCTTCGAATGGTCGGTGACGAGCCTTCAGGAACACGCAGCGAACCTGCGCGCCTCCACGGAGGCCCAGCATGCCTCCTAGCGCCCCGGGACACGACACCGCCCGGCCCGCCGGGGCCCCCCGGCAGCCGTTCGGGGTGCGCCTCGCGGCCGCGCGGCGGCGCCGCGGCGGCCTGTGCATCGGGATCGACCCGCACCCGGCCCTGCTGGCGGCCTGGGACCTGCCGGACAGCCCGGCGGGCCTTGAGCGGTTCTCGCTGACGGTGCTGGAGGTCCTCGGGCCCGAGGCGGCGGCCCTGAAGCCGCAGGTGGCACTGTACGAGCGGCACGGCTCTCAGGGCCTGGCCGTGCTCGAGACGCTGCTGGCCCGGGCGGCGGAGGCGGACGTCCTGACGATCGCCGACGCCAAACGGGGCGACATCGGCTCAACAATGACCGCCTACGCCCAGGCCTGGCTGGCCGAGGGCGCGCCGCTCGCCGCGGACGCCGTCACCCTCAACCCGTACCTCGGTTTCGAATCGCTGCGACCGGCCCTCGACCTGGCCGAAGCCACCGGCCGGGGCGTGTTCGTCCTCGCCCTGACCTCCAACCCCGAGGGGGCCTCGGTGCAGCACACCGGCGGCGCGGAATCGGTGGCGTTGAGGATCGTGCGGGCCGCTGCTGCGGAAAACCAGGCGGCGTCGGCGGCCGGAGTCCCCGGATCCGTCGGCCTGGTCATCGGCGCGACGGTCGGGACCGCGGTGAAGTCCCTTGGCCTTGACCTCGGTGCGCTGAACGGGCCCATCCTCGCCCCCGGCGTGGGGGCCCAGGGCGCGGGCGCCCGCGAACTTGAGGCGGGCTTCGGGGCCGCCCGCCCCCTGGTGCTGCCGACCTCGAGCCGGGCCGTTCTCGCGGCGGGGCCGGATCCGGCACGGCTGCGGGAGGCCGCGCGCTCCGCCCGCCGGGAAGTTGATCCGCTCCCGGCAGTGGATTGATTTTGGGCCGAGCGAGGCGATAGGTTCAAAGCCAGCCCAATCCACCAGACCAGCGGTGACCGGCACTCCGCCGGCCGCCGTTTACTGCAGGGGAGCACTTGTGAGCCTGAAGCCTTTGACGGACGTCGAACGAACTCAGGCCCGGAAGAAGGCCACCGCCGCGCGGGCGGCCCGCGCGGAAATCAAGTCGAGCCTCAAAGCAGGTAAAGTCTCAGTAGCGGAAGTCATCGAGAGCAGCGCCGATGACGAGGCCGTGGGGCGGCTGAAGGTCCTGGACCTGCTCAAGGCCCTCCCGGGGGTGGGCGACGTACGGGCGGCGGCCATCATGAGCGCCGTCGGCATAGCCCCCACGCGCCGTGTGCGCGGGCTGGGAATCCACCAGCGCAAAGCGCTCATTGACCATTTGAACGATTCAAACCCTGGCTCCGCCAGGAAGTGAGGAACTACGTGTCGAAGCCGCGGCTGACAGTACTGGCCGGGCCTACGGCCGTGGGCAAGGGGACCGTCTCCACCTATATCCGGGACAACTATCCCGACGTGTGGCTGTCGGTGTCGGCCACCACCCGGCCCCCGCGCCCCGGCGAGGTCCACGGGGTCCACTACTTCTTCGTCTCCCCGGAGGAGTTCGACGCCCTCGTCTCCGACGGGCAGCTGCTCGAATGGGCAGTGGTGCACGGACGCAACCGGTACGGGACCCTGCGCAGCACCGTGCAGGAGGCCATGGACGAGGGCCGGTGCGTGCTCCTGGAGATTGACCTGCAGGGTGCCCGGCAGGTCAAGGAGACGATGCCCGAGGCGAATTTCGTGTTCCTTGCCCCTCCCACGTGGGAGGAATTGGTCCGCCGGCTGATCGGCCGCGGCACCGAAAGCACCGAGGAACAGCAGCATCGGCTGGAAACAGCTAAACTGGAGCTTGCCGCCGAACCGGAGTTTGACCACACCGTGGTCAATGACAGTGTCGAACACGCGGCTGACGAGCTTGTTTCGCTGATGGGACTGCGCCCCCTGCAGCGCTAAAGCGCAGGCCATGAATAAGTAACAGCTCAAGTAACAGCTAATTTTTGGAGATATTCCGTGTCAACACAGCCCGAAGGCATCATCAACCCGCCGATCGATTCGCTCCTTGAGGCATCGGACTCGAAGTACGCGCTGGTCATCTACGGTGCCAAGCGCGCCCGCCAGATCAACGCCTACTACTCGCAGCTCCACGAGGGCCTCTTCGAGTACGTCGGCCCCCTGGTCGACACCCGGCTGAACGAGAAGCCGCTGTCCATCGCCCTGCGCGAGATCGACGAGGGAATGCTCGTCGCCGCACCCATGGAGCAGGCCGAGTAACGGCCCCGACGGGCAGGATCCGAACGTGAGGGTAGTCCTCGGCGTTGGAGGAGGGATCGCGGCGTACAAGGCCGCATCCCTCCTCCGCCTCTTTACCGAGGCAGGCCACGAAGTCACAGTCATCCCGACGGACAACGCCACGAAGTTCGTGGGCGCCGCGACCTGGGAGGCCCTCTCCGGCCGCACGGTGAGCAACAGCGTCTTCGACGACGTGGAAAAGGTGAACCACGTCCGGCTCGGGCACGAGGCCGACCTGATCGTGGTTGCCCCGGCCACCGCGGACATCCTCGCGCGCGCCGCCGCAGGGCTGGCCAACGACCTGCTCACGGGCACGCTGCTGATGGCCTCAGGGCCGGTGTTTATGGCCCCGGCGATGCACACCGAGATGTGGCGGCATCCCGCGACCACCGCGAACGTGGCCCTCCTGCGCTCCCGCGGCGTTCACGTGATGGAGCCGGCCACCGGGCGCCTGACCGGGTCCGACTCCGGGCCCGGGCGCCTTCCGGAGCCGGCCGACATCTTCGCCGCCGCCCTCGCCTTCCACCGCAGCCGCACCGGTCCCGCCGCCGGACCGCTGGCCGGACGCACCGTCACCATCACCGCGGGCGGAACCCGCGAGCCGCTCGACCCGGTCCGCTTCCTCGGCAACCGGTCCTCCGGCAAGCAGGGGATGGCCCTCGCCGAAGCCGCGCTGGCCGCCGGCGCGTCGGTCAACCTCATCGCCGCGGCCGTCGAGGTGCCGGCCCCGGCCGGGGTGCGCCTGACCCGCGTCGAGACGGCCCTTGAGCTGCGCAGCGCCGTACTGGCCTCCCTCGCGGACTCCGACGTGCTCATCATGGCGGCCGCCGTCGCCGACTTCCGCCCGGCGGAGGTCGCGGAGTCCAAGATCAAGAAGACCGACGACGCCGCCGAGCCCGTCCTCCAGCTGGTGCGCAACCCCGACATCCTCGCCGAGAGCGTGCTGCGGCGCGCCGACTCGGGAGGCCCCGCCGTGATCGTGGGATTCGCCGCCGAGACCGGGGACCAGGACACCGACCCGCTCACGCACGCCCAGCTGAAACTCAAACGCAAGGGCTGCGACCTGCTGGTCCTCAACGTCGTGGGCCGGGACCTTGTCTTTGGCGCCGACACCAGCGCCGCGCTCATCCTGGCGGCGGACGGCAGCGAACCGGTGCCGGTCCAGGGCAGCAAACGCGAGGTCGCCGAGGCGGTCCTCGCCCGCGCCACGGCGGCGCTGGACGCCTGACCCGCGCGGTTCCCCGTTACGCCGCCCGCACCTTACGAACCCGAACCAAGTAGAGTGAGCACGTGAATCCTGCCAGCCCCAATCCTGCCGCGCTGCGGCTTTTCAGCTCCGAATCGGTCACCGAGGGCCACCCCGACAAGATCTGCGACCAGATCAGCGACGCCATCCTCGATGCCATGCTCCAGGCGGACCCTGACGCCCGGGTGGCCGTGGAGACACTGGTCACCACGGGACTGGTCCACGTCGCGGGTGAGGTCACCACCGAGGCCTACGTCGAGATCCCCGAGATCGTGCGCAACACCATCCTCGGGATCGGCTACGACTCCTCGGCCAACGGGTTCGACGGCGCCCGGTGCGGCGTCTCGGTGTCCATCGGCCAGCAGTCCCCGGAGATCGCCTCAGGCGTCTTCCACTCGCTGGAGGTGCGCGAAGGAAAAGGCCTCGACCCCTATGACGCCCAGGGCGCCGGTGACCAGGGCATCATGTTCGGCTACGCCAGCGACGAAACCCCCGTGCTGATGCCCGCGCCGATCTGGCTGGCGCACCGGCTCTCGGAGCAGCTGACGGCCGTGCGCAAGGACGGAACGCTTCCCTACCTGCGGCCCGACGGCAAGACCCAGGTCACCATCGGGTACGACGGCGACACCCCGGTCTCGGTCGACTCCGTCGTCATCTCCTCCCAGCACGCCGCGGAGGTCTCCCTCGACGAGCTGCGTGCGGACCTCGTCACCCACGTCATCAACCCGGTCCTCGAAACCTCCGACCTGGACGCCTCCTCCGTGCGGCACATCCTCAACCCGGGCGGCGCGTTCGTCATCGGAGGTCCGGTCGGGGACGCCGGCCTGACCGGCCGGAAGATCATCGTTGACACCTACGGCGGAAGCGCCCGCCACGGCGGGGGAGCCTTCAGCGGCAAGGACCCCTCGAAGGTCGACCGTTCCGCGGCCTACGCGATGCGTTGGGTCGCCAAGAACGTCGTGGCCGCAGGACTGGCCCGCCGGGCCGAAATCCAGGTCGCCTACGCCATCGGCATGGCTCATCCGGTTGGGATCTACGTCGAGACCTTCGGCACCGAGACGGTCGACCCCCTGGCGATCGGCAGGGCGATCCGGGAGATCTTCGACCTGCGCCCGCTTGGCATCATCAACGCCCTCGACCTCAAGCGGCCCATCTACCAGAAGACCGCGGCCCACGGGCACTTCGGCCGCGAGGACGAAGGGTTCAACTGGGAGCTGACCGACCGCGTCGACAAGCTGCGGAGCTACTTCAACGCCTGATCGGCGGCATAATTTCCCTATGACCACCAGCACGGGCGCCGACGGCGGGCAGCTGTCACTGCTCCATGGCTTCGGCGCGCCGCGCCTGCCCTCGGGCAGCCCCGGCGCGGCGAAGACCAACCCGGTGGCGCAGGTGATCCTTGAGTCCCCGCTGCCGCACCTCGACCGGGTCTTCGACTACTACGTGCCGGAGGAACTCGATGGCGAGGCGGTGCCCGGCGCCCGCGTGAAGGTCCGCTTCGCCGGGCGGGAGCACACCGGGTACATCGCCGGCCGCATCCCGTCCTCGGAGGCCAAGGCCACGCTGCTTCCCCTGGCGAAGGTGGTCTCCTCCCATCCGGTCCTCACCCCTGAAGTCCTGGAGCTGGCCCGTGCGGTGGCCGCGCGGTTCGCCGGGACCGTCAGCGACGTCCTGCGGGCGGCCGTGCCGCCGCGGGCGGCGCGCGTGGAAAAGGAGTTCGACGGCGGGCCCGCCCCGGCACCGGTGCAGCTGCCCGCGGTGGTTCCCGCCCGCTCCGCCGGTTCGGGCAGCTACAGCCGGTACGTGCACGGGGAGGCGTTCCTGCTGCACCTTGCGGCGGGGGAGTCCCCGCGCGCGGTGCTCACGACGGTCGGCGGGTACGGACCGCAGTCGTGGCCGGAGGAGATCGCCGACGCGGTGGCCGCGGTGGTCACCAGCGGCCGGGGCGCCGTCGTCGTCGTTCCCGACCAGCGCGACCTTGCCCGCGTGGAGGCGGCGCTGGTGCGCCGGCTGGGCGAAGAGGCAGTGGCCCGGATGACGGCGGAGGACGGCCCGACACCGCGCTACCGCAGTTTCCTGCGCCTGCTGCACGGGCAGGCCCGGGTGGCCGTCGGCACCCGGTCGGCGGCCTACGCGCCGGTGCGGGACCTGGGCCTGGTGGTGCTGTGGGATGACGGCGACGACCTCCACTTCGAGCAGCGGGCGCCCTACCAGCACGCCCGCGAGGTGCTGCTGCTGCGCGCCGAACAGGAGGGGACGGCGGCGCTGATCGCCTCGGTCTCGCGCAGCACCGAGGCGCACCGGCTCGTCGAGACGGGGTGGGCGCGGTCCATCCACGCCGAGCGCTCCGAGATCCGCCGCCGGGTCCCGCGCGTCCAGCACGCCACCGACGCCTTCCAGCTCGAACGCGACCCCCTCGCCGCGCAGGCACGGATCCCCTCGGCCGCCTGGCGGGCGGCCCAGGACGGGCTCACCCGGGGCCCGGTGCTGCTCCAGGTGGCCCGCACCGGGTTTTCCCCGGCGACCGCCTGCGCCACCTGCCGCCAGCCGGCCCGCTGCCGGCACTGCACCGGCCCGCTGGCCCAGCAGAGCCGCGGAGGCATCCTGGGCTGCCGGTGGTGCGGGCGCCCCGACCCGAACTGGCACTGCCCCACCTGCGGGGGCACCGCCATCCGGGCCACCGTGGTCGGCGCCACCCGTACCGCCGAGGAGCTGGGCCGGGCCTTCCCCGGAACCGCCGTCGTCTCCTCGGCCGGCGAGCACATCGTCGACACCGTGCCGGACACCCCGGCGGTGGTCATCGCCACCCCCGGGGCCGAGCCGGTGGCCGAGGGCGGCTACGCCGCGGTTATCCTGCTCGACGGTACGGCCATGCTCAGCAGGGAATCGATGCGGGCCGGGGAGGATACCCTCCGGCGCTGGTTCTCGGCGGCCGTGCTGGCCCGTCCGGCCGGCGAGGGCGGCCTCGTGGTCGTTTCGGCCGACGACGACACGACAGCCGGGCACCTCGTGCGCTGGGATCCGATGGGGGCGGCGGCCCGCGAAGCGGCACTGCGCCACGAACTGGGCCTTCCTCCGGCGGTCCGGTATGCGGCACTGACGGGAAGCCGTGAGGCGCTGGCGGCCTTTATGGAGGGAATCGACCCGGACCTGTTCCTGCGCACCGTCGGACCGGTTCCGGCGCCGCCCCCGCCGTGGCGTGCCGCCGAACGGGATTCCGGCCACCTCGCCGGCGACGGGGCGAGCCGGCTGCTGCTGTTTTTTAGCTACCGCGGTGCCGCCGCGGCGGTTGGGGCGCTCCGCACCCGCCGCGCGGTGCTCTCGGCCCGGCGCACCACCGAGCCGGTGTCCATCCGCTGCGACGCCCTGGACCTGCTGTAGCCGGGGCGGGCCCGGCGCCTCCGTGGGCGCCGCGCCTCAGGCCGAGATGTCGGCGACCGTGGCCTGCAGGCCCGCGATGAGCTGATCGGCGTCCACCACGGCCCCGACACCGTGTTCCCCGCTGCCCATCCCGATCCGCCGGCCGGCGATCCGTTCGTCGGCGAACACCGGCCAGGCCATGGCGCTGCCGAGCGGGGTGATGGTGCCGCGTTCGTACCCGGTGACGGCAAGGGCCACCGAGGCGTCGGGGAGCAGGAGCTTGTTGACGCCCACCACCGCCCGAAGCTTCGGCCAGGCGATCTGCCGGTCCAGGGGTACCAGCGCGAAGAGGAAGGTGCCGTTGTGGCGCTTGACCAGCATCGATTTCACGAAGTCTGCCCGGTCGAGCCCGAGCTCGGTTGCGTGCGTGCGCTCCACGAATTCCACGGCGATACCCCGCGCGGCCGCGTCGGCCTCCACCCGTTCCCGTCCCGTTCCCACCAGGAACCCTTCCTTCTGCTGCCCGGCGGGATCCGCAGCTTCGCGGTCCCGCCGGGCTTGTGTTTAACAGACTGGGCGGCACGCCGCCGGTTGGGGCTCAGGCGTGCCGTCGCCTAGGCATCACCCATCATGAGGCCCTCGATCGAGTGCTTCTGGGTGATCGGCGTCAGCTCGTCCACGATCGGGCAGCTCAGGTGGTTCCGGACACGCTCGGGGAGCGAGTCGTAGAACGTCCGGGTGACCGCCATGTCGTGGTGCTCTGCGTTGCCTGCGCCGGGGGCGTCCACCCCGAGTACCAGGACCGGCCGTGACTTCTGTGAGAAGTTCTGGGTGCCCCGGTGGATGGTCAGCGCCGAGCGTGCGGAGATGTCACCCATCTTCGGGTACTTCCGCTGCGCCAGCGCTTCGTAGCGGCCGTAGGCCGACTTCGGGGGGAACATTTCGTGGTCGAACCCCTCCGGAAGATCCCACTGGGTAGTGGGGGCCACCTCGAAGGGCCCCATGTCCTCCTCGGTGTCAACGGCCGTAAGGTTGAAGGCCAGCGAGTTCAGGCGCCCGCCCACCCGGGTTTCCTCCGGCATGGGGAAGTCCCGGTGCCACGGCTGGTTGACGGCGCCGGCGCCGGGGATGTCGAAGCCGAGCTCGACGAACTGGTAATCCGGGCCGAGCACGGACTCGCAGACCATCTGCACCCACGGGTGGTCGACAAGCTCCAGCCAGCCCCGCATCTGCTCAGGGTGGATCTCCACGTAGTGGCGGTTCGGTCCTCGGCCGACGGCGCCGCCGGGCCGGGAGAGGGCCTCCTGAAAGGCGACGTCGATGTCTTCGGCCATCCGCTGCGCCCACTCGCGGGAGAAGGCGCCCTTCCGGGCAATGATCCCGTCCGTGTAGAGCCCGGTCACGGCGGCCACCACTTCCGCATCGGCCCCGTCGGGGATCGGGATGTCCAGCGGCTCAACGCTCTTGGCGAGGTTTGTCATGAGGTCCTTTTCCATTGACTGCTTTGGCATGAAAGCCTCAATCTTATCCGTCCGCGGAGGCAGCGAAGAGTTCGCAGGCGGTGTCGTAGTACCGCGTGGACACCCCGAGGTGCCGCATTCCGATCCTCCCGCACACCCCCTGCGAGGCCAGGTTCAGCGGATGGGTGACCGCCACAACCCGCTGCAGACCCTGCTCGAAGCCGTGCTGCAGGATGGTGGAAGCCGCCTCGGCTGCGTAGCCCCGGCCCCAGAAGTCCGGGTGGAAGTGCCACCCGATTTCGGTCTCGTTGCCCGGACCCGGCACCCCGGCGGACAGGGGAATCGGCTTGAGCAGGAGCACCCCGGCCAGCCGCCGGTCTTCCGCCACCTCGACCGCCCAGATCCCGTGCACCCCGTCGTCCCGGCGCCGCCAGGCCTCGAGGCGTTCGCGCGCCTCCGCCGGGTGCGCCATAAGGCGTGGAACCGGGCCGATGAAGCGCTGTACCTCGAGGCGCGAGTAGAGGTCCAGGACGAAGCCGGCGTCCTCCTCCGTCCAGTTCCGCAGTGCCAGGCGGTCCGTGGAGTAGGTGAGCATTCCCCAAGTCTGCCACTCCCGCTTGAGGCGGGGGTGCGGGAGGTTCCGCCGCTGGGAGAGCCGGCCACCGGCCCGACGTCTCGGCCGGAATCCGTGGTCGAGAAAAGTAGTAGACAGGGCGGTCTGCTGCTCCGTAGCCTTATGTGGGTCAGATGTGAAAGATGAGCAACCTGTAGCAATTTGAGACATTGTCAGAGCCACCGGAGCATGGTCCGGAACACGGGTGGCCCTGCAGCCCGGTACCTCCGCGCCGGTTCCGGACCGCGTCCCGCCCCGACCGACACCGGCCTCGACCGACACCGAACAGTGCCATTCGAGGTGCCGCTGTCCCGGCAGCAGGCCGGGACAGCAGCCTCCCAACACCCGCACAGCCCGCCCTGCCTACCGGTACCCTCTGGAGACCCCTTGCGTATCCCTTCCCCCCTTAGTTCCGTGCTGGCCGCTGCGCTGGTGGTCCCGGTCCTGTTCTCCTCGAGCGCGCCGGCCCAGGCTCTGCCGGCGCCCCCGCCGCCCGCCGCTCCGGCCGATCCCGCCCCGGCCGGTTCCGCCAGCACCGAGCGGGACGGCGACTCGACCCGGTACCTTGTCCGGTTCGCCCCCGGCTCCGACGTCGCCGCGCAGGCGCGGGAGCTGCGCTCGCGCGGGATCGGCGTCGGACGCACCTTCTCGGCCGCGGTGCGGGCCGCCGTGGTGACTGCGACCCCGGGCCAGGCCGCCGCTCTCGAGCGGAAGGCCGGAGTCGCCGCTGTGGAGGTCGACGCGCCGGTTCGAATTTCCGCAACGCAGTACTCCGCCCCGTGGGGCCTTGACCGGATCGACCAGCGGACCCTTCCGCTGTCCGGAACCTACCTCGCCCGCGCAACGGGCGCTGGCGTGAGCGCCTATGTGATCGATACCGGCGTGCTGGGTTCGCACAGGGACTTCGGCACCCGCGTGGCCCCCGGGTGGAGCGCCGTGGCGGACGGGCCGGGCGACGGTGACTGCAACGGACACGGGACGCACGTCGCCGGAAGCGTCGCGGGGGCCACCTACGGCGTCGCCAAGTCCGCGACCATTATCCCGGTGCAGGTGCTCGACTGTGCCGGATCGGGGTACACCTCCGATGTGGTGGCGGGGCTTGACTGGGTCGTCGCCGACCACCCGGCGGGCACCGCCGCGGTGGCCAACCTCAGCCTTGGCGGGGGCATCAGCTCGACCGTTGACGCGGCGCTGCAGGGCGTCATCAACGACGGCGTGACGGCGGTCGTGGCGGCAGGGAACTCAAAGGCGGACGCCTGCGGCTCCTCGCCGGCGAGGGTCCCGGCCGCCCTGACCATCGCCGCAAGCGACCGCGCGGACGCCCAGGCCCCCTTCTCCAATCACGGAACCTGCGTCGACCTGTACGCGCCCGGGGTCGGCATCACCTCCGCCTACTACACCTCGGCAACGGCCACGGCCTCCCTGTCCGGCACCTCGATGGCAGCTCCGCATGCTGCCGGGGCCGCGGCCGTGCTGCTTTCCCAAAACCCGGCGCTCACCCCCGCCCAGGTGTCGGCCTCCCTCATCGGCGGTGCGACCCCCGGCGCGATAACTGACGCAACGGCGGGTACGCCCAACCGGCTGCTGCACGCGGCGTCGGGCGCCGCAATTTCCGACGCCGTCGCCCCCGCAGTCACCAGCCGCACCCCCGGCGCCAATGCCCTGAGCGTTGCAGGCACGGGCAATGTGTCGGCCACCCTCAGCGAGGCCGTCACCGGCGTGGGCACCTCAACGTTCGTACTGAAAGATGCCGCAGGTACGGTCGTTCCCGCGGTGGTGACCTACAACGCCACCACCCGTACCGCAGTGCTCGACCCGACGTCGACCCTGATCGCCGACCGAAAGTACACCGCCACCCTCTCGAGTGGTCCCATCCTCGACGGCGCCGGCAACGCGCTGGCCGCCACGGGCTGGTCCTTCACGACGGGACCCGCACCCACCGTGACCGCCCGCATCCCGGGCATCAACGCCGTCGGAGTCAAGCGCGGCGCGAACATCGCGGCCACCTTCAGCGAGCCGGTCCAGGGTGCGGGGACCACCACGTTCCGGCTGAAGAATGCGGCGACCGGCGCAGCGGTGTCGGCGACCGTCGCCCGGAACGGCACCACGAACCAGTGGATCCTCAATCCCGGAGTGACCCTGGCAGCGAACACCCGGTACACCATCACGCTCGCCGGAGGCACCACGGGGATCCGGGACCTGGTCGGAAACCCGTCAACCAGCTCGAGCTGGACCTTCACCACCGGTTCGCTCTAGTCGCCATCCGACCGGCCGTAATTTCGACCGGCGGTAACCCCGACCGGCTGGAACCCCGGCCGGTCGAGGTTCCGGGAAAGCCCTCGTCGGCGCGTAGACTCTCCTCGCGCCGTTCATGGCACGGCGCGTCACGAGCAACACGATGGGGGAATCAGCGGTGCTGAAGTTTTCACGGATCGAACGGGGCATCCTCTGGGGCACGTTCTGGGCCGGGCTGGCGGTTGCCGCGGGCGTGATGATCGGCACCGGTGTGCAGGTGGCCTCGCTGTGGCAGGGGGAATTCACCGGGTCGGTGCCGCTGGTCAACGGTCACATCCCGGAGTTCGCTGAGGAGAACCCGCTTGTGGTTGCCGGCGGGTACGACACCGCCTTCATCACCGTGCAGGATCCTCCGACCGGCGCGCTGGTCATGCTGACGGTGGCGGCGGTGATCCGGTGTGCCGCCGCTGTGGCGGTCTGTGCCGCCGCCGCACTGCTGAGCCGCCACCTGCTTCGGTTCCGCCCGTTCGCGAAGGTGGTCTCGTCCGCCCTGGCCGCCAGCGGGGTAGCACTGCTCCTTGCCGCGGTAATCCCCGGCATGCTTGAGGCGATGGCCACCACCACCGTCGCGGACTCCCTCGGGCTGCTTGTGCCATTCGCGGACGGCGCCGTTGAAGGGATCGCACTGACGGGCCCGGCGGTTGAGCTCCCCGGGCTCACGGTGGGAGTTCTCCTGATCCTGGTCGCCACGGCCTTCCAGGTGGCGGAGCGCACCCGGCAGGCGGTCCCCGCCCCGGCCTGAGACCGGTTAGGGCATTCCACCGGGCGGCCGTCAGGTGTGTCGTGAGCCTTGGTAGCGTTCGACCGGCGCCCTGTCCGGGCTTCCCGCCCGGCGCAGGGCGTGAAGGGAGATCCTGCCGGCCCAGAACAGCAGGACGCCGACGACGAGCCCCGTGAGGGAAAAGAGGTTGTCCCTCACGATCAGGGAGTAGCTGCTGAGCAGGATCAGCAGGACGGGCAGGAGGAGAGCCGCCGCGCCGAGGGCCATCGGCGGCCGGCGGGAGCCCGCCGGCTCGGCGGTGCGGAGGTTGTCGAGGGTCGCGTTGAGGAGCTGGGCCGCGAACGCGAGGAAGATGGCGGCCAGGATGCCGGCCGTCACCGGGGCCGGCTTCCAGATGGTCTCCCAGCCGGTCACCACCGTCAGGACAAGGATTCCGACCAGCGGTTCGGTGCGGACCAGTCCCGACGGCGGTCCTCCTGCCTGGGCTCCGCGCGCAGCATCCCTTGTCCCCACCGGTTCCCCCTGACCGTGCGGGAGTCCCCAGTGACCCGCCGCGTGCAGCCAATGTAGCACCGGGGCGCGCTGGTGCCGAGGAACACCGCCGCCGGCCTCAGTAGCCGGCGGGGGTGCCGCCGGTGGAGCCGCCCGCGGTGTACCGGGCGGCCAGGGCCTCGGAACCGCGGGCCAGGAGGGCGACGTCGGCCCCGACGAGGAGAAAGGAGGCACCGGCGTCGAGGTAGCCCCGCGCCGTGTCGGGCGAGAAGGCATTGACGCCGGCCGGCGTGCCGGCAGCGCGGGCGGCGCGCAGGCACTTCTCGACGGCGGCGCGCACGTCAGGGTGTTCCTGTTCCCCGAGGTGCCCCATCGACGCGGCGAGGTCCGATGGGCCGAGGAAGATCGCGTCGACCCCGTCCACGGCGAGGATGTCCTCGACGGCGTCGACCGCCGCCGTGGACTCGATCTGCACGGTGACGCTGATGGTTTCGCCGGCGCGCGCCAGATAATCCGGGATCCGGTTCCACCGGGCGGCCCGGGCCAGGGCGGAGCCCACACCGCGCACGCCGGAGGGCGGGTAGCGGGTTGCGGCCACCGCCGCCGCGGCCTCGGCGGCGGAGTTCACCATCGGCACGAGCAGGTTCTGCACGCCGAGGTCAAGGTACTGCTTGATGAGCACCGTGTCGTTGACCGGTGGACGGACCAGGGTGGTGACCGGGTACCCGTTGACGGCCTGGAGCTGGGCCAGGATGGACTCGAGGCCGTTGGGGCTGTGTTCGGCATCCACCAGGAGCCAGTCAAGGCCGGACCCGGCGCAGATCTCGGCGACCAGTGGGCTGCCGGAGCAGACCCACATGCCGGCCAGCGGACGGTCCGCGGCGGCCAGCGCCTCCCGGAAGGTGGCGTCGGGTGCTATTCGAAGCGGCATGTGATGCTCCCCAGGGGTCCGTAGTCGGCGTGGATCGTGTCTCCGGGATCGACCCAGAGCGGCCGGGTGAAGGAGCCGGCGAGGATGGTGTCCCCGGCCCTCATGCCCTCCCCATGGGCGGCGATCTTGTTGGCGAGCCAGTGCACCCCGGCGGCGGGATGATTCAGGACGCCGGCGGCCACACCCGTCTCCTCGACCGTCTGGTTCTTGTAGAGGATGGCCGCCACCCAGCGCAGGTCCACCGCCTCCGGGCGCACCGGATTGCCCCCGAGCACCATGGCGCCCATGGCGGCGTTGTCCGCGATGGTGTCGACGATGGTGCGGCCCTCCATTTCGATCCGGGAATCGAGGATCTCCAGGGCGGGCACGACGTAGTCGGTGGCGTTCAGGACATCGATGATCGTGCAGCCCGGTCCGGCGAGGTCGGTCTTGAGCACGAAGGCCAGCTCCACCTCCACCCGGGGACGGGTGTACCGCTCCCACTGCACCGAGCACCCGGATTCGAAGACCATGTCGTCGAAGATCGCGCCGTAGTCGGGCTCGGTGATGCCCGTGGCGGCCTGCATCGCCCTCGAAGTGAGACCGATCTTCCGGCCCACCAGCTTCCGGCCCGCGTCCTCGCTGCGCTGCCGCCACAGGCGCTGGACGGCGTAGGAGTCCTCGACGGTCATGGCGGGGTAGCGGGCGGTGAGCAGGGGAACCGGGGCGCGGGACCGTCCGGCTTCAAGCAGTTCGTCGGCTATCGATTCGATGGTGGCGGGATTCAGCATTCGGTGCTCCGTTCAGCAGCAGGAAGGGGAGGCGCCCGCGCCGGGCGGGCCGCGGGGTCAGAGCTGGGCGCCGACCTTGAATCCCTTGTCCTCTTCGCCGGGCTGGCGGGTGTAGGAGAAGCCGTCGGCACCCACCGTGACGGCCATCTCGGAGGCGTCGGTGCGCGCGATGACCGGCTGGGGATTGCCGTCGAGGTCGAGCACGAGGGAGGCCTCGGTGTACCAGCTGGGGACGACGGGGTTGCCCCACCAGTCCCGGCGCTGGTTGTCGTGCACATCCCAGGTCACCGTGGGGTTGTCGGGATCGCCCGTGTAGTAGTCCTGGGTGTAGATCTCGATCCGGTGCCCGTCCGGGTCAAGGATGTACAGGTAGAACGCGTTGGAGACCCCGTGCCGGCCGGGGCCGCGTTCGATCCGGTCGCTGATCCGCAGGGCGCCCATCTTGTCGCAGATCTGGATGATGTTGTGCTTCTCGTGGGTGGCGAAGGCGACGTGGTGCATGCGGGGTCCGTCGCCGCCGGTCAGGGCGGTGTCGTGGACCGTCTGCTTGCGGTGCAGCCAGGCGGCGTAGGTGACGCCGTTGGAGTCCTGGATGTCCTCGGAGACGCGGAAGCCGAGGTCCTCGAGGTACCTGCGGCCGCGGGGGACGTCGGGGGTGACCTGGTTGAAGTGGTCGAGGCGGACCAGTTCCCCGGCGGAGTAGAGGTCGTAGCGCTGGGTGAGGCGTTCGACGTGCTCGGTCTCGTAAAAGAATTCGTACGGGAAACCCAGGGGGTCCTCGACCCGCACCGAATCGCCGATCCCCTTGGTGAACCCTTCGGCCCGGCGCTCGGTGCGGCAGCCCAGCTCCCGATAGTAGGCCTCCGCGGCGTCCACCTCGGCGGGAGACTTCACCCGATAGGCGAAGGCTGCCACGGCCGCCACGGGCCCCTGCCGCAGGACCAGGTTGTGGTGGATGAATTCCTCGAGGGAGCGCAGGTAGATGGTGTTTTCGTCCTCCTCGGTGACATGGAGGCCGAGGACGCCGACGTAGAACTCCCGCGACCGCGCGAGGTCGGTGACAACGATCTCCATGTAGGCGCAGCGGACAATGTCGGGCGCCGGGAGGGTGGGGGTGGGGACGAGGTCGGTCATTGAGGTTCTCTCTTCTTCGAGCAGGTGAGGGAGGTGCGGTGGGTGCTGGTTTCAGCCTTCGTTGGCCGCGGAGGCCTCGACGTTTCCGAATTTCGCGGTGTGGACGGTGCCCAGGGAGATGTGCACTGCCTGCTGATCGGTGTAGAAGTCGATGGACCGGTACCCGCCCTCATGGCCCAGCCCGGAGGCCTTGACCCCGCCGAAGGGGGTGCGCAGGTCGCGGACGTTGTGACTGTTGAGCCACACCATGCCGGCCTCCACGTTCTGCGAGAAGGTGTGGGCACGGGTGAGGTTCTGCGTCCAGATATACGCGGCGAGCCCGTAGCGGGTGTTGTTCGCGAGGGCGAGGGCCTCGGCGTCGGTGTCGAACGGGGTGATCGCGACCACCGGGCCGAAGATCTCCTCCTGGAAGATCCGCGCCCCGGGGGACACGTCGGCGAACACCGTCGGGGCGATGTAGTTACCCTCCGGCAGGTGCTCGGGGCGGCCGCCGCCGGCCAGCAGCCGGCCCTCGGTCTTGCCGATCTCCACGTAGGAGGCGACCTTCTCGAAGTGCTCCGGGTGGACCAGGGCCCCGACCTCGGTCTTCGGATCGTGCGGATCGCCCACCACGATGTTCTTCGCCCGGGCGGCGAACTTCCCGCAGAACTCCTCGTACACGGGGCGTTCGACGAGGATCCGGGAGCCTGCCGTGCAGCGCTCGCCGTTGAGGGAGAAGACGCCGAAGAGGGCCGAGTCGATGGCGGCGTCGAGGTCGGCGTCGGCGAAGACCACGCAGGGGGACTTCCCGCCGAGTTCCATCGACAGGCCCTTGAGGTTCTCGGCGGCGTTGCGGAAGATTGTCTGCCCGGTGGTGGTCTCGCCGGTGAAGGAGATCAGCGGCACGTCCGGGTGTTTCACGAGGGCGTCCCCGGCCTCCTCGCCGAGACCGTTGACGAGGTTGAACACCCCGTCGGGCAGGCCGGCGTCCCGGAAGATCTGGGCCCAGAGCGAGGCCGACAGGGGAGTGAATTCGGCCGGCTTGAGGACCACGGTGTTGCCGGTGGCCAGGGCGGGCGCGAGCTTCCAGGATTCGAGCATGAAGGGAGTGTTCCAGGGCGTGATGAGCCCGGCGACGCCAATCGGCTTGCGGTTGACATAGTTCAGCTGCGATCCGGGGACCTTCATGGCGTCGTCGAACTGGGCGACGATGAGGTCGGCGAAGAAGCGGAAGTTCTCCGCAGCGCGCAGCGCCTGTCCCTTGGCCTGGGTGATCGGCAGGCCCGTGTCGAAGGTTTCCAGTTCGGCGAGCCGCGCTTCCTGGGCCTCGACGGCGTCGGCGATCCGGTTCAGGACCCGGGCGCGTTCGCGCGGCTTCATTGTCGGCCACGGTCCCTCCAGGAAGGCCTTCCGGGCGGCCGCGACGGCCCGGTCGATGTCCTCCTTTTGGCCGGCGGCGGCGGTGGCGTAGGTGGTGTTGGACACCGGGTCGAGCACATCGAAGGTCTGCCCGCCGAGCGAGTCGACGAACTGTCCGCCGATGTAGTGCTGGATATGGGCGGGCAACCCTTCGGGGACGTGCTGGCCGAGTGCTGTGCTGCTGGAGGTCGTCATTGGAGGTTCCTAACTGGAATCGGCGGCAGAGGACTGCGCGAGGTAGGCGTCAAGGGTGGCACTGCGGTGGAGTCGGGCGGCCTTCTCGATGGCGTCGGCGTCCGCCTGGGACTCGATGAGCCTCAGCAGCGCTTCATGCTCATCGACGGACTCCGTGGCACGGCCGGGAACGAACCGGAAGGTCGAGGAGCGCAGGGAGGCCAGCCGGTTCCAGCCGCGGTGCACGAGGTCGAGGATGTGCGGGTTGGGGCAGTGCTCGAACAGGACGCTGTGGAATTCCTGGTTGAGCCGGGTGAAGCGCACCGGGTCGAAGTCCTTCAGGCAGGCGCGCAGCTGCTCGTTGACGCCCCGGGCCCGGGCGATGTCAGCGGCCCCGAGCAGGGGTGAGGACAAGGCGGTGGCCGCGCCCTCGATGATGCTGAGGGTCTGCATCGTGTAGAGGTATTCGGTGGGATCGATTCCCGCCACGGTGGCACCGATATTGCGCTCGAAGGTCACCAGGCCTTCGGCCTCAAGCCGGCGGATCGCCTCGCGGATCGGCACGACGCTCACCCCCAGGTCCCCGGCGATCCGCGCCAGCACCAGCCGGTGTCCGGGGGAGTAGGTGCCCTCGACGATGCGGGCCTTGATGAGCGCGTAGGCCTGCTCGGACTTGCTGCCGGCGGGCGCCCCCGGAACTGCCTCAGCCACGCTCCGCCGCCCACTCGTCATACCGGGTGCGCCAGGCGGCGTTCAGCGGGTAGAGACCGTCGACGCTGTGGCCCTGTTCGACCATCTCGGCGATAAACGCCTCCTCGCGCTCCTGGGCGACCGAATCCTCGGCGAGTTCCGCGGCGAGTACCGGCGGGATCACCAGGATGCCGTCGGCGTCCGCGACGATGATGTCGCCGGGCTGGACCGTGGCGCCGCCGCAGGCGATGGTGATGTCGGTGTCCCACGGGATGTGCCGGCGGCCGAGGACGGCGGGATGGGGATTGGCGTAGTAGGTGGGCATGTCCAGGGCGGCCACGGCGGAGACATCCCGAACCCCGCCGTCGGTGATGATGGCTGCGGCGCCGCGGACCTGGGCCCGGAGGGCCAGGATGTCGCCGACGGTACCCGTCCCCTTTTCCCCGCGGGCCTCCATGACCAGGACCTCGCCCTCGTGAACGGAGTCGATCGCCCGTTTCTGCGCGTTGTAGCCTCCGCCATGGCTGGCGAAGAGATCTTCCCGGTTGGGCACATACCGCAGGGTGCGGGCCAGCCCCACCACCCGCCGCTGGGGACGGGTGGAGGTGAGGCCGTCGATGCTGACATTGTTCAGGCCGCGCCTGCGGAGCTGGGAGGACAGGGTGGCGGTGGAGACGCTTTCAAGCGCCGCCTTCAGCGCCGGGGTGAGGACCGGTTCCGGCGCCGGCAGGCCTGCGGCTTCGCGGGATCCATACGCCTCCTCCCGCTGGAGGTCATCGGCCCGGGGGAGGGCGCCGAAGTCCGCGAAGGACACCGATCCCTGCTCGACCCGGGTGAGCAGCCGCCCGGAGGTGGGCCCGGGGCTTCCGTCCGCCGTCCGGGCGTCCGAAACCTCGACCTCGACGACGTCGCCGGGCACGGCGACCGAGGCGCCCGCGGGGGTGCCGGTGAGGATGATGTCACCGGGTTCAAGGGTCAGCAGCTGGGACAGGTCGGCGATGAGCCGTGTGAAGGGAAAGAGCAGGTCCGCGGTGGTGTCGTCCTGGACCAGGGCGCCGTTGTGCCAGGTGCGGATGCGCAGGGAGGCCGGATCGAGGGAGTCCGCGGGAATGAGGCCGGGGCCGATCGGGGTGAAGCCGTCGCCTCCCTTGGAGCGCAGGTTGGAGCCCTTGTCCGCGTACCGCAGATCGTAGACGCCCAGGTCGTTGCCGGCGGTGACCCAGCCGACGTGGCTCCAGGCGGCGTCGATGCCGACGCGGCGTGCCGTCCTGCCGATGATCAGCGCGACCTCGCCCTCGAAGCCGAGGAGTTCACACCCGGCCGGGCGCTCGACGGGGGATCCGTTGAGCGCCAGGGAGGACGGCGGCTTGAGGAAGTAGGAAGGCTGCTCCGGGGTGCGTCCCCGCTGCGCGGCCCGGCTCGGATAGTTCAGGTGCACGGCGATGACCTTGCGGGCCGCGGCCAGGGTGGAGTCGGTGACCAGTTTCAGGGCGTGCTCCTCAAGATGTACGAAATCGTATACGAAGTTTAGGAGCAGCCGGAGGGTGCGTCAAGGGCGGTGGGGCGCTACTCCCACCAGGGGAACCGTGAGCGCCGGTCTCCTCCAGCCGTCCGCGCCCCGGCGGCGCCGGGGGAACCGGAGCTGGCGCCCTCCAGCCTTCCGCGCCCCGGCGGCGCCGGGGGAACCGGGCCTTGTCCGCTCACCGCGCCGGCAGTAGCATCAGCTGTACGATAGTCGAACGAAGCGTTCGATAATCGAACTTTCACCACAACGAAGTGAGGAAGCCCGTGCAGTTCCACCACCACGGATACGTCTCGGGTGATCCCCGCGTCCAGCCGGCGGCCGGCACCGGCATCGACCGACCCGACGAACTTCCCGACGAGGTCGACGTGCTGATCGTCGGCACCGGCCCCGCCGGCATGATCGCTGCCGCCCAGCTGTCCCAGTTTCCCGGGATCACCACCCGGATCGTGGAGCGGCGTGACGCCCGGCTCGCCATCGGCCAGGCCGACGGGATCCAGGCACGCAGTGTCGAGACCTTCCAGGCCTTCGGCTTCGCCCAGCGGATCACCGAGGAGGCCTACCGGATCGCCGAGATGGCCTTCTGGAAACCAGACCCGGCGAATCCCGGGCGTATTGTCCGCACGGCGCGGCCCGAGGATGACCCGGCGGGTATCAGTGAGTTCCCGCACCTCATCGTGAACCAGGCCCGCGTGCTCGACTACTTCGCAGAGTTCATGAAGAACTCC
>NZ_CADCTE010000205.1 GCF_902805515.1 uncultured Arthrobacter sp. | reverse complement strand
TGCGACGGGTTCGACGCGGAGACCGGTGAGTTCGACGACAACTACGTCGTCTACGCAAAGCTCGTCGGCTGAGGACCGGTGCCGGTATGCCATATCCGCACGAGAGCGAGCCCGACGGCGTGGCACCGGGGAGCGCCCCGCGCGACGGCGCACCACCCCACCGGACGTCGCCCAGCGGCCGCACGCCCGCCTGGGCCCTCGAAGAATCCCTGAATCAGCAGCTTCGGGAGTTCCACGCCTCGCAGGGCCGGTCCAACGGGTGGCCGCCCGCACCGCCGCACTCCCGCACCCTCCCGCCGAAGGCGCACGGGCAGCGGCCCCGCCGGCGTTTCGGCCGCGGCCTGCGCACCGGCCTCGCCCTCGCCCTGGTGGCCGGGCTCTACTTCGGGCCCGGCGTCTTCGAGCGGCACATCCTCCCGGCGGCGCTGCCCTACTTCCCCGGTGCCAGCGTGCCGCCCTGGGGTGTCGAGGCGGCGGACGCACCGCTCGGGCAGCCTCCCGCAGTCGCCGCCTCGGACGCCTACCGCTTCCACGCCTCCCCTACCGATGAGCAGGACTTTGTCGCCTACGACCCCTGCCGCCCAATCCACTACGTCGTCCGCCCCGACAACGCCCCTCCCGACTCCGAGACGCTCATCGGTGAGGCTGTCGCACAGGTCTCCGCCGCGACCGGCCTGCAGTTCATTGACGACGGCATCACCTCCGAGGGCCCCTCGGAAGACCGGGAGTCATTCCAGCCCGAAACCTATGGCAAGCGATGGGCGCCGGTCCTCATCACGTGGTCATCGCCGGAGGAAAGCCCCGCGCTTGCGGGAGACACCGCCGGGCTCGGCGGCAGCAGCGCGGTGACCACCCCGGGCAACCCCTACGTCTACGTCACCGGTCAGGTACAGCTCGATGCTCCCGCCCTCTCGGAGATCCTCACCTATCCGGGCGGCCCGGACCTCGTCCGGGCGGTGATCATGCACGAGCTTGGGCACGTCGTCGGCCTCGACCACGTCGAGGATCCCAACCAGCTGATGAACGCGCGGAACAGCAACGTGACCGACTTCGCCGACGGCGACCGCGCCGGCCTGGCCCGGCTGGGCACCGGGGAGTGCGTCCGGCGGCTCTGACGCACTAAAGAGAACACAGGGCACCCCGCCCTTGTGCCCGTAACCCGCTGCGCCTGACGGGAACGGCCCCTGCCTCGAAAGAAGCAGGGGCCGTTGCGTGTACTGACTTACCCGGTCACCGTGACCGGGGTGGTTTCGGTGACTCCGTTGACGGTGATCGAGAGGGTGCCCTCCCCTGCCCGCAGTGCGGTCAGGGTGTCGGTCTCCGGGTCGTACGCCGCAATGCTTGCGCCCGGCGCTTCCGCCACGGGTCCGATGTGGACGTTCTCCGAGGCCCAGTCAGCACTCACGGGGTAGTCGACCGGGAAGGTCCGCCGCCCCTGAGTGACGTGGGCGTCAAGACTGGCCGACGTGCCGACGGCCATGGTCCCCGGGTTGTCGATGGCGAGCTTATCGACGTGCGGGCGCATCTCGACCTCAAGCCACGGGTTCTCCGCATCCGATTCCGGTGCGGCTCGATGCCGGGCCTTCAGCGGCGCCGGTTCAGCCGACGGGTTGATCCCTACCAAAGACCAGCCGGAGAACCCGCCCTCGGCAGGAGCCGTGGACGGGGCCTTCCCTGCGTTTCCATTGACGATGTAAGGGACGCCGTCCACGGAGTTCGCGGAGAACGATCCGACGTGGGAGCCGATGTAGGCCGCACCCTTGCCGCTGTCGCGCCGGAACTCCGAAAGCCAGTCCTCGACGACGCCGACTTCGACGGCGCTGGAAAGCTGGCTGACCTTGATTGGGCTGGGGTCGCGGGTCGGCATGTGGGTCAGCACCACAACGCCGTTGATCGCCGGGTTGTCCCGTGCGGTGTCCAGCGAGTCGCGGAGCATCTGCCACTGGTCGAACCCGCCGCCGAGCAGCCTGCCGGTCGACGAGTCGAGGAGGACGAACTGCGTCCCCTTGTGGACGAAGCTCTGATGACCGGGGCCGAATTCGGCCTCGAACGGGTCTACGGTACCGGGACCGTAGATTTCGTGGTTGCCCGGAACGTAGTACCAGGGCACCTTGTCGCCGAGTTCCTCCTCAATGACCTTACGGGCAAGAGCGAGGTCGGCGGGGAAGGCGGTGTCGATCCAGTCCCCGTTGATGACGATGAACTCCGGATCGGCCGCGAGTGCTTCCTGGAGTGTCCGCCGCGCCGCGGGCACCAGCGACTGGTCCGATGCCGTGAACTGGGCGTCGGAGACGACGGCGAACGTGAAGTCTTCGCCGTCGAGGGCAGTACCGTCGGTGATGACGACATCGTCGGCGACCTGCTCGGTCCCCGGGGTATGAATGCTGGGTGCAACCTTCACGGTGATGTCATCGATCGCGACCGATCCTGCGTATTTCGCTGTCGCCGCGGTTTCGATGATGCCGAAGCGGGTCAGCGTCATCGGGAAGGCGATGCCTTGAGGCACGTCGACCTCGACATACTTCCAGCCGGTCCAGGTGATGTGAGGCCCGTACAGGGGGTAGGAATTGCCCTTGTCGTCGCGGAGGGAGAAGGACCACCACTGGCCCCGCCCGTCGCCCTTGACCCACAGCCCGATGGTCTGGGGCTGCCCGTCAATGGTGATGTTCTTCGGAGGCGCCGCGTTCGAGGTGCGCGTCGCCGTCGACTGGGTGAAGTCGTAGTTGATCTGCAGTGCGGTTCCGCCGTCCCTTCCCTGAGTTGGCGCTAGTGATCCGGTTGACCGCGCTCCGGACCATTTCCAGCCCGCCGCGTCATCGAAGGTCGCGGCGATCCGGCTCTCAAGCCCCACCGACACGGCCACATGGGAGACGACTCCCTTGACCGTGGCCGTGACGACGACGCCTGCGGAATCCGCTACGGCCTTGACCGAGAAGCCGCCTGCGTCATTCGGCTCGATGGAAATCTTGGAGGTGTCGTATTCCAGTACGACGTCGGCGGGGTCGATGGGCGCCTGGAACCCATCAGCGTCATAGCCGACCAGGCCGAACGTCCCGGCGTCCGAGGCATCCTTGAGGGACACCTTCTCCGCGGTGGGACGCACCCGTTCCAGGTCCCCAAGCACGACCAGGGGAAGCTCACCGGCAGCTCCGGCCGTCGCGGCAGTGACGGTGACATCCCCGCTGCGCCGAGCGGTGAAGGTGCCGTCCTTGTCGATCTCTCCGACGGCTGCGGGGTTTGACCGGTATTTCGCGTCGACATCGACCGGCGCGAAGGTTTCATCGTGTGCCAGCGCGTCGAGTTCACGGCTCAGCCCGGGAAAGACCCGCAGGGAGTTCTCGTCGGCGTCGCCGGCCTCGGGTACCACCCGGAGCCCCGTCGGCCGCCCGGATCCCTCCGCGGCGAACAGCGCCAGCCCGTTGGGGACCGACCGCTGGTAGCCGTCGGAGGGCGCGTTCTCCAGGTCGACCCCGCTCTCGCCGGCCTCACGGGCCACCAGGGTTGAGGATCCTCCGCCATCGAGGTTGAGCGCCATGTCGGCACCCATATCCTTCATAAAGGCTCCCAGTTCTTCGAGGGACATGCCCCGGCTGTCGGCCATCCGGCCGTCGAGGGTCACGAGGAACATCGTGGCGCGGTCCTTGCTGAAGCCGACCGCCGTTCGGGGATGCACGCTCTTGTCGCCCTGGGGAAGCACTTCGCCTCCGCGCACGAGCGGCTGGCTGCCGCCGATGGCCACCTCCATCTCACCCGCGGAGCTCTTGAGCCCGTAGGACACCTTGACCTTGTCCCCGACCTTCAGCGCGGAGAGTGCCTTGGCTCCGTTTTCGCGTCCGACCAGGGCGATCGTGTTTTCCTTGAGGGCGCCGTCGCCGGGTTGGGGGGAAATCCCGGTCACCACGCCATCCGTCACCAGTACCTCGATCTTCGAGGACACGCCCGTCGTGGCGCGGTCGCGCGAATAGGCGCCCCAAAGGGAGGTGTACGCCCCGATGTCATTGACGGCCAGGACGTTCTGGTTGAGTCCCTTGAGGGGCACGGTGGCCGTCGGCGTGACGATGCTGCCTTCGAGGAGCATTTCGGTCATTTGGGCGAGCCCGTCCGTGTCGACGCCGATGGCGTTCGGCCAGCCCGGATTGGGTCCCTTCACAACGCCCTTGTTCCCGAGCCCCGCACCGAGTGCTGATCCGGAGTTGTTGATGTCGAAGAAGTCGCCGTTAACACCGGCGACCGCGCCCGCCTCCTCGACGTGATTCTCCAGGGGCCCCGGGGTAGTCACCGATCCGCCGTCGACATAGTCAAGGCTCAAGCCGGGGGTGCCCAGCTTGGCGGTCAGGACATCTCCGCGCATGAACCCGGCGGAGTCGAGCCACTGGAACGATCTCAGGTCCAGGCCGGGCGCGACCGGGCGCTCTTCTTCATCCAGGAGGATGCGCTCGGTGCTTGCAGGTTCCTTCAGGAGCATTCCGGGCTCGGACAGGTTCGAGCTTGCGGCCGGCCTGCGGCCCTGGGCGCTGTCCGCTCCCTCGTGGACGGGAACGGTATCGAGGTCGAGGACGCCGCCAGCGGGCCGCGGGGCGGCAGATGCCGGGCCGGCACCGGAAAGCAGCACAACCGGTATCAAAATTCCGGGAAGTAACAGTTCTTTGTAGGTTTTTTTCACCCGCACACCGTCCCAGCCCAACGGGAACGACGGATGACGGCATCACGACGACGCGGTGAACCAAGAAGAACAGCTCCCCGACAACAGGCCACCGCGCAGGGGTGCCCGCGTTGACCAGCGTCCGGCACAGTGAAAAGCTTGCGGTATCTCACGAAGGGGACACCATGACCAGCGGCACAGAACCAGCCAACCCGGCAGACACCTCAGCGGGCGAACAGACGACCGGTTCCGGAGGCACCAAGGGGCAGCTCACGGTCACCGACACCCCGGAGAAGAGCCGCTACATCGCCTATCTCGACGGGACCCCGGTGGGCCTGGCCGCCTACCGCCTCGCAGACGGCGTCATCGAGTACACCCACACCATCGTCGATGAGGAATTCGAGGGCCGCGGCATCGCGACGGACATGATTCATTCCGCGATGGCCGACGCCCGGGAACGGAACCTGAAGGTCGTGGCCGGGTGCAGCTTCGTCGAACACTTCTTGGCGGAAAACCCCCAGTATTCCGATCTCGT
>NZ_CADCTE010000204.1 GCF_902805515.1 uncultured Arthrobacter sp. | reverse complement strand
TCTCCAGCACGTCGAGATCGGCGACGTGCATCCGGTCGTCCTCTGTGTGCCACTCGATGTTGCCGCCGCACCCGCCGACCGGGTAGTAGCCCTTCTCTTCGACGAGCTTCGGGGGCATTGTCGAGGAGAGCATGAAGAAGGAGGAGATCCCGATGTTGTTGAACGAGTAGTCTCCGGCTCGCAGGGGCCTCGTGCCGGCCGCCGGCTGGTCGAGTACGTCCCGGATGACGTCCTTGCAAAACTCGTCCGTCTCGCTCATCCACATCATGTGCTCGTAGGACGTCGCCCAGCGGCAGCCAGGGGAGTCGCAGTTGACCTGGGCTATGCAGTTCTCCTCCAGGTCGAGGGCGAACTCGTCGGCGAACCACGTCGAGCCAGCGTACCTGCCGTAGGAGTGGCCCGGCCAGATCGCAATACGCACGCTCCGTTTGAGGGCGTCGCGGTGCTCGCAAAAGACGCGCGCCATCTCCACGAGTGCCGCGTCCCCGGTTGCGTTGTCCCCGATTCCCTCGTGCCAGGAGTCGAGGTGCCCGTGCAGGAGCACGTACTTGTCCGGCTCTTCGGTTCCCGCGATAAACACGTCGAGGAGCGGGCAAGGGTACCAGCCCTTCTCAAGGTCCGTCTTGAACTCGACGGCTACCGATCCCGCCTCGCAGAGCCCGGCGAGCTCGCGGCCGTCTGGTTTGTTCACGGCGAGAACAGGGATCTCCGGCTCGTCGGCGGCGTTGTCCAGGTCGGGGGCGCCCCAGATGGGGGTGCAGATACCCTCGTGGATGTTCTGACCGGGGCTGATGAAGACCGCCGCCCTCACCCCGAGCCCCGAGAACTGCGAGACCTTGCCGGGCATCGGGAATCCCTCGGTGAGCACGATCTTGCCGCTCAGATCCGCCGCGTCGCCTTCTATGGCCCCGCCGAAGATGTCCCCGATGCCCGTGGCCTGGCCTGTCGGGACATAGACCATCTCGCCCGCCACCCACTCGCCGCCGGTAGAGACGGAGAACGCGGGGGTCTTGGCCCTGACCTGCCTGTCGTCGCCCGTGACCCTCAGCCCCGCGTCCCGCGGCAGGCTCAGATAGAGGGTCGGGTTATGCACCGTGTGGGGGACCCCGAACTCTTCGAGCTTCTCCCGGATAAAGGAGGCAGCTTCCCTTTCGTCCTCGCCGCCGGACTCGCGCACTAGCGTCGCGAACCTCTCCAGCACGGCGCCGGGCAGGACCCGGCTCACCTCGTCCAGCAGTTGTCCCTCCCGCACGTCGGCTGAGCTTCTCATCAGGGCGTCACCCTCACGTCCGCCTCCTGCAGCACCGGCCCGTCCGAAGTCTCCTGAGCCGAAACCGCCGATGCCATAATTAGCAAGGCAAAAAGCGATGCCAAAAGAGGAAAGATCCTGCCGTTCATCTCCTTGCACCTTTCGTCCGCTCCCATCCCTAGCATGATGTTCGCATAAAATCCAGCACAAAACAATAGTAAATGACGGATTTCCTCGAAATCATTGTGTTGACGGAGGAAAACTGCGAGTATGGGGGCATGGATTCTTTGGACCAGCGTATAGCGGCGGCGCTGCAGATAGACGGCCGGGCGAGCTGGCACCAGGTCGCGCGGGTCGCGGGTAGCTCGGAGTCCACGGTCGCGCGCCGGGCGCAGCGCATGTTCGACAAAGGCGTGTTGCGGGTGGCGGCGATCTCGGAT
>NZ_CADCTE010000203.1 GCF_902805515.1 uncultured Arthrobacter sp. | reverse complement strand
CGATGGTACTGCACCCGAGAGAGTGTGGGAGAGTAGGACACCGCCGGACCACCCTTAGGCTGCAGGCCCCACCACCGGTGGGGCCTGCACCCCTTTAACCACCACCACCGATACAGTCGGCGTATGCCGTTTCACCCCGAAGAACCCCAGGCCGGCTTCGTGCGTTATGAGGGGTCCGAACGCAATGCCCGGGGGATCCACCCCGGTATTTTCGGTCTTGCCAACGCGCTGGCCCGCGACGGCCGCCTGAGTGAGACCGACCATTCCTGGTGGCTTGCGTCGAACCTCTGGTACGACGCGGCCTACATCAACCCCCAGCTGGTCGATGCTTCGGTGTACGACCGCACCCTCAACCCGACGGCCCAGGCCTGGTTCAAGGTGTCCGCCGCGCACCTCCTGGAGCGGATCCCCGGATATCTGGCCCTCCTTGACCGCTATGCGGTCCCGTGGCGGGAGGTCCGCTCGACCGACCCGGGCACCGTTCTCTACGAAGACGAGTTCCAACTGGTTGTGACACCATGGTCGACCCGGTCGGGGACGGCTGGGGGCCCCGAGGCGCTGCTTGAGGCCCAAAGGACCCAGGTCAAGGCCGCAAAGGAACTGCCGACGGCACGTGAACCGTTGTAGGGTCGAGCCAGGTTGCCAACGCCTGGTGCCACCACTCGGTCCGAGACTGCCAGCCCTGAGAGCGCGCGTCCTCGGAGGAAGAAGAGGTATCAGTGGGTTCGACGAACCGCCTGCGCCGTTCAGGTATGGCACATCCGGGGACAGGGAGTCCGGTGTCTCCGGACAGCCCGGCTTCCGGCCCGAAGGATCACTACGAGGTGCTGGTCGTTGGGGGAGGGAACGCAGGAATCTCCCTGGCAGCGCGGCTGCAGCGCTACGGTGTCCGCGACATTGCGATTGTTGAACCGCGCACGCACCACCTCTATCAGCCGCTCTTCTCACACATTGCCGGCGGCACGGCGAAACCCGCCGACGCCGTCCGTCCCCAGTCCAAGGTCATGCCCCGTGGGGTCGCCTGGATCCAGGGCGAGGTGACGAGCGTGCAGCCGGACGCCCGCGCCGTCACCCTTTCCTCCGGCGCGAGCCTGAAGTACGACAACCTCGTCGTGTGCCCCGGGATCCAGAAGGACTGGGACGCCGTGCCGGGCCTCGCCCAGGCGATGGCGTCCCCCTTCGGCGGGTCCAACTATGAATTCGAACTGGCACCCAAGGCATGGGACCTGCTGCGCCAACTCCGCAGCGGCACCGTGGTTTTCAGCCAGCCGCCCGGTCCTGCCACCTGCGCCGGTGCCGCCCAGAAGCCGATGTACCTCGCCTGTGACTACTGGCGTGCGCAGGGGGTGCTCGACGACATCCGGGTCGTGCTGATCGTCCCGACCCCGACTGTTTTCGGAATGCCACTGATCGACGAGGAGCTCAACCGCAAGATCGCCGAGTACGGCATCGAACTCCGCTGCGACAGCGAACTCGCCGAGGTTGACCCCGAGGGACGCAGCGTCGTCGTGCGCAACACTCCGGCCGGCACCAGCGAGCGGCTTCCCTACGACGTCCTCCACGCGGTGCCGCCCCAGTCCGCGCCCGACTGGCTGAAAACCTCGGCCCTTCCCGCTGACGGCGATCCCGGCGGCTTCGTCGAGGTGGATCCTAAGACGCTGCGGCACGCGCGGTTCCCCTCGGTATGGTCCCTCGGTGATGCGGCGGGAACGCTGAACTCGAAGTCCGGCGCCGCTTTGAGGATGCAGACGGCCGTTCTGGCGAAAAACCTTCTGGCCGCACGCAAGGGCAGGAAACCCGGCAAGAAGTACAACAACTACTCTGCATGCCCCTTCACCGTGTCACGCTCAACCGTCGTCTTCTCCGAGTTCGACGATCGGTACCGGCCAAAGCCGACGGTGCCGGGGTGGAAGGATCTGGCACGCGAACGGCGGTTGACGTGGCTGCTCGAGCGGAGGGTCCTCCCTCAGGTCTATTGGAAGCTGATCCTGACGGGCCGGGCGTAGCCTCCCGCCGCGGCAGGCGAACGCCTCAGGGAAGTCGATGGTCGTCGGGGTCGGGGATCCGCAGCCACCGGTAGCCATATGGTTCAAGGTCGAGGTTAACTGTTCCCTTTCGTGAAATCCGCGGTCCAGTCCCGCCGAGCAGATCGAGCAGGGTCTTTCCGTCGAGGTCACTGGCGCTGTGCCGGGAACTGGTGACGTCCAGCGTCACGGAAACCGCTGACGGAGCGAAATTGTGGACGAGGACCATGCTCGAGGCTTCCCAGGTGCAGCGGTGGGCCAGGATCGAAGGATTGGCCTGCGACAGGACCTCAAAGCTTCCCCAGCCAAGTTCCGGGCACTGCCGGTAGCGGCGGATTAGTCCAGCCAGGAAGTGAAGGAGCGACTCCGGATTTTGCCGGGCCCCGGCGGCGTTGACGGCATCCGGGCCATATTCGCCCTGGACAGGGCGGGCAACGAGGTTGTCCTCCTCAGCGCTCGAGAACCCACCGTTCTTCCCGTCGGTCCACTGCATCGGGGTGCGGACGGCCAGCCTCCCCTCCGCGGCGAGGTCCTCGCCCATGCCAATTTCTTCGCCGTAGAACAGGACGGGTGTTCCGGGAAGTGAAAAGAGCAGGGAGTACACCATCCGGATACGGCGCGGGTCGCCACCGAGCATCGGTGGCAGGCGCCGCTTGAGTCCACGTCCGTAAACCTGCATGGTCTCCTCCGGGCCGAAGGCAGCAAACACTTCCTGCCGCTGCGATTCGGTGAGCTTGTCGAGGGTCAGCTCGTCATGGTTGCGCAGAAAGGTCGCCCACTGGCTGTCGGGATTCGTCTCCGGACGGCCCAGGAGTGCGGCGGCCAGCGGGGCGGCCTCCTGGCGCGCCAGGGCGAGGTAGAGGTTCTGCATTCCAATGAAATCGAAAAGCATTGTGAGCTCGTCGGCGGCCTCTCCGCCGAGGAACCGCAGCTGGGCCTCGTAGGGAAGGTTCACTTCACCCAGAAGGATCGCACCGGGGCTCCGGCGGCCGAGGAAGCGCCGAAGGTCCTTGAGGAACTCATGCGGCTCCGGCAGCTCCTCCGACTGCGCCCCGGTCAGCTCGAGGAAGAAGGGCACGGCGTCGACCCGGAACCCATTCATGCCCAGCTGGAGCCAGAAGCCTGCCGCCTTGGCGATCTCGTCGCGGACCCGCGGATTAGCGACATTCAGGTCCGGCTGATGCCGATAGAAGCGGTGCTGGTACCAATCACCCGTCGGCTCGGACCGGGTCCAGATGGAATCCTCCTGGTCAGGGAAGGTGACCTCGGCCGAGGTGTCCGGCGGGGCATCGGAGCGCCAAACGTAAAAGTCGCGGAAAGGGCTGTCCCTCGACTCCACGGCGGACCGGAACCAGGGATGCTGATCGGAGGTGTGATTGACCACGAGGTCCGCTATGACTCGGATGCCCTGATCCTTGGCCGTCCGAAGGAACTCGACGACGTCGCCGTGCGTCCCGAGCCGGCTGTCCACTCCAAAGAAATCGGTGATGTCGTAGCCGTCGTCGCGGTCCGGGGTGGGATAGAACGGCATCAGCCAGATACAGGTCACGCCGAGGTCAGCCAGATAGGGCACCCGCTCCGCAAGGCCGGCGAAATCACCAAAGCCGTCGCCGTTCGAGTCGTAGAAGGTTTCGACGTCGAGGCAGTACACCACGGCGTTCTTCCACCAAAGATCCGATGTCTCCGTGGTCTTCATTCTTCCCTCTCCTACTGCGACGGCGGTATCCAGCGGTGGGCGCGTTGACCTCCCGCTCAGCGAAGCTCGGGCAGCACCTTGGCGGCGAAAGCGTCGATGAAGGGCTGCTGGTCCTGGCCCACGAAGTGGAGGTAGATTTCGTCGAAGCCAAGCTCCAGGTACTCCTGCAGCCACTGAGCGTGTTCACCGGTGCTGGCCGACACATTGACGGACGTGCGCACCGCCTCCTCACCCACGTCGCGGCCTACGGCGTCGAAATAGTCGGCGGTTGGAAGGTCCCACGGTATCGGTGGGGCGAAGGTGTTGTTCTTCCACTGGTCCATGGCGATGCCAATGGCCTCCGATTCGGTGGGCGCCCAGGAAAGGTGCACCTGCAGGGTTGCCGTGCCTGTGCCTCCCGCGTCCCGGTACGCCGCCAGCATTTTGCGCAGGTGTTCATGCGGCTGGTTGATCGTCACCAGCCCGTCGGCCCAGACCGCGGAACGCCGTGCGGTATCAACGGTGACGGCAGGGGCGATCAACGGCGGCGGTGTGGCCGGTGCATCCCAGATCCGCGCCCGCTCGACGGTGACCAGACCCCGATGGGTGACCTCCTCGCCGCTGTGCAGCCGGCGGATGACCGACACGCATTCCTCGAGACGCCGCTGCCGGACGTCCTTGGGCGGCCAGGCCTCGCCGGTGACGTGCTCGTTCATGTTTTCGCCGCTGCCCAAGGCGACCCAGAGCCGGCCGGGATACATGTCCGCGAGTGTCGCCGAGGCATGGGCGAGGATCGCCGGGTGGTACCGCTGCCCGGGAGCAGTCACCACGCCGAAACGGAGGTCGGTCCGGGCAAGGGCCGAGCCCAGCCAGGACCAGGCGAACCCCGCATGGCCCTGCCGCTCCGACCACGGTTCTATATGGTCCGAGCACATCGCCGCATCGAAGCCGGCCTGCTCGGCCAGCACCACGTCCTCCAGCAGGCGCGATGGGCTGATCTGTTCGTGGGACGCATGAAATCCGAGTATCGCCATCCGACATGCATACCGCGGCACGGCGTTGCTGTCGAGGAATCCGGGAAGGTGCAGGCAGGCCGCCCGCGGCTGCACCGGCCCTGGTGCCCGTCTGACAGAGAGTCTGGAGGCCGCTTCCACCCCCACCACGCCCCCGGTTTTGGTGGGTGTGGTGGGGGTGGGGAGGGGGATTTGTGTTTGGGGTGGAGGGGTCGTATAGTTATGGAGTTGCCCCGGTGAGGGCGGCGAAACCCACACAAATTTCTGAGGCTTTCCTGGTGTGTGCTGTGCACGGGTCGGGGGTGGTCTTGGTTTGGTGTCTGTTGTTGCGGGTTGGTTCTGTTGTGCTGGTGCCGGTTTGTCCGGTGGTGGTGCGGGGGAGCGGATTTGCGGGGATGGGCTGGTGCGGGTAAGCTTGTGAAGTTGCTCCGGAGCGATGGGGTCCTGGTTTTGCAGGGTTTTTGGTGCCGGTAGTGCCTGTTGTTTGAGAACTCAATAGTGTGCCAA
>NZ_CADCTE010000202.1 GCF_902805515.1 uncultured Arthrobacter sp. | reverse complement strand
GGCCCCGTCCCGTGAACAACCCCTTCGCCCCTTCACAGGGCATGGGCTCCCGCCGCACCGACGGCGAGCGCCCTTCCGACCGTTCGGCGGACCGCCCCGGCGGCGGACCGCGTCCGGGCAACAACCCTTTCGCTCCCTCACAGGGAATGCCCCGTCCGGGCGGACGCCGTGAGGACGAGCGCGGTGCCCGTCCGGCAGCAGGAGCCGGCGGACCACGTCCGGCGGCAGGCGCCGGCGGACCCCGTCCCGCAGCAGGCGCTGGTGGACCGCGTCCGGGCGCTCCGCGTCCGGGAGCACCCCGTCCCGCAGGCGCTGGCGGCTCACGCCCCACGCCGGGGATGATGCCCAACCGCACCGAGCGTCCCGCAGCACCAGGCCGCGGCGCACCCGGAGCAGCCGGTGCAGGACCGCGCCGTGGACCCGGCGGAGCGCCGGCAAGCCCCAGCGGGGCTCCCGCAGGCGGCGGCTTCGGCAAGGGCGGCCGCGGACGCGGCGGCACTGCCGGTGCCTTCGGCAAGGGCGGAGCAGGCCGCGGCAAGCAGCGCAAGTCGAAGCGTGCGAAGCGGCAGGAACTCGAGCAGATGTCGGCTCCGTCGCTTGGCGGCGTCAGCGTACCCCGCGGCGACGGCAGCACGATCGTCCGTCTCCGCCGCGGCTCATCAATCACCGACTTCGCCGACAAGATCGAGGCGAACCCGGCAGCACTGGTCACCGTGCTGTTCCACCTCGGCGAGATGGCAACGGCAACGCAGTCGCTCGACGAGGACACCTTCCAGGTGCTCGGCACCGAGCTGGGCTACCTGATCCAGGTCGTGTCCCCCGAGGACGAAGAGCGCGAGCTGCTCAGCAGCTTCGACATCGATTTCGATGCCGAGCTTGAGGCAGAAGGCGACGAGCAGCTTGAGGCCCGTCCTCCGGTTGTCACGGTCATGGGCCACGTCGACCACGGTAAGACGCGTCTTCTCGACGCCGTCCGTAACACCAAGGTCGTCGAAGGCGAGCACGGCGGCATCACCCAGCACATCGGTGCCTACCAGATCCAGCACGTGCTCGAGGATTCAGAGCGGGCCATCACCTTCATTGACACCCCCGGTCACGAGGCCTTCACGGCCATGCGTGCCCGTGGTGCCAGCGTCACCGACATCGCCGTTCTCGTTGTCGCAGCGGACGACGGCGTCATGCCCCAGACCGTTGAGGCACTGAACCACGCACAGGCAGCCAATGTGCCGATCGTTGTGGCAGTGAACAAGATGGACAAGGAAGGCGCGAACCCCGACAAGGTCAAGGGTCAGCTCACCGAGTACGGACTGGTTCCCGAGGAGTACGGCGGCGACACCATGTTCGTCCACGTCTCCGCGCTCAAGGGCGACGGCATCGACGAGCTGCTCGAAGCGGTCCTGCTGACCGCCGACGCGGCGCTCGACATGCGGGCCAACCCGAACAAGGACGCCCGCGGCATCGCCATCGAGGCAAACCTCGACAAGGGCCGCGGCGCCGTTGCGACCGTGCTCGTCCAGTCGGGAACGCTGCGCGTCGGAGACACCATCGTCGCCGGAACGGCCCACGGACGCGTCCGTGCCATGTTCAACGAGAACGGCGATGTGGTCACCACGGCCGGACCGTCGCGGCCCGTCCAGGTGCTCGGTCTTTCCACAGTGCCGAGGGCAGGCGACACGTTCTTCGTCACCGACGACGAGCGCACCGCCCGCCAGATCGCCGAGAAGCGTGAGACCGCTGACCGCAACGCCGCCCTGGCGAAGCGCCGCAAGCGCATCAGCCTCGAGGACTTCGACCAGGCCGTGGCCGAGGGCAAGGTTGACACCCTCAACCTCATCCTCAAGGGCGACGTCTCCGGTGCCGTTGAGGCGCTCGAGGATTCGCTCCTCAAGATCGACGTCGGCGAAGGCGTGCAGCTGCGCGTCATCCACCGCGGCGTCGGCGCCATCACGCAGAACGACGTCAACCTGGCGACCGTGGACAACGCGATCATCATCGGCTTCAACGTCAAGCCCGCCGAGCGCGTGGCCGACCTGGCCGAGCGTGAAGGCGTGGACATGCGCTTCTACTCCGTCATCTATGCAGCCATTGATGACATCGAGCTCGCCCTCAAGGGCATGCTCAAGCCGGAGTACGAGGAGGTCCAGCTCGGCACCGCCGAAGTCCGCGAAGTCTTCCGTTCCTCGAAGTTCGGAAACATCGCAGGCTCGATCGTCCGCTCGGGGATCATCCGCCGCAACACCAAGGCCCGCGTCCTGCGCGAGGGCAAGGTTATCGGCGAGGGCCTCACCGTCGACTCGCTCAAGCGGTTCAAGGACGACGTCACCGAGGTCCGGACGGACTTCGAGTGCGGTATCGGCCTTGGGTCCTTCAACGACATCAAGGAAGGCGACACCATCGAGACCTTCGAAATGCGGGAGAAGCCCCGCGTCTAGCAGGTAGCACAGCGCAGGCGCTCCGGGATCCGGGGCGCCTGTGCTGTCCGCCGGCCGTGCTGCGGCCGGCTCAACGTTTCAGCAGACCAGAGCAACAGGAGGAAGAGTAATGGCAGATCCGGCACGCGCTGCGCGGCTCGCACAGCGGATCAAGGTGATTGTCGCCGAGGCTCTCCGCCGCAGGGTCAAGGATCCACGGCTCGAAGCGGTGACCCTGACCGATGCACGCGTCACCAACGACCTCCAGCACGCCACCCTCTACTACACCGTGCTCGGTGACGAGGACGAGCAGCAGGCCACCCGGGCGGCCCTCGAATCCGCCCGCGGCATCCTGCGCGCCGAAGTCGGCAAGAACATCACGGCCCGGCTCACGCCGACGCTCGAGTTCGTTCCCGACGAGATTCCGGTGAACGCCGGCCATCTCGAGGAGCTCCTCCGGAAGGCCCGCGAACGCGACGCCGAGGTGGCAGCCATCGCCCAGGGCGCCGAATTCGCTGGCGACGCCGACCCGTACCGCACCGCCGAGGAGCGCGACGAGGAGTCGACCGAGGCTCCGCGCGGGCTCTAGGGCTCCGCACTGATTGAGGGCCGGGACGTCCGGCAGCTCCGGTGCCGCCTCCGGGCACGCAGAAGAAGCAGTTGACCGCTGGTCAGCTGCTTCTTCTGCGCGGGAGGCGTCCCAGGCCCTCGACCAGCGCGTCGGTCCCGGTGCACAGGGCAATCCGGACCCAGCCCTCACCCCCGGAACCGAACGCCGTTCCCGGCGCCAGCGCCACCCCGCGGGTCTCCAGCAGCGAAGCGACCCACGCCCGGACATCGCCGCCGGAGGCGTGGGAAACATCGGCCCACAGGTAGAACGCCCCCTGCGCCGGCAGGTACGGGATATTGAGCTCCCGGAGCACCGCCGTGGCCGCGTCCCGGTTCTTCCGGTAGTGCGCCAGGGCGTCGGCCACGTAGTCCTGCGGCCCGGTCAGCGCCGCGAGTGCGCCGTACTGGGACGGCGCTGAGACGCAGGAGACGGTGGCTTCCATGATGTTGTTCAGCAGCGGCTCCATGCCGGGCGGCGTGATGAGCGCGCCGATCCGCAGCCCCGTCAGGCCGTAGGTCTTCGACAGGGTCAGGGAGGTGAAGACCCTCGGGCTGCCGGCCTCGGCGGGGGCCTCGGGGCCGCCGGCGTCGAAGCGTGCCGGACTCACATGCTCGACGTCGAAGGTGAACGCCTCGTAGCACTCATCGGAGAGGATCCACAGGTCCCGGCGCCGCGCGAGGTCGACCAGCCGCCGGGTCAGATCGGCGTCGAACACGGCGCCGAGCGGGTTCGACGGCGAGTTGAGGACGAGCATCCGGGTACGCGGGGTCACCAGCGCCTCGAGGTCCTCGATGCGCGGCTGGAAGCCGTTGTCCGGCAGCAGCGGGTAGGGGACGGCGACGGCGTGCACCAGCCCGGCCGTCATCGGGTAGGTGGGGTAGCCGGGGTTGGGGACGAGCACCTCGTCCCCGGGCCCGAGGAGGGTGCTCATCGCCAGGTGCAGCCCCTGCTGGGCGCCGGCGGTCACGTAGACCTGCGAGGGATCCACGGCCACGCCGTTGTGCCCGAGGAACCGGGCGGCGAAGGCCTCCCGCAGCGGTGCGATGCCCGCGTTGGGCGTGTAGTTCGTCTCGTCGCGGTCCAGGGCCGCCATCGACGCCTCAAGGACGTGCCGGGCGACCGGAAACCCGGGCTCGCCGATGCTGAGCACGATGGAGTGCGGGGTGGCCCATGCAGCCTGGGTGATCTCGCGGATCTGGTTGACCGGAACGCGGCGGGCGTGGGCGGCGGGAAGCATAGGGGAATGCTATCGCCTGCGCTGCGCCGCGCGGGCGGCACCGGCCGGCGGGGAGCGCCCCGGGCTTCGCCCTATACTGGGAGGCGTGAATTCCGGGCAGGTCCACTCAGGGCTGATAATCGTGGACAAGCCCCAGGGCTGGACCAGCCATGACGTCGTTGGACGCATGCGCCGGCTGGCGGGCACCCGCAAGGTCGGCCACGCCGGCACCCTCGACCCGATGGCCACCGGCGTCCTGGTGATCGGCGTCAACCGCGCCACCCGGCTGCTCACCTACATCGTGGGCACCGACAAGACCTACACCGCCACCATCCGGCTGGGCCAGTCAACGATCACCGACGACGCCGAGGGCGAGATCACCGGGGGCAGCATCGCGGCCGCCATCACCCCCGAGGACATCTCCGCAGGCGTGCGCGCCCTCACCGGGACGATCTCCCAGGTGCCCAGCAGCGTCAGCGCCATCAAGGTCAAGGGCCAGCGGGCCTACGCCCGGGTGCGCTCCGGGGAGGACGTCCAGCTTGAGGCCCGGTCCGTCACGGTCTCCCGGTTCGAGGTCCACGACATCCGCCGCGTCAACGGCGGGCGGCAGCAGGACGTCGACGTCACCGTCGAGTGCAGCTCCGGCACCTACATCCGCGCCCTCGCCCGGGATCTTGGGACGGCCCTGGGGGTGGGCGGGCATCTCACCGCGCTGCGGCGTACCCGGGTCGGCCCCTACACCATCGAGGGGGCCTCCACCCTTGACCAGCTTGCCGAGAAGCTGACGCTGCTTGAGCTCGACGACGCCGGGCGCGCCCTGTTCCCGGTGCGGGAGCTCAGCGCCGCCGAGGCCGACGACGTCTCCCACGGCCGGAAGATCCCCGCCGGGCAGGAGGCCGGGCCCGTGGCCGCCTACTCGCCCGCCGGCACTCTCGTAGCCCTGCTCGAGAACCGCGGCCAGGACGCCCGGGCCCTGCTGGTCTTCGCGCCCGGAAACGGTCCGGCGTGATGGACGGATTCCTCCTGGCGGGCTCGGTGATCGGCGTCGTCTCCGCCCTGCTGTGCATCGGGGCCGCGCTGCTGCGCCAGCCCCCGAACGACATCACCATCCTCTCCGTGGCCGCCGTCGAGCTGTTCCTGCTCGTCTATGCCGTGGCCGCCGGAGTACGGCAGGCCGGGGGAGAGCCGGTGCTGGGCGAGGCCTGGGAGTTTTGGGGCTACCTCCTGACCGCCCTTGTCCTGCCGGTGGGCGCCTTCTGGTGGGCCATCCTCGAGCGGAGCCGCTGGAGCAATCTGGTGCTGGCCGCCGCCGGGCTCGCCGTGTTTGTCATGCTGGTTCGAATGGAGCAGATCTGGGACGGAGTGGCAGGACTGTGAAGCACACCGGAAGCGACGGCGGCGGCCCCGGCAACGCAGGTACGCCCTCCGCCGGCGGGGCCAGCCCCGCCGGCGGTTCCGGTGGGGGAGGGGAGGCCCGGCGGACGCACGGCCCGGGCCGGCTGCTGATTGCCGTCTACGGCATCTTCGCCCTGGCCGCCTCCGCACGGGCCGCCTTCCAGATCGCCACCAAGTTCTCCGAGGCACCGCTGGCCTACCTGCTGACCGCCTTAGCGGCCGCCGTCTACGTCCTCGCGACCGTCTCACTGGCCCGGCCCGGCGCCCGCTGGTTTCGAATCTCCGTCGCCGCCGTCGGCGTCGAACTCATCGGCGTCCTGGCCGTGGGCAGCTTCAGCCTCCTCGATCCGCAGGCCTTCCCCGCCGACACGGTGTGGTCCGCCTTCGGCCAGGGCTACGGCTACGTCCCCCTGATCCTTCCGGTCCTCGGCCTGGCCTGGCTGTACCGCAACCGGCCCGCGGCACCCCTGCCCGCCTAGGTGTATTGACCTAGGCGGTACCGCCCTCCGCCCGGCAGCGGCCCGGGTCCGCGTGCCACGGCCCGATCCGCCGGGCACCTCCAAGATCGCCCTTTCCGGTCCCTGTGGTGCGTGAGAGTATTGCGGCAGGAGCAGCAAGGACAGCGAGGAAGCGCCATGAGCACGAACATCCCGGACCCGCACGGCCGGCCGGGGACCAACACCCCGGGCTCGGCGGCTTCAGCATCCAGCACTGAGCCGACCGGCAGTGGTCCGGTCAGCGGCGGAACCGGCAGCGGCCCGGCCGGAACCCCACCCTCCACTCGACCGCCCTCCACGCCTGCGCCGTCCCCCACCGAAGCCGGTCCAGCCAACGAAGGGACCACCAAGGACGGGACCACCAGGGGCGGGACCACCAGGGACCGGACCAAGGCCAAGGAGGGCGCGAAGCCCCGGGAGGGGATCGGGGGCAGCGACTGGAGCATGTTCCGCACCGTCGTCGTCCTCGTCGGCCTGATCCTTGCCGGGTTCGGTGCCTACTACCTGATCCTCGGCACCGCCGGCCTTCCCGACACCGACGCCCGGCCCGTCAACCCGACCCTCGAGAACCAGTTCCGTTTCTTCTCCGCCATGATGGTCGGCGTGGGGGCGGCCTTCGTCACCATCGCCGTGAAGTTCCAGTGGGCCAACATGCTCTGGCTGGTCTGCCTCATGGTCTTCGCCGGAGGCATCGGCAGGGTGCTGTCCTGGGCGTTCTCGGGAACCCCCCACTACCTGCTGATCATCCTCATGGTCGTTGAGCTCGCCTTCCCGGCCGCCCTGCTGGTGTGGCACAAGTACATCACCAAGACCACCCAGCTGCGGAAGGACTTCAGCTCCCGCAGCTGATGCCCGGGGAGGCACTTTCGCCGAATCCTTCCCGCGGCTTCTGCAAAGCTTTCCCGCGGCTTTTGCGAAGCTTTTCTGCGGCAAACGTGAAATGGCGGAGCGCGTTATCGGCAATAATGGACAGTGGCGCTGCAGGGAACCGGACGCTCCGGCCCGCGCCGCGGAAAGCCGCAACGGCGAAGGAGATGCGTGTTCTACTGGAGAGACCTTGCCGATGTGCCCCACGATTTCGGCCCGTCGGTCCTCACGCTCGGCAACTTTGACGGTGTCCACCGGGGCCACCAGCGCGTGCTGGAGCACCTGGTTGAGGCGGCGCGGAAGCGTGACGCCGCGGCCGTCGCGATCTCCTTCGACCCGCACCCCGCCCAGGTCCACCGCCCGGACAGCGCACCGGCGCTGATCATGGGGCTCGAGGACCGGGTGCACACGCTGGCCGAGACCGGCATCGACGGCGTCCTGATGATGCACTACACCCTCGACCTCGCCTCCTACACCCCCGAGGAGTTCGTCGAGAAGGTCCTCGTGAACGCGCTCCACGCCTGCGCCGTCGTCATCGGACACGACGTGCGGTTTGGGCGCGGCAACAGCGGCGACCTTGAGACGATGCGAGCCCTGGGCCACCGGTTCGGCTTCGAGGTCCTCGCCATCGACGACTTCGCGGCGAGCGTGCCCCTGGCGACCGGCCAGGGCGAGGCGACGCGCCGCTGCTCCTCAACCTGGGTGCGGGAATCGCTTGACGCCGGCGACGTGGAAACCGCGGCCCGGATCCTCGGACGCCCGCACCGGATGCGCGGCGAGGTCGTGCACGGGGCGAAACGGGGGAGGGAGATGGGCTTCCCGACGGCCAACCTCGCCGACGACGCCGAGGGCTACGTCCCGGCCGACGGCATCTATGCCGGCTGGCTCGTCGACGGATCGGGGACCCGGTGGCCCGCCGCGATCTCCGTCGGATCGAACCCGACCTTCGAAGGCGTCACCCGGCAGGTCGAGGCGCACGTCATCGACCGTCCGGAGGAGGAGATCTCGGCCTTCAACCTGTACGGGCAGAGGATTGTCGTCGAGTTCGTCCAGCGGCTGCGGGGCCAGATCACCTACACCGGACCCGAGGCGCTGGCCGAGCAGATGTGCCTCGACGTGGACCGCTCGCGGCAGGTGCTTTCGACAGATCTGCAGGCCAGCGGCTAAACTGGAGGCTGAGATCCGGCTGCAGTCCGTGGTGGCTGGATTTTTGTGTGTCAGGTATGGGTACCGCCGCTTCGGCGGAGGGCCGGTGCCCGGCCGAAACCTCTTATTCACGGTACAACTCTAGGAGTTACACGTGGCCCTTGACGCCGCTATCAAGCAGGAAATCATCAAAGAGTACGCCACCTCCGAGGGGGACACCGGTTCCCCCGAGGTGCAGATCGCGATGCTTTCCCGCCGCATCCTTGACCTGACCGAACACCTGAAGATGCACAAGCATGACCACCACACCCGTCGTGGCCTGCTTCTTCTGGTCGGACGCCGCCGGCGCCTGCTGGACTACCTGCGCGACACCGACATCACGCGTTACCGGACGCTCATCGAGCGCCTCGGCCTGCGCCGATAGGTTGGATGGAAGGCGGCGCCATCTCCCCGGGAGACGGAGCCGCCTTCCGCTTATCCCCGGTTCCTCCGGGTGCACCACCGCTAGATAAACATCTGGAGCCAGCAGGCACCGCGCATTCGCGGTCCTCGGTAGTGATCTCCGGGAGGCGGGCCGCAGAGGCCGCCGTCCCGTGGGTCTCGATCGAAGACCGGGTGCACAGGCGGCCCACGAGGGGCCGCCCGACAATGGTGCCGACCGCCCCCACCACAAAGAAACGGAGGTGACTCTCTATGGAGGGTCCCGAGATCCAATTTGCTGAAGCCGTCATCGACAATGGCCGCTTCGGAACACGCACCGTCCGCTTCGAAACCGGCAGGCTCGCCCAGCAGGCCGCCGGCGCAGCGATGGTCTACATCGACGAAGACACCGCACTGCTCTCGGCAACGACCGCCGGAAGCTCCACCCGCGAAGGCTTCGACTTCTTCCCGCTGACGGTCGACGTCGAAGAGCGCATGTACGCCGCCGGGCGCATCCCGGGCTCATTCTTCCGCCGCGAGGGCCGCCCCTCCACCGAGGCGATCCTCGCCTGCCGCCTGATGGACCGCCCGCTGCGTCCGGCCTTCGTCAAGGGCCTGCGCAACGAGGTCCAGATCGTCGTCACCGTGCTGGCGATCAACCCCGACGTCCGCTACGACGTCGTCGCCATCAACGCGGCCTCGATGTCCACCCAGCTCTCCGGACTTCCCTTCTCCGGCCCGATCGGCGGCGTCCGCGTTGCGCTCGTCTCCGACGGCAGCGGAAGCGACCAGTGGATCGCCTTCCCGAAGCACTCGGAGCTCGAGAACTCCGTCTTCGACATGGTCGTCGCCGGCCGCGTCGTCGGTGACGACGTCGCCATCATGATGGTCGAGGCCGAAGCGACCGACAACTCCTGGAACCTGATCAAGGAAAACGGCGCCACGGCACCGACCGAGGAGATCGTCGCCGAGGGCCTTGAAGCGGCAAAGCCGTTCATCCGCGCCCTGTGCGAAGCGCAGTCGGACCTGGCCTCACGTGCGGCCAAGCCGACCGTCGAGTTCCCCGTGTTCCTCGACTACCAGGACGACGTCTACGCCGCCGTCGAGTCGGCCGCCGCGCAGAAGCTCGCCGAGGTCTTCCAGATCGCCGACAAGCAGGAGCGCAACACCGCCTCCGACGCCCTCAAGGCCGAGGTCCTCGAGTCCCTCGCCGGTTCCTTCGAGGGGCGCGAGAAGGAGCTCTCCGCAGCCTTCCGCTCGGTCACCAAGGCCGTCGTGCGCCAGCGCATCCTCAAGGACCAGGTCCGTATCGACGGCCGTGGCCTTTCAGACATCCGCAAGCTCACCGCCGAGGTCGAGGTCCTGCCCCGCGTCCACGGTTCGGCCATCTTCGAGCGCGGCGAGACCCAGATCCTGGGTGTCACCACGCTGAACATGCTCAAGATGGAACAGCAGATCGACTCGCTGTCCCCGGTGACGCGCAAGCGCTACATGCACCACTACAACTTCCCGCCGTACTCCACCGGTGAGACCGGCCGCGTGGGTTCGCCCAAGCGCCGCGAAATCGGCCACGGCGCCCTGGCCGAGCGTGCCATCGCCCCGGTCCTGCCGAGCCGCGAGGAATTCCCCTACGCGATCCGCCAGGTCTCCGAGGCGCTGAGCTCCAACGGCTCCACCTCGATGGGCTCGGTCTGCGCCTCGACGCTGTCCCTGCTCAACGCCGGTGTCCCGCTGCGGGCACCCGTCGCGGGCATCGCCATGGGCCTCGTCTCCGATGAGGTCGACGGCCAGACCCGCTACGCGGCGCTGACCGACATCCTTGGAGCCGAGGACGCCTTCGGCGACATGGACTTCAAGGTCGCCGGTACCTCCGAGTTCGTCACCGCCATCCAGCTCGACACCAAGCTCGACGGCATCCCCGCCTCGGTGCTGGCCGCAGCGCTGAAGCAGGCCCGCGAGGCCCGCCTCCACATCCTCGGCGTGCTCGAAGCCGCGATCGACGCCCCGGACGAGCTCTCCGAGTTCGCGCCGCGGATCATCTCGGTCAAGATCCCCGTTGACAAGATCGGCGAGGTCATCGGCCCCAAGGGCAAGATGATCAACCAGATCCAGGAGGACACCGGCGCCGACATCTCCATCGAGGATGACGGTACCGTGCTGATCGGCGCGACCGACGGCGGCTCGGCCGAGGCCGCCCGCGCGGCGGTCAACGCCATCGCGAACCCCCAGGTTCCCGAGATCGGCGAGCGCTACCTGGGCACGGTCGTCAAGACGACGACGTTCGGCGCGTTCGTCTCCCTCACCCCGGGCAAGGACGGCCTGCTCCACATCTCCGAGCTGCGCAAGCTCTCGGGCGGCAAGCGCGTCGACAACGTCGACGACGTTGTCGCGGTGGGCCAGAAGGTCCAGGTCGAGATCACCAAGATCGACGACCGCGGAAAGCTCTCCCTGTCGCCGGTGGTTGCCGATGAGGCTGCCGACGACGCCGGCATCGAGCTCCCTGAGGTGCCCGCCGAGGACACCGTCAGCTAGGTGCCCGCGGTTCCACCGCCGACGGCCCCGCCGTGGACCCCCTGGTCCACGGCGGGGCCGTTGGCCGTTTCCCGATCGACGCTCAACCCTGAGAGACCCCGATGTCACTGCCTTCAGCTGTTTCCCTTCCGCTGCTCCCCACGCCGCTTGCCGACGGTGAGAGCGGCGACCCGACGTTCGTGGCCGGCGACCCCGGCGGGGCGGTGGTCCGCCGCTCGGTGCTGCCCGGCGGCGTGCGCGTACTGACCGAGGCGATGCCCGGGCAGCGCTCGGCCACCATCGGGTTCTGGGTCGGGGTCGGCTCACGGGACGAGGCCGAGGGCGAGCACGGCTCCACCCACTTCCTCGAGCACCTGCTGTTCAAGGGCACCCGGAAGCGTTCCGCCCTGGAGATCGCCTCCGCCTTCGACGAGGTCGGCGGCGAGTCCAACGCGGCGACGGCCAAGGAAAACACCTGCTACTACGCCCGGGTGCTCGACACGGACCTGCCCCTGGCCATCGACGTGATCGCCGATATGGTCACCTCGGCCGTCCTCGACCCCGAGGAACTCGAGCAGGAACGCGACGTCATCCTCGAGGAGATCGCGATGGACAGCGATGATCCCGCCGACGTCGCGCACGAGGAGTTCGTCTCGGCCGTCCTGGGCGGCCACCCCCTCGGGCGGCCCATCGGAGGCACCCCCGAGGCCATCCGTGCCATCCCCCGCGACGCGGTGCTGGCCCACTACCGCCGGTACTACACCCCCGCCGAACTCGTCGTCACCGACGCCGGCGGCCTCGACCACGACACCGTCTGCCGGCAGGTGCAGCAGGCCCTCGAGGAGGCCGGCTGGGTCCTCGAGGAGGGCGCCGTGCCGGTGCCCCGCCGTCCCGGCAGGCCCGTCGAGATCTCCGGTGCCCCAGGCGTGCACGTGATCCGCCGCGCGGTCGAACAGGCAAACATCCTGATCGGATGCCCCTCGCTGGTGGCCACGGACGAGCGCCGTTTCGTCATGAGCGTGCTGAACGCCGTGCTCGGCGGCGGCATGTCCTCGCGGCTGTTCCAGGAGATCCGCGAGAAGCGGGGCCTGGTGTACTCGACGTACTCCTTCTCGGCCTCCTACGCCGACGCCGGCTACTTCGCCATGTACGCCGGGTGCTCACCGGCCAAGACAGGACAGGTCATTGCCCTGCTGGGGGAGGAGCTTGACCGCCTTGGCCGCGACGGGATCAGCGAGGAGGAGCTGCGCAAGGCCGTGGGCCAGCTTTCCGGCGGCCTGGTGCTCGCCCTTGAGGACAGCAGCTCGCGCATGTCGCGCCTTGGCCGCTCGGAACTCGTTTCCGGGGAGTTCATCGACCTGGATGAGTCACTCGCCCGCGTCCGTGCCGTCACCCCGGCCGAGGTCCGGGAACTTGCCGCGGAGCTGGCCGCCGCGCCGCGCACCACGATGGTCGTCGGACCCTTCGACGGTCCGGCGGACTTCGGGCTGTAGGCGCCCGGAGGCAATGCGCCCGACGCAGGCGCGGGCCTGACCGCTGCGGCGGCCGGTGGGCCTGCCGGTCAGCCGCCGGCGAAGGGCGGCAGGACGTCGAGGACGTCCTGCTCGGCCAGGACCCGGCCGCGGTCGCGCAGCGCCACCTCGTTCAGCAGGAAGCTGCTGCGCCGCAGGACCTGCTCCATTGACGGGCTCTGGGTTCCGGCATAGCGGTCGCCGATGATGGCCAGGACGTCTTCAACCGTGGCCCCGGCGCCGTCGAGGGTTTCCTCGGCGGTGCCCGCTGCCGCGCGGGCCGCACCGAAATAGCGGATCAGCATTCAGCCACCGATCGCGCTCATCGAACGGTCGGGCTGGATGAAGCCCTCTGCACCGAGCCCGGTCCGCGCCATTCCGTGCGCCTTGGGCTTGGCCCACATCGCCTCCTGCCACCGCCGGGCGACGGCGGCGTCGTCGGCGTCCGAACGCAGCAGTTCCCGCAGGTCCGTCTCCTCGCGGGAGAACAGGCAGCTCATCACCTTTCCCTCGGCGGTGATCCGGGTCCTGCGGCAGTCGGCGCAGAACGGCTCAGTGACGGAGGCGATGATGCCCACCGAGCCCACGACCGTCTCCGGTGCGTCACGGCGCCGCACCTCCCACCGCTCGGCCGGTGCGCCGTCGCGGCGGCGCGGGTCGGCGGTCAGGACGAAGGCCGGTTCGAGCAGCGCGCGCATCTCGGCGGCCGTGACCATGCCGTCCCGGGTCCAGCCGTGGTCCGCGTCGAGGGGCATCTGCTCGATGAACCTCAGTTCGAACCCGCGCGAGACGGCCCATTCGAGCAGCTCGGGGGCCTCATGGTCATTGATGCCGCGCATCAGCACCGCATTGATCTTCACCAGGCCCAGCCCCACCTCCGCGGCGGCCTCGATCCCGCGCAGCACCCGGTCGAGGAACGGACGCCGGGTCAGCTGGGCGAAGGTGCCGGGGTGCAGGGAGTCCATCGAGACGTTGATGCGGGTGAGTCCCGCCTCCTTCAGCCGGGCTGCCTTCTTGTCGAGCCCCAGCCCGTTGGTCGTCAGGGAAATCGGCAGACCGGGGTGGGCGGTGCGCAGGTCCGAGATGATCTCCACCAGGTCCGCCCGCACCAGGGGTTCCCCTCCGGTCAGGCGGAGCTCGCGCACCCCGAGCAGGTCGACGCCGATCCGCACCAGGCGCACGATTTCGGCGCGCGAGAGCACCTGCTCCTTCTGCAGCCAGTTGAGCCCCTCCGCCGGCATGCAGTAGGTGCAGCGCAGGTTGCACTTGTCGGTCAGCGACACCCGCAGATCGGTGGCGCGGCGCCCGAAGGTGTCGAGCAGGCCTGCGCCCGGATCCGTGGGTGCCGGGCCCGGCAGTCCGAGAGATATTCCCATAGTGAGAGGTTACGCCTTTTCGCATCGGCTCCAAGGGCCAATTCCAAGGGCGGAGGTCGCGCCCGGGGACGAGGAGTCCGCTGGCTGGTCTTTCTTCAGCCCCGCCGGGAGGCCGCGGAGGCCCCGGCGGACTAGGGTGGAAGCACCGCAGCACCCGCCCCTCCGGGCGCAGCCGAAAGGACGTCATGACCCGCAGCGTTTCCGAGCACCAGTTGGCGGTCGAACAGCTCCTGGGTGCCGGTGCCTATGCCCGGGCCGTGCGCGGAGCCGGCGCCGCGGAGTTCCTTCCGCTCCGCGCGGCCCTGGGCCGGGTCCTCGCCGCGGACGTCCCTGCCCCGGTGGCCCTTCCTCCCTTCGACAACTCGCAGATGGACGGCTACGCGGTGCATCTGCGGGACCTGGGGGACGGCTCGGCCGCGGCGGAAGACGGGGAGCCCGAGGGCCACCTCCGGCTCCGCGTGGGGGCGCCGGTTCCCGCCGGCAGCTCCCCGCCGCCGCTCGAGCCCGGCACGGCCGTGCCGATCATGACCGGGGCGATGGTTCCCTCCGGCACCGGCGCCGTGGTGCCGATCGAGCGCGCGGACCCGCCGCGGTTCCCCTCCCAGTCCGCGGGCGACGGCGGGCCGCCCGAGGTGCGGCTGCCTGCGGGAACACCTGCCGGCACCTTCATCCGGCGCGCCGGCAGCGACATCGCCGCCGGGGAACTGGCCCTGGGGGCCGGGACCCTGCTGGGTCCGGCGCAGCTGGGGCTGCTGGCTGCCTGCGGCCTGGCCGAGGTCACCGTCCGCACGCCGTTCCGCGTCCTCCTGCTGTCCACCGGGGACGAAGTGACCGAGCCCGGCGGGCCGCTCGGGGACGGCCGGATCTACGACGCCAACACCACCCTGCTTGAGGCCGCCCTGCGCGAAGCCGGCGCCGAGGTCCTCCGGACCCGGGTCCTCTCCGACGACCCGGAGAAGCTGCGCGAGGCGCTCGACACCCCGCCCGCGGCGGAGGTCCACCTGATCCTGACCTCCGGCGGCATCAGCCAGGGCGCCTACGAGGTGGTGAAGCAGGCCCTGTCCGGCAGCGGCGTCGAGTTCCCCGGGGTGGCCCTGCAGCCCGGCGGGCCGCAGGCCATCGGCACGCTCGGTGGGGTCCCGTTCCTCGGGTTTCCCGGCAACCCCGTCAGCGCCCTCGTGTCCTTCGAAATGTTCCTCCGCCCGGCACTGACGGCCCTGACCGGCGCGCCCGCGCCGCGGGTCGCGCTTCCGGCCCGGCTCACCGCACCGGCGTCGTCCCCGCCCACCAAGCACCAGATCCGGCGCGGGCTGTACCGGGAGGGGCAGGTCGAACTCATCGGAGGCCCCGGATCCCATCTGCTCAACGCCCTCGCGGGCTCGAACGCCCTCGTCCACTTCCCGGTTGGCCTCTCCGAGGCGGCCGCCGGCGACGAAGTGACCGTCTGGCTGATCGGCCCCGTCCCGCAGCCTGCACCTCCCGTGCCGGCTCCAACCAACCAGGAGCTGCCCTCATGACACCCAACGAAGCCGGCGACGCGCCCACGCTGTCCCACGTCCGGGCCGACGGCACCGCCCACATGGTCGATGTCTCCGGCAAGGCCGTGACGGCCCGCCAGGCGGTGGCACAGTCGGTCCTGGAGACCAGTGCCGGGGTCGTCGCCATGATCACCGACGGGTCGCTGCCCAAGGGGGACGCCCTCGCCGTCGCCCGCGTCGCCGGGATTATGGCCGCCAAGCAGACCTCCACCCTGATCCCGCTGTGCCATCCGCTGCCGATCAGCCGGGTCTCGGTCGACTTCGCCGCCGACGCGGGGACCGTCACGGTGACCGCGCTGGTCAAGACGACCTCGGTGACCGGGGTCGAGATGGAGGCGCTGACCGCCGCCTCCATCGCCGCCCTGACCCTCTACGACATGATCAAGGCCGTCGACCCGCGCGCCGTGATCCGGGAGACGAAGGTTCTTTCGAAGACCGGCGGGAAGAGCGGAGACTGGAGCGTATGACCCCGCTGAGGAACGCCGCGGTGATAATCGCCTCGACCCGCGCCGCCGCCGGCGCCTACCAGGACGAATGCGGCCCCCTCGTGGCCGGCTGGCTCCTCGAGCACGGCTTCGCCGTGCAGGACGCCGAGGTGGTGCCCGACGGGGATGCCGTGGGTGAGGCCATCGGCCGGGTGCTGGCCGCCGGGCCGGCCGTGCTCATCACCAGCGGGGGCACCGGCCTGAGCGCCGACGACGCCACGCCGGAGCAGACCCTGCCCTACCTCGACCGGCAGCTGCCGGGCATCATGGAGGCGGCGCGCCGGGCGGGGGCCGACAAGGTGCCCACCGCGGCCCTCACCCGCGGGCTGGCCGGTACCGCCGGACGCTCCTTCGTGATCAACCTCCCGGGCTCACCCGGGGGAGTGCGTGACGGGCTCGCCGTCCTCGAACCGCTCATCGGCCACATCTGCGCACAGCTGGAAGGATCCCATGACCACCAGTGAAGTCGTCCGGGCCTACGTCTCGGACACGCCCATCACCCCCGAAGAGGCCCTGGCCGCCGTGGACTCCCCGCGGTGCGGCGCCGCGGTCTCCTTCAGCGGCGTGGTGAGGAACCACGACGGCGGGCGGGAGGTCACCTCGCTGAGCTACACCTCCCACCCCAGCGCCGAACGGGTCATCGCCGAGGTCGCCGCCGAAATCGCCGCCCGGCACGACGGCGTCCGCCTCTGGGTGGCGCACCGGATCGGCCCGCTCGAGATCGGCGACCCGGCCCTCGTGGCCGCCGTCGCCGCCGCCCACCGCGGGGCTGCCTTCGCGGCCTGCTCGGAACTCGTCGACGCCGTCAAGGAGCGCGTGCCGGTCTGGAAGGAACAGTTCTTCACCGACGGCACCGTGGAATGGGTCGGCGCAGGGTAGGAACAGTAGGCTGGGAGGCATGACGCAGGAACTCCCGGTTGCAGTGCTCGGCGCCTCGGGGCGCATGGGCTCCGAGGCGGTCGCCGCCATCCAGGCCGCGGAGGACCTCTCCCTCGTGGCGGCGCTGGGCCGGGGGGATGACCTTGCCACCCTGGTCTCCTCCGGCGCCCGGGTGGTGCTCGACCTGACCGTGCCCGAGGCGACCTATGACAATGTCTGCTTCGCCGTCGAGCACGGCCTCCACGCCGTCGTCGGAACCACCGGCTGGACCCCCGAACGGCTCGACGGGCTGGGCGCCCTGCTCGGGCGCACCCCGTCCACCGGTGTGTTGATCGCCCCGAACTTCGCCCTCGGCTCGGTGCTGGCCACGGCGTTCGCCGCGCAGGCCGCCCGGTACTTCGAATCCGTCGAGATCATCGAACTCCACCACCCCGACAAGGTGGACGCCCCCTCGGGGACGGCCCTGCGCACCGCACAGCTCATCAGCGCGGCGCGCGGCGCGGCCGGAGTGCCCGCCGCTCCCGATGCGACAGCCGGCGGCCTCGCCGGGGCCCGCGGCGCGGACGCCGACGGCATCCCCGTCCACTCCGTGCGCCTGCGCGGGCTCACGGCCCACCAGGAGGTGCTGCTGGGCAGCCCGGGCGAGCAGCTGACCATCCGCCACGACTCCTACGACCGCGCCTCCTTCATGCCCGGCGTCCTGCTCGGGCTTCGGAGCGTGGCCTCCCACCCCGGCCTCACGGTCGGCCTCGAGGGCTACCTCGACCTCGCAACGAACAAGGACCCCCATGCTTGAGACCTTCCGCCGTCACCGGGTAAAGATCGGCGTCCTCTTCGTCACCCTGCTGCTGGTGCTCTGGCTGGCCGTCACGTTCCAGCGCGGCGTCCTGCTGCTCGGCGACCCCTCACCGGTGGCCAAGGCCCTGGGCGCGGGGTACCTGTTCCTGCCGGTCATCGGGGCCTGGGCCCTGATCCGCGAACTGCTCTTCGGCGCCCAGACGGAGCGCATGGCCAAGGTCCTCGAGGCCGAGGGCGGACTGCCCGTTGACGACCTCCCTCGCACCCCGGCCGGACGGATTGTCCGCGCCGCGGCCGACGAGCGCTTCCCGCAGTACCAGGCGGAGGTGGAGAACGACCCGGAGAACTGGCGCAGCTGGTTCCGGCTCTCGTGCGCCTACGATGCCGCCGGTGACCGCACCCGCGCCCGGAAGGCAATGCGCGACGCCGCCCGCCTGTTCCGCTGAGCCGGCCGGCCCGGCGGAAGGGCGGAGGTCCAGGCGGCGGGTAGATCGAGCCTGCTAATGCCTGCCCGACGTCCCGCGGCGGGTCAGCGCCGGTCCCGGCGCGGTGCGGGGTGCCCGCCGCTCCGGGCGGCCTGCGCGGCGCCCGAGGCGATCAGCTCGAGGGGGCCGCGGGCGTGGATCCGCTGGAACAGGATGCCGAGCGCCACCGCACCCACCGCCTGGAACCAGAACACCGGGGCGGGATCGAGCATGGGTTCCTGCTGATCGACCCAGCTCATGACGCAGATGTGGAGCGAATACAGGGTCAGGGTCATCGCTCCCGGCGCCGAGAGCGGAAGGAGCAGCTGCCGGTAGCGGCGGGTGACCAGCAGGCAGACCCCCGTCACCGCGGAGGCGGTCCCGGCCGTGTGCAGCAGGTCGAAGGGCGTCCCGGAATGCGGGGTGCTGACGGCCAGCCACCACCACGACCCGGTCTGGTTGAGGCCCCCGATCCCCACCTGAAGCATCGCCTCGAGGGGGTAGCGCGTTCCTTCCGGCGTCGAAAGCAGGGCGTCCAGGCCGCCGGCGGGGCCGAGCAGGTAGCCGCTGGCAGCCTTCGCCGCAACGGCCGCCGCGGCCCCGCCGAGGATCAACGCGGCCTGGACGCCCAGCCGGGCGAGGTCGAGGCGTCCGATCACCACGCCGATGAGGAGATAGCTCAGCCACTGCAGCGCCGGGTAGTACCCGGTGACGAAGACATCGGCCAGCAGTGTCGCCGGCTCGAGGAAGTGCTCCCAGACCGGATTCCCGTCGAGCGAGGGCGGATTGAGCGTCCCCTCGATCCAGGGGCGCAGAAGGAAGGCCGCGGCGGGGGAGAGCAGCAGCCAGCCGGCCGCCCAGGCCGCGAGGACCGGCAGCCGCAGGCCCAGGAAGGGAAGGGCCAGCAGGAACAGGATCCCGTAGTGGAAGAGGATGATGGCGATGTTCGTCTCCACGCCGCCGAGCACGAGTCCGACGGTGGCGATGATGACGGCGCGCACGGCGATCCCGCGGCGGTCCCCCGAGAGGACCCCTGACCGGTGCGGAGTGCTTCCGCCCGTCAGCAGTGCGAGTCCGATCCCTGCCACCACTGCGAACAGGGCCGACGCCCGCCCGGTGAAGAGCAGCGCAACCCACGAAGGGTCGGCCGTCCCGGGGACGTACAGGGGGAAGATGTGGGTGCTCATCATTCCGAAAAGGGCAATGCCGCGGGCCGCGTCGAGGCCGGTCAGACGCCGGAAGGCCGGGGAGGACACCATCCCTCGATCGTCTCACAGCGGCCCGCCGCGGCGGACGTTCCACCCGCGGCGGCAGCGCCCCGCCCTGCACCCCGCGGCCTGAGCAGGTAACGTTTTACCCATGGTTGAAACCCTCCCCTCAAACCCGTTCGGCACCCTGGTCACCGCAATGGTCACCCCGTTCACAGCCGATGGGGCGGTGGACCTCGACGGAGCCGCCGCCCTGGCGTCGCGGCTCGTCGACGACGGCTGCGACGGCCTCGTCGTCTCCGGCACCACAGGGGAGACCTCGACCCTTGAGGACTCGGAGAAGGAAGACCTGTTCCGGGTCGTCGCCCAGGCCGTCGGCGGCCGGGCGCGGGTGATTGCCGGAACCGGCACCAACCACACCTCGCACTCGGTGGAGATGGCGCACCGTGCCGTCCGTGCCGGCGTCGACGCCCAGCTCGTTGTTACCCCGTATTACAACAAGCCAACCCAGGCCGGGGTCCTCGCGCATTTCACCGCCGTTGCCGACGCGACCGACCTGCCGGTCATGATCTACGACATTCCGGGCCGCGCCGGTATCCCCATTGCCACCGAGACGATGATCCGGCTGGCGGACCACCCGGTGGTCCTCGCGCTCAAGGACGCCAAGGCCGACTTCGGCGAGGTGACGAGGGTGCTGGCCAACACCGACCTCGCCGTCTACTCGGGCGACGACGGCCTCACCCTGCCCTGGATGGCGGCCGGGGCCGTTGGAGTCGTCAGCGTCACCGCGCACGTGGCCACCACCCAGTTCCGGGCGCTCGTGGACGCGGCCGCGGCCGGGGACTTCGCGACCGCCAGGCGCCTTCACTTCGAGCTGGACCCGGTGATCCGCGCCGTGATGACCCACCTTCCCGGGGCGGTCTCCGCCAAGCAGATCCTCCACCGCCAGGGCACCCTCGCGGGCGCCGCCGTGCGCCTGCCGCTTGTGGTTCCGACGCCGGCGGAGCTCGAGCCGGTGTTAGCGGACCTGGCCGAGGCCGGGTGGGACCTCCCGCCGGCCGCGCCCTCGCAGGCTGCCGGGGCGCGCGCGTGAGCCCCACCGCCCCGCTGTCCCCGGCGCCGGCGCTCGCCGACGGAACCCTCCGCATTGTGGCGCTCGGGGGCCTTGGGGAGATCGGCCGCAACATGGCGGTCTTCGAGCTGAACGGCAAGCTGCTCATCGTGGACTGCGGGGTGCTCTTCCCCGAGGAGCACCAGCCCGGCGTCGACCTGATCCTGCCTGACTTCTCCTACCTTGAGGGCCGGCTCGACGACGTGGTCGGGCTCGTCCTGACCCACGGCCACGAGGACCACATCGGGGCGGTGCCCTACCTGCTGCGGCTCAAGGAGGACATCCCGCTCATCGGTTCCCAGCTCACCCTGGCCCTGATCGAGGCGAAGCTGCAGGAACACCGCATCCGCCCCTACACGCTTACGGTGTCCGAGGGGCAGATCGAACAGTTCGGCCCCTTCGAGTGCGAGTTCGTCGCGGTGAACCACTCGATTCCCGACGCGCTGGCGGTGTTTATCCGAACCGAGGCGGGAAACGTGCTTCACACCGGCGACTTCAAGATGGACCAGCTTCCCCTCGACGGGCGCATCACCGACCTGCGCGCCTTCTCCCGGCTCGGCGAGGAGGGCGTCGACCTGTTCCTCGTCGACTCGACCAACGCCGACGTGCCCGGCTTCACCGCCGCCGAGCGGGAGATCGGGG
>NZ_CADCTE010000201.1 GCF_902805515.1 uncultured Arthrobacter sp. | reverse complement strand
TCACGCGTGCATCATGCCCCAGCGGAATCTAACATCGGCCATCACCCGAGGACGAGGCCCGAAGCAGCGACCGCCGACCGTCAGTCAGGTGCACCACCGAGCCGTCCAACCATGCCTCGATCAGATCCTCCTGCACTCGAGCGGGTAGGTGCCGGCAGGACGGTCGTCCTCCGGTACCAGCTGAAGGGGTCATTACCTGGGATCCTCGACCGGCACCCTCGACCAGGGGCCCGCCGTCCTCGAGGTTGGTGCGACTTCGTCCATGAGTCGATCAAACGATTCCGGCGCAGGGGATCAGTAGGAGCGGGCGACGTATGCGACAAGGTCGGGCTCGGTGTCACTGTCTGGTACCGAACCGTCCGCTCGAGTCAGGCAGCGAACGGTAATGGCCGATCTGGCAAGTGCGTCCTCGCCGGCCTCCCCGACCGCCGACCAGGGCACCCGGGCCCAGCCTTGCGCACAAGCCTCGACCGCCTCGGCCGTGGTGTCCACATCGGCGGTGCGGGCATCGCGGGCGGCCCGCGCGCCGTCGAGCATGGCCCTCTGCTCGGCGACCAGCAGAGCCACAACCGCCTCGGCGGCGCCGGTCAGCGGCATCGGACGCTTCCCGCCGGAGAGCCGGTGTGCGACCGTCACCTGCCCTGCGGCGAGGTCGCGCGGACCTAGCTCGAGCCGCAGAGGGACGCCCTTGAGCTCCCAATCCACCGCACGACGCCCGAAGGGGACGTCCGTGCGGTCGTCGACAAGGACCTGCACACCCGCACTCCGTAGGTCCGCGCCGATCTGGCGCGCCGCGTTGACGACGTCCGCCTTCACCGCCATCACCACGACCTGGACGGGTGCGAGCACCGGCGGCAGGCGTAACCCGTCGTTGTCCCCGTGCACCATGATCAGTCCGCCGACCATCCGGGTGGAGGTCCCCCACGACGTTGTCCAAGCCGTCTCTTGTTGCCCCGCAACCGACAGGTAGTCGATGCCGAACACGCGTGCGAAGTTCTGACCCAACTCGTGCGAGGTGCCCATCTGCAGGGCCTTGCCGTCGCGCATCAGCGCCTCACACGCGAGCGTGTTGACCGCACCAGCGAACCGTTCCCGGGCCGTCTTGCGGCCGACGACCACCGGGATCGCCAGAACGTTGACCATCAGGTCTTCGTACGCTTCATGCAGGATCAGGCGCGCGTAGTCCCGGGCCTCGTGATCGGTCGCGTGCGCGGTGTGGCCCTCCTGCCACAGGAACTCGGTGGTCCGCAGGAACAGCCGCGGTCGCAGCTCCCAGCGGACCACGTTGTTCCACGTGTTCAAGAGCAGCGGAAGGTCCCGGTAACTCTGCGTCCACTTGGCCATGTACTCGCCGATGACGGTTTCGCTGGTTGGCCTTACAACCAAGGGCTCCTCCAGCACCTTTCCGCCAGCATGGGTGACCACGGCCAACTCAGGACTGAAGCCTTCGACGTGCTCAGCCTCCCGTTGCAGGTAGGACTGCGGAATCAACAGCGGGAAGTAGGCATTCTGCGCGCCGCAGGACTTGATCCGAGCGTCCATCTCGGCCTGCATGCGCTCCCAGATCGAGTAGCCGTACGGGCGGATGACCATAGTGCCCCGCGCCGGGCCGTTGTCAGCCAGTTCCGCCTTGGCCACAACGTCTTGGTACCAGCGGGGGAAGTCCTCGGCCTGCGAGGTCAGTACGCGCGCCACGGATGCTGATGCTACGGGC
>NZ_CADCTE010000200.1 GCF_902805515.1 uncultured Arthrobacter sp. | reverse complement strand
TCGACACCACAGGCCTGGAGGTGAGGCCCCTGGCCGACTGAGCGATCGACCGGCAGTCACTCCGCCGAGGCGGCAGGCTTGTCGCGGCTTTTCCGGGCCACTTCTGGAGTAGTAGGTCCCGCGGGAGGGTCGAGTTGACTGGGCAGCCGTGCGCCACGCTCACTGAGAACGGCAGGGTAGCGACGGCAATCGCCCTTACTTCCGGGGAGGATGGCGTCTTTCAGCTCGTGTGGATGATGAGCCCGGATAAGCTGCATCTCGTCATGCTCCCCTAGTTTCCGCTCGCCGGTGGGCCTTGACCCGGGTCGAGCGGCGTCTGCAGGCTTTGCACTTCGCCTGCCGGACCCTACTGTGGAATGGCCCACTGCCCGTTCGGCCATACCACCGCTAGGATCTCAATGTCGTCGCCCACGTCCCGACCCTCCCTCATGCGTTCACGCTCGAACGCTGAGCCGCACCGGGTGTCATTCGTCGAGTTGTTCTTCGACCTCGTCTTCGTCTTCGCGATCACACAGATCTCCCACGGGCTCATCGAACACCCGGACGGCGGAACCTTCACCCGGACCCTCGTGCTGACGATGGCCATGTGGTGGGTGTGGGTGTACACGACCTGGTCGATGAACTGGTTGAATCCGGAGCGATCGCTGATCCGGGTGGTGCTCATCACCGCGATGCTGGTCGTCCTACTGATGTCCAGCGCCATACCGGAGGCATTCGACGAAGGTCAGGGGCTGATCTTCGCGCTGGGTTATGTAGGCCTCCAACTCGGTCGCGCAGTGTTGATGGTTGCCGCCGTACGTCACCATGATGCAGCGCTGAGTCTGAGCTACACCCGAACGTCGATCTGGTTCGCAATGTCGGCCGTGTTTTGGATCCTCGGGGGCCTTGCCCCATCCGAGGAACGCCTGTACTTCTGGGCCGCGGCAATCGCGATCGACCTGCTGGCACCCCTCTTCCGCTACTGGCTGCCGGTCTTGGGATCGACAGCGCCGTCCGTATGGACCATCTCCGGGGAGTACATGGCCGAACGCACGGGCCTGTTCATCATCGTGGTCCTAGGGGAAACGATCATCGTCACGGGCACGGCATTCGGCGAGCTCGAGGGCAATCCGACGCAGGTGAGCGCCTTCCTGTCGGCTTTCGCAAGTACTGTTCTGATGTGGCTGCTGTACTTCGCCCACGACGAGAGCCGAGGCCGGCGCTTTATCAACGCCTCCCAGAACTCGGCCATGGTCGCCCGATCGGCGTACACCTGGGCTCCCGTGGTCCTCGTCCTCGGTCTCGTGCTGACCGCAGTTGCAGATGAACTCGTCCTGCTTCACCCAAGCGACAACATCGGGACTGAGGATCAGTACATCCCGACGAACGTGCTGATTTTGACGGCATCATCCGTCTATCTGCTCGGCAACCTCCTGTTCAAACGAGCCATCGGCCGGCCGTGGCTGGTATCCCATATCGCCGGAATCCTCGCGCTCGCAGGCCTCTTCGCCGCCTCGAACGCACTTTCGCCGCTGGCCATGAACTGGACGAGCAACGCCGTGCTGCTGGCAGTCATCGTGTGGGACTACCGCACCCGGTCTCGCAACGACAGCACCAGTGAGGACAACCGGGAGAACTCCGCAACCATCGACTAGACGCCCGGCCGTTTCGGGTACGGCGGCGAGGACGTCGCCGCCGCCGATCTGCCTGGAGAATCTCCGTGCCCGTGCGGCCGGTGGGCGTGCTGTTCACGGTTCCTCTCGGCGCCAACGGCCTGGAGGTGGGATCTGGCCGACTGACGGCCGAAGGTCCGGCGCTGGGAGCTTTGCCGGAGGTCGGCGGCATGGCACAGTGGATCGGTACGCAGTTCAAGCAGGAATGAAGGTTTCGTGGCCACCAAGTCAAGCAGCAGCCGCCCCTCGGGGAAATCCCAAACGGTGTCCTGGCGGGAGGCGCGCCCGGCGCCCGTCGTCCTGCTCAGCGGACCGGAGGACTACCTGGCCTCAAAGGCCTCCGAACTGATCCGTACCCAGGTGCGGACCGCCCAGCCCGGTGCCGAACTTGTCACCCTCGATGCCGCCGCCTATGGCGCCGGCAGTCTCGGCCTGCAGTCCAGCCCGTCACTGTTCGGGGACTGGAAGATCATCGAGGTCGCAGGACTCGCCTCGATGAATGATGACTTCCTTCAGGATGCCCTCGCCTACCTCGCGGATCCGGCGCCGGACGTGGTGCTGGTGCTGCGGCACAGCGGCGGTAACCGCGGCAAGAAGCTCCTTGACGCCATTGCCGCGAGCGGCGGAGTCAGCGTTGACTGCCAGCCGCTGAAGAAGGACGCAGACAAGGCCGACTTCGTCTCGGCGGAGTTCCGGATCGCCCGGCGCAGGATCGACGGGGACGCCGTCCGCGCCCTGGTCGCCGCCGTCGGGTCGCAGCTCTCCGAACTCGCCGCGGCGTGCCAGCAGCTGATCGCCGACACCGTCGGGGACGTTACGTCGGAAGCCGTGGAGAAGTATTACGGGGGACGGGTCGAGGCGACGGGTTTCAAGGTCGCCGACGCCGCCCTCGCCGGTCGGACGGCGCAGGCCCTGTCGATGCTGCGCCATGCCCTGGCGACGGGGGCCGACCCCGTGCCGCTGGTGGCGGCCCTCGCCATGAAGGTCCGCGCCGTCGCGAAGGTCCACGGGGCGTCGGGCTCCTCGGCCCAGCTGGCGCGATCGCTGGGCATGGCCCCATGGCAGGTCGACCAGGCGCGCCGGGAAGCCCAGCGGTTCTCCTCCGAGTCCCTCGCACGGTGCGTGCGAGCCCTCGCCGACGCCGATGCGCAGGTCAAGGGCGGGTCGCGGGATCCGGTGTATGCGGTGGAACGCGCCGTCACCATCATCGCTCTCGGGGACCGCTGAGCGCCGGAGACGGCCAAGCACACTCCGTCCGGCAGGACCCCGGCTTCCTTGGCGGTTGCTGTGCCGGGCCCTTCCGGACCGGGGTCGTCAACGGGCAGGGCCCTTAGGGGGCCTGACACCCAGCGGGGAAGCCGTTAAAGACCTGTGGCCGGTCCCGAGGGACCGGCCACAGGTGTAAAAACCTTGGGAACGCTTAGAGCGCGTTGACCTTCTTGGAGATGGCCGACTTGCGGTTCGCTGCGTTGTTCTTGTGCAGCACACCCTTGCTGACAGCCTTGTCGAGCTTGCGGCTGGCAGTCTGCAGTGCGGCCGCGGCGGCGTCCTTGTCAGAGGAATCCAGGGCGGTGGTTACCGCGCGGATCGCCGTCTTGAGCTCGGACTTCACCGAGTTGTTGCGCTGCCTCGCCTTTTCGCTGGTGAGGATGCGCTTCTTCTGGGACTTGATATTTGCCACGTATGAGAACTTTCTTTGTATTGCGGACTGGTCGTGAGGGAATTTCGGTCCAACCATGAACTGAGCGGCGTGGGGATACCGTGTGGCGATTGGTCCAAAGTGCCCGTCGACCTGCGCGGACACACAGCTAGCTATCTTAGCAGAGTTCGACCGGTCCTGCGCTGGGCGGTGCCCGGCGCGCCCAGTCAGGTGCGCGGAATGCGCCCGACGACGGCGTCGAAAGCGGCCCGCGGCAGGACGGCGCCGTTGCGCCGGATCGCAGCCGGCTCGATGCGGAGGATCCGGTCGACCCGCACCTCACTCGGGCGGCGCTTCGGATCCCAGGGGCCCGTGCCGATGTCTACGTACCGCGCGTCGGCGGAGCGCCCGTTGTTGCGGTCGCGTGAGGTGAGCGCCAGGCCCAGCAGGTACCGCTTGTCCCGCCCGATCAGCAGGACCGGACGGTCCTTGCCTTGGCTCGGGTCATCCTCATAGGGCACCCAGGTCCAGACGATTTCGCCCGGGTCTGGTCGGCCGTCGGGCCGCGGCGAGTAGGTGAAGCGCCCGCGGGCAGGAATCCGCCCCGTGGCCGCGGAACCGGAGGCGCCCGCCGGCGTCGTGGGGGAGGACGCGCGCCGCAGCAGGCGCGCTGCCGCCCGGGACCATCGGAGCAGTGCGAAAGCATCGATTGCCATGGATCCACAGTAGCGGGGCACTGCCGGGGGCCCCGGGCGCCGCGTTCGGCCGGTAAGGACAGGGCGTGGGACACTAGTAGGGCAACGGATGCCCGACGACGATCGGTCCCTTGTCAACCGTCCCGCAAGAGTGAGGAACCCACGTGTCACCCATGGCCCGCACCGCTCCGGTGCCCGCCGCCACTGATCCGGCGATCATTCGGAACTTCTGCATCATCGCTCATATCGATCATGGGAAGTCCACGCTGGCGGACAGGATGCTCCAGCTCACCGGCGCGGTGGAGCAGCGTGACATGAAGGCCCAGTACCTGGACCGGATGGACATCGAACGTGAGCGCGGCATCACGATCAAGTCCCAGGCCGTCCGGCTCCCGTGGGAGGTCGACGGCACCGCGTACGCCCTGAACATGATCGACACGCCCGGGCACGTCGACTTCACCTACGAGGTCTCCCGGTCGCTCGCTGCGTGCGAGGGCGCCATCCTCCTCGTCGACGCCGCGCAGGGCATCGAGGCGCAGACACTCGCGAACCTGTACCTGGCGATCGAAAACAACCTCACGATCATTCCCGTGCTGAACAAGATCGACCTGCCGGCGGCCCAGCCGGAGAAGTACGCGGCGGAACTGGCGAGCCTCATCGGCGGGGAGCCCGAGGACGTGCTGATGGTGTCAGGGAAGACCGGCGTCGGCGTCGAGGCCCTGATGGACAAGATCGTGCGCGACCTCCCGGCGCCGACCGGTGATCCGAACGCACCGGCGCGTGCCATGATCTTCGATTCGGTGTACGACACCTACCGCGGCGTCGTGACGTACGTGCGGGTGGTCGACGGGAAGCTCAGCCCCCGCGAACGCATCCAGATGATGTCGACCCGGGCGAGCCACGAACTCCTCGAGATCGGCGTCAGTTCCCCGGAGCCCAAGCCGTCCAAGGGACTCGGCGTTGGCGAGGTCGGCTACCTGATCACCGGCGTGAAGGATGTCCGCCAGTCCAAGGTGGGTGACACGGTCACCAACCTCGCGAAGCCTGCGGCGGAGTCGCTGGGCGGCTACCAGGACCCGAAGCCGATGGTCTTCTCCGGTCTCTACCCCCTCGACGGCACTGACTATCCGGTGCTGCGTGACGCCCTCGCGAAGTTCACCCTCAACGACGCCGCCCTCGTCTACGAGCCCGAGACGTCAGCGGCGCTGGGCTTCGGATTCCGCGTCGGCTTCCTCGGCCTGCTGCACCTCGAGATCACGCGTGAGCGCCTCGAGCGTGAGTACAACCTCGATCTGATTTCCACGGCGCCGAACGTCGAGTATGAGGTCACCCTTGAGGACAAGCGGACCCTGAAGGTCACCAACCCCAGCGAGTACCCGGTGGGCAAGATCTCCGAGGTGCGGGAGCCCATGGTCTCGGCGACCATCCTGGCGCCATCGGAATTCATTGGCGCCATCATGGAGCTGTGCCAGCAGCGGCGCGGCATCCTCGGCGGAATGGACTACCTGTCGGAGGACCGCGTCGAGATCCGCTACCGGCTGCCCCTGGCCGAAATCGTCTTCGACTTCTTCGACCTGCTGAAGTCCAAGACGCGAGGCTACGGGTCCCTCGACTGGAAAGCCGACGGCGACCAGGTGTCGGACCTCGTCAAGGTCGACATCCTCCTGCAGGGCGAACAGGTCGACGCCTTCAGCGCCATCACCCACCGTGACAAGGCCTACGCCTACGGCGTCATGATGACGGGCAAGCTGCGCGAGCTCATCCCGCGCCAGCAGTTCGAGGTGCCCATCCAGGCAGCCATCGGATCGCGCATCATCGCGCGCGAGAGCATCCGGGCCATCCGCAAGGACGTCCTGGCCAAGTGCTACGGCGGCGACATCACCCGGAAGCGCAAGCTTCTCGAAAAGCAGAAGGAGGGCAAGAAGCGCATGAAGATGGTCGGGCGGGTCGAAGTACCCCAGGAGGCCTTCATCGCGGCTCTGTCCTCCGACGAGTCGAAGGACAAAGCCAAGAAGTGACGTTTGGAAACACCCCCTCCAACCGGAGGGGATCCGGTGCCTAGCGCACTGCCCCTCGGACTCCCGGCGCCGTCGGACGGAGTCCTGCCCGAGCAGGCGCGCGAGGGCGCGGCCGAGCGGAATTTTGGACTCTACGTCCACATTCCGTTCTGCGCCGTCCGGTGCGGCTACTGCGACTTCAACACCTACACCGCCACCGAACTGGGCGGAGGCGGCTCCCAGGACCAGTACGCCGGGACCGTCCACCAGGAGCTCACCCTCGCCGGGCAGGCGCTCGACGCCTCCGGCGTGCCCCGGCGGCCGCTCTCGACCGTGTTCTTCGGCGGCGGCACGCCGACCCTGCTTCCGGCGTCGGACCTCGCCGGCATCCTCTCCGAGGCCGTGGCCCAGTGGGGCCTGGTCGAGGGCGCGGAGGTCACCACCGAGGCGAACCCCGATTCGGTGACCGAAGAGTCGTTGCAGATCCTCGCCGCGGCCGGTTTCACGCGCGTGTCCTTCGGCATGCAGTCGGCGGTACCCCATGTCCTGAAGGTCCTCGACCGGACCCACTCGCCCGAGCGGGTCCCGCAGGCCGTCGAATGGGCGCGGCGTGCCGGCCTGAAGGTCAGCCTCGACCTGATCTACGGCACGCCGGGGGAGTCGCTCGAGGACTGGCGGCATTCGCTGACCACGGCCCTGTCCTACGGGCCGGACCACATCTCCGCCTACGCCCTCATCATCGAGGACGGAACAAAGCTCGCCGGGCGGATCCGCCGCGGCGAGGTGCCCCCGATCGACGACGACGACCACGCCGAAAAGTACGCCCTCGCCGATGAGCTGCTCACAGCCGGCGGCTTTCAGTGGTACGAGGTCAGCAACTGGGCCCGCACCCCAGCGGACGAATGCCGCCACAACCTGGCGTACTGGCGGGGCGACGACTGGTGGGGCGCCGGGCCGGGCGCCCACTCACACGTCGGCGGCGTCCGCTGGTGGAACGTGAAGCATCCCCGGGCCTACGCCGCGGCGCTCACGCCCGGCACGTCTCCCGCCGCGGGCCGCGAGGTGCTGAACGATCACGACCGGTACGTCGAGGACGTCCTGCTGCGGGTGCGGCTGCGCGAGGGGCTTGCGGTCGAGCGGCTTGAGCCGGCGGGACGGCACGCCATCGCGGGGCTCATCGCCGATGGCCTCATCGAAGGGGCGGATGCCATCCGCGGCCGGCTGCGCCTCACGGGCAACGGCCGGCTGATGGCCGACGCCGTCGTGCGCCGCCTCCTGCCGGACTAGGAGCGCAGGGAGCGTCCGACGCCTGCCTGTTCGCGCGGGGGCCATTTCTGTGGGCACCAGGGGCGGTGCCCGACGCGCCCGCCCACTGACCGGCGCTGATGAGTGGGCATGTCCGGATATGCCCCCTGACCGCTCCTGGTGGGTGGGCATCTGTAAAGGAAGGGCGCCATCGGGACGCTTCTGCCCACTGACCGGCGCTGATGAGTGGGCATGTCCGGATATGCCCCCTGACCGACCCAGGTGGGTGGGCATTTACGGCCTCAGCCGGGAAGTGGAACGGGTCAGCGCAGCGGGCGCAGGTTCAACGCGTACCGGTAGGGCCTGCCCCGGTTGACCTGGATGCCGGCGGCTACGGAGCACACCGCGATACCGACCCAGATCAGCGCGTTGACGACCGCGAACACGCCACCGAGCACGGGCAGCAGCGAGAGCATCCACGCCACGAAGGCCAGGATGGTGGGGGGAAGCGTGAAGTTCAGCGCCTCCTTTGATTCCTGGGCGGTGAAAGGGCCGCGGTCCTTGAAGATCAGGTAGATCACCAGGGACGGCACAAACCCGAGGATGCCGCCGAAATGTGCCAGCGTCGCGAACTGCCGGTCCTGGGAGGCCGTGAGGGGCAGGGCCGTGGCGGGAGCCCCTTCAAAAGCAGACCGGTTTCCGCCAGTTCCGGAGTTCTGGGGTTGATCGGCAGTGTTTGGCAACGAGTTTCTTCCTTTGCAGCGCGGCGGGTTGACCCCAGGACTTTCTCTAAGGGTACTTGCTGCCGCGCACCGGCGGCATCAGGATTAGGGAGCGCCGGCGGTGAGGAAGTCGATGACCTCCTCGACCCGGCCCAGCAGGGAGGGCTCGAGGTCGGCATAGGACTTCACGCTGCCCAGGATCCGCTTCCATCCGTGGGCGACGGCGGCCTGGTCCGAGGAGGGCCAGCCGAGTCCGGCGAGGATGCCCGTCTTCCAGTCCTGCCCGCGGGGGACCACCGGCCAGGCGGCGAGCCCCAGGGCACCGGGCTTGACCGCCTGCCACACATCGACATAGGGGTGCCCCACGATCAGGACGTTGCCCCGGGCACCGGGCAGGGCCATCGCCGCCTGGGCGATCCGCGACTCCTTCGTTCCGGGCAGGAGGTGGTCCACCAGGATCCCGAGCCGCCGCTGCGGACCGGGATCGAAGGCCTTGACCGCCCCGGCCAGGTCGTCGACCCCATGAAGGGGTTCGACGACGATCCCCTCGAGCCGCAGGTCCTCGCCCCACACCTTCTCCACCAGTTCGGCGTCGTGCTGGCCCTCGACCCAGATCCGGCTCGCCCGGGCGACGCGGGCCCGGGCGCCCTCGACCTTCACCGAACCGGAGGCGGTGCGCGTCGATGACTTCGACGGCGCGGCCGTAGGGGCGACGACCTTCACCGGGTCGCCGTCGACGAGGAAACCGTGCCCCAGCCGGAACGTCCGGCGCTTGTCGCGGCGGTCCTCGAGGACCATCACATGCAGTCCACCGGACTTCTCCACCCGCACGACCGCACCCACGAAGCCGCTCTGAACGTCTTCAAGGACGAGGCCGGGCTCGGCCGGAACCTCCGGCAGGACAGTGCGTTTGGGGGCGGAAATGTCCTGGGCCCCCCAGGCGAAGTCGGCCACCCTGATCTCGCTTCCGTGTGCGCCGACGCACAGTTGCTGCCGGTCTTTCCAATGCTAACAATCGTCCCGAACGTACTAGACTTAGCACTTAGGTGTGTCGAGTGCTAACCAAGGACGGAGCGCTCCGCCCAATTTCAACGCGACTGCGGAGGTGAACGAGATGAGCGAACCACGACGCCTGGAAGTGCTGCAGGCCATTGTTGAGGACTACGTGCATACCCGGGAACCGGTCGGGTCGAAGGCCCTGGTGGACCGGCACCGGCTCGGTGTCTCCTCGGCGACCATCCGGAACGACATGGCCGTGCTTGAGGAGGAGGGGCTGATCACCGCCCCCCACACGAGCTCAGGACGCATCCCCACGGACAAGGGCTACCGGACGTTCGTTGACCGCATCTCCGACGTGAAGCCCCTCTCGGCGGCCGAGAAGCGGGCCATCCAGACGCTCCTTGAGGGTGCCGGCGACCTCGACGACGTCATGGACCGCACCGTGCGGCTGCTGGCGCAGCTGACCAATCAGGTGGCCGTGGTGCAGTTCCCCCGGCTCGGCGGTGCGGCGGTGCGGCATATCGAGTTCGTGCTCCTGGCGCCCCGGCAGATCCTCGTGGTGCTGATCGCCACGAACGGCACGGTGCAGCAGCGGGTTGTCCCCGTCTCCTCGCCGATCGAGGAAGCCGAACTGGCCGAGCTCAAGCAGCGGATCCTGGCCCGGGTGTCCGGGGTGGCGCTTTCCTCCCTGCCCAAGGAGCTTGCCGCGGCGGCCGCCGTCCTGCCCCCGGCCCTTGGTGCCGCCGGAGCGGCGCTGATCTCCACCCTCGAGAGCCTCGCCGGAATGAGCCGTGAGGACCGGATTGTGATGGCGGGGACAGCGAACCTGGCCCGATCCACAGTAGACTTTCCCCTCAGTATCGGGCCGGTGCTCGAAGCCCTCGAAGAGCAGGTGATCATGCTTCGGCTGCTCTCGGAGATGGAACAGGACGCCCGCGGCATCTCGGTCCGGATCGGCAGCGAGAACCCCTACGGAGGTCTTTCGGAGGCGTCGGTGATCGCCACCGGCTACGGGCCGGACGCCACGGCGAAGCTCGGCGTCCTCGGTCCCACCCGGATGGATTATCCGGGAACGATGGCGGCGGTGCGTGCGGTCGCGAGGTACCTCTCGCGGGTCCTCGCCGAATAGCGCTAACCAACCCGGATAAGCAAAGCCAAGCAAAACAAGGCCGGATACCACGGCCGGATAACAAGGGCTGACTCACGACGTCGGCCGGACCCGCAAGCCGGGCCGGCAGGTCGGTCAGCCGAACAGCGTGTTCTACAGGAAGAGATGTGCAGGAGTGAGTAATCACTATGAGGCGCTCGGTGTGTCGCAGGGCGCGAGCAGCGAGGAAATCAAGAAGGCCTACCGGAAGCTCGCGCGCAAGCTCCACCCGGATGTGAACCCGGGCCCGGATGCTTCCGAGGAGTTCAAGCGCGTCAGCCACGCCTACGAGGTGCTCTCCGACCCGCAGAAGCGGCGGGTCTACGACACCACCGGCAATGAGAACGGAACCGACAGCGGTTTCGGCTCGGGCTACTCGGGCTCCGGATTCGCCTTCCAGGACATCTTCGAGACGTTCTTTGGAGGAGGGGGTCCCAGCGGCCCGCCCTCGCGCACCCGCCGGGGCCAGGACGCGCTGATCAACGTGCGGATCGACCTCAAGGACGCGGTCTTCGGCATCAACAAGAAGATCGAGGTCGACACTGCGGCCGTCTGCCCCACCTGCGACGGAACCTGCTGCCAGCCCGGCACCTCACCGCAGACCTGCGACATCTGCGGCGGCTCCGGCCAGGTCCAGCGGGCCGTGCGGTCCATCCTCGGCCAGGTCATGACCAGCGCCGCCTGCGGCACCTGCCAGGGTTTCGGCACCGTCATCCCCAACCCGTGCCACGAGTGCAAGGGTGAGGGCCGCATCCGTGCCCGCCGCAGCCTGACCATCAAGATTCCGGCCGGCGTCTCGACCGGCACCCGGATCCAGCTCAGCGGCCAGGGCGAGGCCGGCACCGCCGGCGGCCCGCAGGGCGATCTCTACATCGAGATCCGGGTCAACACCGACAGCACCTTCCTGCGCGACGGCGATGACCTCCATGTCACCATGAGCGTCCCGATGACGGCGGCCGCCCTGGGCACCACGGTGACCCTCGACACCTTCGACGGCGAGCAGGAGCTCGCCATCAAGCCGGGCACCCAGTCAGGGGAGGTCGTCACCCTCCGGCACCTCGGAGTGACCCACCTGCGCGGGCAGGGACGCGGTGACCTCCAGGTCCACCTCAATGTGGAGACCCCACGCAACGTGGACGGCGCCCAGGAGGAACTCCTGCGCCGCCTTGCCGAGCTGCGGGGCGAGGAGTCGACCGACGGTCAGCTGGCCAGCAGCGGCTCCGGGGTGTTTGCCCGCCTGCGGGAGCGGCTGGGGAACCTCTAGCAGTGACCTATCCGCTGTTCTTCGGCGAGCCCGCCGCCGTGCGCTCCGCCCGCGTGGGATCGGTGTTCGTCCTCGGCGGTGACGAGGGGCGCCACGCCACGACGGTGCGCCGCCTCGCCCCGGGTGAGTGGGTCGACGTGGCCGACGGCGCCGGTTTCCGGCTCCGGGGCACGGTGACCGACGGGGGTGCGGGCACGCTCGCGGTCCGCGTCGAGTCCGCCGAACAGGAGGAGGCTCCACGGGAAAAGCTGGTGCTGATCCAGGCGCTCGCAAAAGGCGACCGTGACGAGCAGGCCATCGAGGCGGCCACCGAGCTCGGCGTCGATGCGGTCGTGCCATGGCAGGCCGAACGGAGCATCGTGAGGTGGCGGGCGGAGAAAGCCGTCAAGGGGCAGCGGAAATGGGAGGCGGTCGTCGCCGGTGCGGCGAAGCAGTCCCGGCGGGCGTGGATTCCCGAGGTTCACCCGCTGCTCGACTCCGGGAGGCTCCCGGCCTGGTCCGCACGCTTCGACCGGGTGTTCGTGCTCTCGGAAACCGCAGGAGAGGGTCTGGCCCGGCTCGCGGCCGGCCCCTCCCAGGGCGGCACGACGGCGGTCGTCGTCGGGCCCGAGGGCGGGATCAGTGAGCGCGAACTGCTGGCGCTGCAGGAGGCCGGAGCGGCCGCCGCCCGGCTGGGTCCGCATGTCCTGCGTTCATCCTCGGCCGGTCCCGCCGCCCTGGTGCTCCTGAACCACCTGCTGGGCCGCTGGTAGGGGCAGGAGCACCCCGGTCGTTCACTTGATCTCGATGGTCTTGGTGTCGGCGAATTCCTCGGCGTCGCCCGCGCCCAGGCGGAACACCGCGATCTCGTAGCGGCCCGGCGGCAGCGCCACCGTGAACTCGTACTCCCCGGTGGTGCCCGGGGAGCCGTCCAGCTCGACCTTGCCCTCCTTCACCGTCGCCCCCGGCACGCGCCGGCCCGGTGTGGGCATGACGCCGGCCTTGAGCCGGTCCAGCGAGGTGATCCGCCAGTTCAGCGCGGACGAATCCGAGCGGCCGGAGCCCGACACGACGACGGTCGAAGGATCGCGGATGTCGCCGTCCTGCGGATTGATGATCCATACCGGCGCAACCAGGGACGGATCGCGGCGCAGTTCGCCGTCGAGGGCCGTCCCTGCCGGACCGCTGGAGCCCGCCTTGCCGTCGACGAGCAGCACCACGCTGCTCGTCTCACCGGCGCCGATCAGGCCCGCATTGGCGGCCGCCGCCGTGGCGGTGAAGACAAGCTGCTGGATGGCCAGGTGGGCCCGTGAGCTGTGAAGTCCCGGCCGGAACGCGTCCGCGGACAGGTCGACGGTGATGACGTTCCGCGCGGAGATCGATGTCGTCACCATGGAGGCTGGCTCCCACAGGCTGTGGAAGTCGGGGTCGAAGGGGCGGCCGGCGGTCATCAGGCGCACCGCGTCGGCGATGGGGTCCCCGACGCTCTCCGGCGCCGGCTCACCGGTGAACTCGCGGTAGAGCAGGGCCGATCCGCCGCTGTCTCCCACCCAGTACACCGGCAGGATGCCGTCGGAACCGATCTGCTCGCCCGAGGCGCTGCCCGCCTCGGCAAGCGGCCCGGCGGGCAGGACGTTCGATGACCCGGACTGCGGGGGAGCCGGCGGATCGGGCGTGCAGGCCGGCAGGAGCAGCACGCTGGTGCACAGCAGCACGCCGGCTGCGGGAACGAGGAGGCCGCGGAGGCCGAGGCGGCTCCGCCGAAGGGGATCCCGTTTATTCATGCTGGGGCCTCCTTCACCGATCGGTATGCTGTACGCCGTTCCGGTGAAGCCGTCGTGCGGCACGGACTGCGGGTTCCTGCGCCGGTTCCTACAGGGACGGCGTATACGTCAAGCGTTGCACAGCGCAGGGCCGTCGAAGCCTCTGAGTCGGTCCATTGCGCGGACTGAAACGGTATCGATACCGAGATGTTGTGGAGTTGGTATGTTCGCTCGAGGCAGCGCCCCCGGTGCCCCGCCGGCCCATAAAAAAGTCCCCGCCGCCACACCATGACGTAAGATTAGGGGGCGGGCGAGCGTGCTCCGCCGGAGCCGGGACACCGGAATCGGCAGGAAGCGGACCCCGCGGCAGGGGCGGAATCCATAACAGCGCGGGGCACCAGCAGCCGTGGCGGACGACAGCGACAAGGGGCGATTGAAGGCCGTACGGCCGTACTATGAGCGAATCTTCAACCGGTATAAACGCAGCGGGGCTCGATACGAGGGTTGTGCACTTCGACTCCGGGGAACAGATGGTTCAGGCCCTGGGCACCAACGACGAAGCGCTCAAGCTGATTGAGGCGACCTTCCCCGGGATCAACCTCCAGGCCCGCGGCAACGAACTGTCGATCACCGGACCCGCAGCCGACGTCCTGCGCACCGAGCGGCTGATGTTTGAGATCCGCACCATGGCCCTCAACAACACGGTGGTCAACCCACAGGTCCTCGAACAGCTCATCACGATGCTTCGGACCCAGAGCGTGGGCCGGCCCTCGGATGTGCTCTCGATGAACATCCTCACCTCCCGCGGACGGACGATCCGGCCGAAGACCCTGAACCAGAAGAGCTACGTCGACGCCATCGACCGCAACACCATCGTGTTCGGCATCGGTCCGGCAGGCACCGGCAAGACCTACCTCGCCATGGCGAAGGCCGTCCAGGCCCTGCAGCAGAAGGAAGTCAACCGGATCATCCTGACGCGCCCGGCCGTCGAGGCGGGGGAGCGGCTCGGCTTCCTCCCGGGAACGCTCAACGACAAGATCGACCCCTACCTGCGCCCGCTCTACGACGCGCTCCACGACATGATCGACCCCGATTCCATCCCGCGGCTCATGGCCGCCGGAACCATCGAGGTGGCACCCCTGGCCTACATGCGCGGCCGGACCCTCAACGACGCGTTCATCATCCTCGACGAGGCGCAGAACACCACGCCCGAGCAGATGAAGATGTTCCTCACCCGCCTGGGCTTCGGCTCCAAGATGGTCGTCACGGGCGACGTCACCCAGGTCGACCTTCCCGGCGGCACCAAGTCGGGCCTGCGCATCGTCAACGACATCCTCCGCGGGGTCGACGACGTGTACTTCAGCGAACTCGACGCCTCCGACGTCGTCCGGCACCGCCTCGTCGGCGACATCGTCAGCGCCTACAGCCGCTGGGACGAAGCGCAGACGGCCGAGCGGGACGCGGCCGCCGACGGCGCGGCACCCGCGGTGCGCCGTGCTCGGGCGGGGGCCAAATGAGCATCGAGGTCAACAACGAGTCCGGTGTCGCGGTCGACGAGGAATCGCTGGTCCGGCTGGGGAACTTCCTGATCGACAGCCTGTTCGTCCACCCCGACGCAGACCTGTCGATCATCCTTGTGGACACCGAGGCAATGGAGCGCCTGCACATCGAGTGGATGGACGAACCCGGCCCCACCGACGTGCTCTCCTTTCCGATGGATGAGCTGCGCCCAGGCACGCCGGGCCGGATCACCCCGGCAGGGGTGCTCGGCGACGTCGTGCTGTGCCCGGAGGTCGCCAAGACGCAGGCCGCCGCCGCGGGCCACTCGACCCAGGAGGAGCTGCTGCTCCTGACCACCCACGGCATGCTCCATCTGCTGGGGTATGACCACGCCGAACCCGAGGAGGAGAAGGAGATGTTCGGACTGCAGCGCCAGCTCCTCAGCGACTTCCTCGGCCGGCAGGCTCCCCGGGAGACCCGGGCTTGATCATCTGGATCCTTGCCGTCATGGCGCTGGTCTTCGTGTGCGTGGCGGCGCTCGTGACCGCTGCCGAGGCGGCCTTCACCTACCTGCCGCGGCACGAGGGAGAGACCCTTGTCCAGGAATCGCGCAGTTCGGCACTGCGGGGAATCCTGGCCTCGCCCGCTGCGCACATGCACGCGCTGCGTTTCTGGCGGGTCTGGTTCGAAATGGCCGGAGCGGTGGCCGTGGCCATCCTCTTCCACGATGTGCTGGACAACGTGTGGCTTGCCGGACTGCTCGCCACCGCAGTGATGGCCGCCGTCGGATTCGTCCTCGTCGGCGTCTCGCCGCGCCAGTTCGGGCGCGCCCACGCCACGGCGGTCGTGCAGTTCACCGCCGGTTTCGTCGCCTTCCTCTGCGGCATCCTCGGCCCGGTGCCGCGCTGGTTCGTGGCCATCGGCAGCCTCGTCACGCCCGGCGCCCCCCGCGACGAGGCCGCGTTCTTCACCGAAGAGGAATTCCGCGAGATGCTCACGCGGGCCTCCGACGCCGAGATGATCGAGGACAGCGAGGCCGAACTGATCCACTCGGTGTTCGAACTCGGGGACACCAAGGTCCGCTCGGTGATGGTCCCGCGTACCGACATGGTCTCCCTGGAGAGCGGGTCCAGCCTCGACGAGGCCCTGTCCCTGTTCCTTCGCTCCGGATACTCCCGGGTGCCCGTGATCGGGGAGGGCTCCGATGACATCCGCGGCATCCTCTACCTCAAGGACGTCGTTGCCGAGCTGCACGGCCGGGCCCCGGAGCGGCAGAGCCGCACTGTTGACGGCATCTGCCGGGAGGCGCGCTATGTTCCCGAGTCCAAGCCGGTCGGGGACTTCCTGCAGGAACTCCAGCGGGAGTCGACCCACGTAGCCATCGTCATCGACGAATACGGCGGAACCGCCGGGCTGGTGACCCTTGAGGACCTGATCGAGGAAATCGTCGGAGAGATCGTCGACGAGTACGACTCGGAGGTGCCCGAACAGGAACAGCTGCCCGACGGCGGCTACCGCGTCAGCGCCCGCATGGGCATCGACGACCTGGGCGAGCTCTTCGGCGTCGAACTCGAGGACGAGGAGGTCGACACGGTCGGTGGACTTCTCGCCAAGACGCTGGGGAAGGTGCCGATTGTCGGCAGTGAGGTCACAATTGAAGGTATCGGCCTGCGGGCCGAGCGGCTTGAAGGCCGGCGGAACAGGGTTTCACACATCATCGCCTTCGCGCGGGACAACGACCGCGGCGGGGATTTGCAGATCGACGAACAGGAAACGGCGGAAGAATATGAGCGGCGATAAGCACCGGGCGGGATTCGTGTCCCTGGTGGGGCGGCCGAACGCCGGAAAATCAACGCTGACCAATGCGCTGGTGGGGCAGAAGGTTGCGATCACCTCGGCCAAGCCGCAGACCACCCGCCACACCATCCGCGGCATTGTCACCCGGGAGGATTCGCAGATCGTCCTCGTCGACACCCCGGGCCTGCACCGTCCTCGGACCCTGCTGGGCCAGCGGCTCAACGACCTGGTGGCCGACACCCTCGCCGAGGTCGACGCCGTCGGTTTCTGCATTCCCGCCAATGAGAAGATCGGACCGGGCGACCGGTTCATCGCCCAGCAGCTCGCCCGGCTCAACCGCAAGCCCCTCATCGCCGTCGTCACCAAGACGGACCTCGTCGACCGGGCGGCGCTGACCGAGCAGCTTCTGGCGGTGGCGGCCCTGGGCACCGAGGTCGTAGGCCCCGAGGGCTGGGCCGACGTCGTTCCGGTGTCGGCCGCCGACGGGTACCAGGTCGACACCGTGGCCGATGTCTTCAGCAAGCACATGCCCGAGTCGCCGGTGCTGTATCCGGGCGGGGAGCTGACCGACGAGCCGGAGGCCGTGATGATCGCCGAGCTGGTCCGGGAGGCCGCGCTCGAGGGGGTGCGGGACGAACTGCCCCACTCGCTGGCCGTCGTCGTCGAGGAGATGATCCCCCGGGAGGGCCGCAGCGAGGACAACCCGCTGCTGGACATCCACGTCAACCTCTATGTCGAGCGCCCCTCCCAGAAGGCCATCATCATCGGCAAGGGCGGCGCCCGGCTCCGGGAGGTCGGCACGAACGCCCGGCGCGGCATCGAGGCGCTGCTGGGCACGAGGGTCTACCTCGACCTCCACGTGAAGATCGCCAAGGACTGGCAGCGGGATCCGAAGCAGCTGGTCCGGCTCGGATTCTGACCGGGCACGTCCCGGCCTGAACTCTCGTTGGTCCTGTAGGACCTCTGGCGGCGCACGGCGCCGCCCGTACTATTCTGAGCCCAAGGAGGCTGTATCCGTGAGTGAGCAAAGCGGTTTATCGGCGCCGGTTCCTGCCGGTCCGCCGCCCGGCCGGCACCTGCGCCGGTCCAAGGGCCGGCGGGCGCTGCAGGCGGCGGCCTTTGCACTTTCCGCGATGCTCCTCGCGGCGGCGGCCTTCGCTGCGGTCCAGGTCTTCCGTCTGCAGTCCAACGTGGAGACGCAGCCGCTGAACCTCGGGGCCGACCAGGACGATAAACTTCCGGTCGACCTCAGCACCGACCCGGTGCAGATCCTCATTCTCGGCAGCGACACGCGCACCGGCAACAGCGGCGAGTTCATCGGAGGAGAGGACCTCTCCTCCGGCAGCGGCAACTCGGACGTAATGCTGCTGGTGAATCTCTCGGCCGACCGTTCAAGCGTCTCGGTGGTCAGCCTCCCGCGGGACGTCCTGGTTCCCCTGCCCAGCTGCGAGGACCCCGAGACCGGCGAACCGTCCCCGGCCATGGATCTGGGCCAGCTGAACACTGCCCTGAACTCCGGTGGACCCGGCTGCACCGTCGCCGCCGTCAATGAGCTGACCGGGCTCACCGTCGACCACTTCATGAACGCCGACTTCAATGCGGTGAAGGAGCTGTCCAAGGCCGTCGGCGGCGTCGAGGTCTGCGTCACCGAGCCCGTTGAGGACGAATTCTCCGGGCTGAGCCTGCCCGCCGGCACCAGCGAGGTGGAGGGCGACCAGGCCCTGGCGTTCCTGCGGACCCGTCACGGATTCGGCGACGGCGGGGACGAGGGCCGCATCCGCGCCCAGCAGTCGTTCATGGCCTCCCTGGCCCGGAAGGTCCAGGAAGAGGGAACCCTGACCAACCTGCCCCGCCTCTACTCGATCGCCGAGACCCTCACGAAGAACCTCACGGTCGACGAGGGCCTGTCGCAGGTCACCGAGATCCTCAAACTGGCCGACCGTGTGAAGAACGTGGACCTGTCCGACATCGCCTTCGTGACGCTTCCGACGATCCCGTGGGACCAGGATCCGAACCGCCTGGTCCTTGATCCCGGGCCCGCCGAGGAGCTGTTCGCGGCCCTGCGCGAGGACCGCAGCCTCACCGGCCCGGAACCCACGGCCTCAGCCTCGCCGGAAGCCGGAACCGCCCCTGCCTCCCCGCCGGCCTCACCGGCCGCCCCCGCGGCCCCGGCGTCGCCGGAGGTTCCGGCGATCGATCCGGCGTCGGTGCCCCTCCTGGTCGTCAACGGCACCGACAATCCCGACCGGGCCGCGGAACTGCAGCAGATCCTCCGCGGCGAGGGCTACACGCTGGCCAACACGCTGCAGTCGACCGAAATCCCGTCCACCCAGGTGCTCTACGGGCCGGGGTACGAAGCGGCGGCGGCAGAACTCGGCGCCCGGTTCGGCATCGCCGACGTCCAGCTCGTGCCCAGCGCCGCGGTCACCGGCATCGAACTGTCGGTCGGCGCCGACTTCGCCTCAGGGGCGAAGGTCGCCGCGGCCGGCCTCGACAACGGCCTGAAGGGCCAGACGGCGGAGCAGGCCACCTGCCAGGCGGCCTCCGGACTCTAGGACGGCGCGCGGCACCGGCCGTCGGGGCCGGTGCCGTTCACGGTCACCAGATGCGCACCCGCTCCTCCGGCTCGAGCCACAGTCCGTCCCCGGGCCGGACCGAGAACGCGTCGTGGAACTCATCGAGGTTGCGCACCACCTGGTTGCAGCGGAACTCGTTGGGGGAGTGCGGGTCGACGGTGATACGGCGGGCCGCCTCCTCAGGGCGGATCTTCTGGCGCCAGCACCGCGCCCATGAGGCGAAGAACCGCTGGGTCCCGGTTCGCCCGTCGATCACCGGAGCTTCCTGCCCGCCGAGGCTCAGCCGGTAGGCGGTGTAGCTGATGCCCAGGCCGCCAAGGTCGCCGATGTTCTCGCCGAGTGTCAGCTCCCCGTTGACGGTGAGGTCCGGCGCCTCGGTGGGGGACAGCGCCGCGTACTGGTCCACGAGCCGCGAGGTGAGGGCGTCGAATGCGGTCCGGTCGGCGTCGGACCACCAGTTCTCAAGGGCTCCCCGGCCGTCGAACTGGGAGCCCTTGTCGTCAAAGCCGTGGCCGATCTCGTGGCCGATCACCGCCCCGATCGCTCCATAGTTGTCGGCCGGGTCGGCATCGAGGTCGAAGAACGGCGGCTGCAGGATGGCCGCGGGGAACACGATCTCGTTCATTGTGGGCATGTAGTAGGCGTTGACCGTCTGCGGGGTCATCAGCCAGGCTCCACGGTCGATCGGACCGCCCAGCCGGTTCAGCTGGCGTACGTGTTCAAACTCGTAGGCCCGGCACACGTTGCCGTAAAGGTCCCCGGCCTCGATCACAAGCGGACCGTAGTCGATCCATTCGTCGGGGTAGCCGATCTTGGTGGTAAATCGAGAAAGCTTTTCCTGGGCCCGGGCGCGGGTCTCGTCGGTCATCCACTCCAGCGAGTCGATGCTGAGCTCGTAGGCCTTGATCAGGTTCGCGACGAGCTCGAGCATCTTCTCCTTGGCATCGCCGGGGAAATGGCGCTGAACGTACTCCTGGCCGACCGCTTCACCCAGTGCCCCCTCGACCAGGGATACTGCGCGCTTCCACCGGTCCTTCAGCTGCGGGGTGCCTCCAAGGTGCGTTCCGTAGAAGGCAAAGACGGCATGAACGAAGCGCTCGTCGAGGTAGTCCGACGCGTGCAGCAGCACCCGCGTCGCCAGCCAGTGCTTCCACGTGGACAGCGGGACCTCGGCAAGGGCGGCCTCGACCGCTGCCAGGTAGGCGGGCTGGGACACCACCAGTTCCGCGGCCAGGGCCGGATCGCCGGTCACCGTGTCAAGCCACGGCCCGGTGAAGGGAGCCAGCTCAGCGGCCTCGGCCAGGGTGGAGAGGTTGTAGGTCTTCTGCGGGTCGCGCCGGTCCACGGTGCTCATCGACGCGGCCGCGAGGCGGGTCTCAAGGGTGAAGACGGCGGCCGCAGCGGCACCCGGCTCCGCGGTGCCGGCCAGGCCGAGCAGCGTCTCCAGGAGCTCCGTGTACTTCGTCCGCGATTCGGCGAAGCGCTCCTCGCGGTAATACGACTCATCCGGCATGCCCAGCGCCGACTGGTAGAGGTGCAGCAGGTAGCGTTCGGGGTTTCCGGCGTCGTTGCTTACGTAGGGCGCGGTCAGGCCCTGCACGCCCGTGCGCGTCAGCTCGGCCGAGAGGCGCACGAAGCCGCCGACGTCGGTCACGGCTTCGATCAAGGCAAGCCGCTCCTGCACCGGAGTGATGCCCAGGGCCTCGACCCGGTCGGTGTCCATGAAGTCCGCGTAGAGCGTGCCGATCTTCGCCAGCGAACCGTCAGCGTCGGAGGCGGAGGCCGCGGACTCGACAATCCCGCGGACCGCCAGCTCGGCGGCGTCGGCCAGCTGGGTGAACACCGCCTCCCGGGCCCGGTCTGCCGGTATCTCCGTGTTCCTCAGCCACTCGCTGTTGACGTACCGGAACAGGTCGTCCTGTGCGCGGACGGGGTCCTTTGCGGCGTGTTCTTCGCTGCCGGCGGGCTTCATCGCTACTCCCTCTTCTGGATGGCAGGCGGTGCGGCGCCTCCGGGCGGCGGGCCTGCCGTACGGCGGCGGAGCCGTTCCCCGGAGGCGCCGGACGCCCCTTAAAGCCATCCTATGCGCGTGCTATCGTGAGATTGTGCGCGCAAAGACGACTCTTCTTATGTGCCGCGGCGAGGCCTCCTAGGACTTCCGAGCTACAGGCCAACCCTCGCTGCGGTGTCTGTGTTGCCCGGCCGCCAGCCTCTAAACGGTTCAAGAGAAAAAGGCCCATCGTCATGCAAAACGCACAGCTGA
>NZ_CADCTE010000199.1 GCF_902805515.1 uncultured Arthrobacter sp. | reverse complement strand
GGCGCTGCAGGTCGAGCAGATCCACTGCTTTTCTCCTGCCCTGCCCGTAGACGGGGAATTCGCCCGAGAGCAGGTCGTAGAACGGAGCAAGGACGCTGTACCTGTCGGCGATGGGGTCCTCCTCGGTCCCGGCGGCCGGGGCGGCCGTGGGTACAGCATAGGCTGGACGGAAGTCCCCGGCCCGACGACGATGGAGGAAACCAATGGACGGAAGACGTGAGCCCGTCGACCTGCTGGTGATCGGCGGGGGGACGGCCGGGTTGGTGGGTGCGCGGACGGCCGCCCGGCTTGGAGCCCGCACGGTGCTCGTCGAACGCGCACGGACCGGGGGAGACTGCCTCTGGACCGGCTGCGTTCCCTCCAAGACGCTCCTGTCGGCCGCCGAGGGACCGGATGCGCGCCGGCCCGGGTCCGGCACGGCCACCGACTTCGCCGCTGTGCGCCGGCGGGTCGCGGACGCCATCGCGGCCATCGAACCCGAGGACTCCCCGGAGGCGCTCGAGGCCCTGGGCGCCACGGTGATCTCCGGCAGCGCCCGGTTCACCGGCCCCCGTGAGGCGGAGATCAACGGCACGACGATCCGCTTCCGGCAGGCCCTCATCGCCACCGGCGCCGCGCCGATCCTGCCGACGATCCCCGGGCTGGCGGCGGCACGTCCGGTCACCTCCGAAACGGTGTGGGACCTGGAGGAGCTGCCCGCCCGGCTGGTCGTCATCGGCGGAGGACCGGTCGCCTGCGAACTCGGGCAGGCCTTCGCGCGGCTGGGCTCCTCGGTCACGCTTTTGTCGCGGTCCGGCATCCTTCGCCGGGAGGACCGCGACGCAGCGGCCCTCGTCCGCTCCAGCCTGACGGCCGATGGGGTAATAGTGATCGAGGATGCCGCCGTCGAGAGGGTCGGCGCCGGGGTAACCGGCAGCACGGTCCATGCCTCGGGCGGACGGAGCTTCGACGCCGATATCATCCTCGTTGCTGTCGGCCGCGGCCCCCGGACCGCCGGGCTGGGGCTCGATTCGGCAGGAGTGGAATGCGACGACGCCGGCTACGTGCGGGTGGATGCCTCTATGCGCACGTCCAATCCGGCGATCTGGGCCGCGGGCGACGTCACCCCCTACCCCGACTTCACCCACCTGGCCGGAGTCCATGCGAGCACGGCCACCCTCAACGCCGTCCTCGGCGTTCGCCGGACCGTCGACACCACCATTCCCCGCGTCACCTTCACCTCACCCGAGGTGGCGGCCGTCGGCCAGACCTCGCCGTCCGGCAGGGGCTCCACCACGAGGACCATCGAGCACGCCGGCTCGGACCGGGCGATCACCCAGCAGGAGACCAGCGGGTTCACACGAATCGTCATCGATCGGCGCGGAAGGATTCTGGGCGGAACCATCGTCGGCCCCCGGGCCGGGGAATCCCTGGCCGAACTCACCCTCGCCGTGCACCAAAAGATGACGACCCGGGCGCTGACAGCGGTCACCCACCCCTACCCGACCTACAACGATGCCCTGTGGAACGCCGCCATCGCCGAAACCTACTCCCGGCTGGAGAGGCCGATCCCGCGGGCTGCCCTGAAGCTCCTCGTCGGGCTTAACCGCCGCAGGCCCCGGCGCGCCCGAAGGGACGGACACGGGGATTGATTGAATCGGCCGCCATCCTGCTCGCCGGCTTCGCGGCGGGGATGATCAACGCGGCGGTGGGCACCGGAACGCTCGTGACCTTTCCCGTCCTGCTGCTCCTCGGCTATCCCTCGCTGGTGGCCAACATCTCCAACAACATCGGCCTCGTGGCAGGTGGACTTTCGGGGGCGTGGGGCTACCGCAGGGAACTGGCCCCAAACCGGCGGCTGCTCCTTCGGCTGCTGCCGGCGTCCGCGGCCGGCGGGGTCGGCGGCGCACTGCTGCTCCTGGTCCTGCCGGCCGAGGCCTTCGCCGCGATCGTCCCGGTCCTCATCGCACTGGGCCTCCTGCTGGTCGCCTTCGGGCCGGCTCTCCAACGGCGCACGGCGCAGCGGAGCCGGGAGGGCCGGGGTTCGCAGCCGGGCAGGGGGCACGCCGGGCTGCTGGCCGGGGTCCTGGTCCTCGGCGTCTACGGCGGGTATTTCGGCGCCGCCCAGGGCGTCCTCGTCGTCGGCCTGATGAGCACCGTGACGGCGCTCGCCCTCCAGCAGATCAACGCGGTCAAGAACGTGCTGGTCACCGCGGTCAACGCGGTCGCCGCGGGGGTCTTCATGCTCGCCGCGTGGGAGCTCATCGACTGGATGGCGGTGCTGCTGATCGCCTGCGGCTCGCTTGCGGGAGGCTACATCGGTGCGCGCTACGGCCGCAGGCTCCCCCCGGTGGCGCTTCGAAGCATCATTCTCATCGTGGGGACGGCGGCCCTGGTGCGGATGGTGTTCTTCACCTGACGCCGGCGGCAGGGCGGGGGCATGGGGGTCCCGCTGCGGCCCGGGTCACGATCCGGGGCCGATTCCGCCGTACACGTTCCAACGCCCCGGGGAATCGGGGATCATGTCCGCATGAGCTTCAGGACGCTGATGTCCGTTGGTGCCGCCGCGGCTGTTGTGGTCGTCCTTTCGGGCTGCGGAGCCGATGCCCCCCGCCGGCAGGCGGCACCGGCGGATTCAGTCTCCAACGTCTCCGCCTCCGCCGAGCTGGTAGGGCAGGGAACTGTCCTGCAGAAGGACGGCGGCCCGGCCGAACTGTGCCTGGGGCCGGTGGCGGAGTCCTACCCACCCCAGTGCTCGGGACCGGTCATTAACGGCTGGGACTGGTCCGCGGTGGAGCAGTCCGAGAGCGCCTCGGGAGTGACCTGGGGGACGTATGCGGTGTTCGGGACCTGGGACGGCACCGAGTTCACCTCGACGCGGCCGCCCATTCCGCTGTCCCTTTACGACGCGATGCCGTTCGAGGACCCGCGGTTGTCCGGGGGCAGGACCGGTGCCGGTGACGAGCCGCAGCTCCAGCGCATCCAGCAGGAACTCCACGCCTCCGGCGACCCCGCCGTCCTGAGCTCATGGACCACCCAAGGCTTCCTGGTGGTCAGCGTGATCTACGACGCCGGTGACATCCAGCGCTCGCTCGACGAACGGTTCGGCCCCGACCTGATCCTGGTCCAGCCGGCGCTGCGTCCGGCAGGCTAGGCCGGGCGCCCTCCTGCTGGTTCCCGGCGGGCTTCGCTACTCTATTTGCCGAAAAATTGCCCGTTGTGCATCCCTTCGGCGCCGCTTCCGGGTAGTACCGGTGTCAGCAGAAACGCGCCCGGTCGGGCGACACAAAGGAGTTGTCATGCGAAGAAGCTTGTACACCGTTGGAACCGTGCTGGTGATGGGCGCCGCGGCCATGGCCGGTCCCGCCTCGGCAGCGGAGACCCAGTCCCAGGCATCGCTGTCAGTGCTGCACGCGGTCCCCGACCTGACGGTCGACGTCTACGTCAATGGGGCTCTCACCCTTGATGATTTCACCCCGGGCACGCTTGCCGGTCCGCTCCCGCTGCCCGCCGGAAACTACCAGCTGGCGGTGACCGCGGCAGACGCGCCCGATGCCTCCGCGCCGGTCATCGGTCCCGTTGACGTGACCCTTGAAGCCGGCGGCAACTACACCGCCACTGCCAACCTCGACGCCGCGGGGAATCCGACGGCCAACTTCTACACCAATGATGTCTCCCCGGTGGAGGCAGGCAAGGCCCGGCTGACCGTGCGGCATGTTGCCGCAGCTCCTGCGGTCGACGTCCTGGCCGGCGGTGCACCGATCGTCCCGAACCTGAGCAACCCGGGTGAGGCGTCGTTGAGCACCGCTCCGGGGACGGTGTCGGCAGCGGTCGCGGCCGCAGGCACCACCGAGCCCGTGATCGGCCCGGCCGACCTCAACCTCGCCGAAGGCACCTCGACGATCGTCTACGCATGGGGCAGCCTCGAAGGCGGAAACCTCGCACTGGCCACCCAGGTCATCGAGGGCCTTCAGTCGACCCCCGGGGCCGTCCCCGGCGGCCAGTCCGGTCTGGCCGCGCAGAGTGCGGAGAACAATGACGGGGCGGTGCTCGGCCTCGGCCTCGGCGCACTGCTCCTCGCACTTCTGGGGGGCGCCGCCGTGGCAGGCCGGAGGCGCACCGCCCGGGCCTGACACCTTGCGGGGTGTGCGTCGCAGCCGGACGCACACCCCGCCCAGCGCACGACCGAGGAACCCATCCTGTGCACCAGCAACGAAAATCCTTCGCACTGACTGCGGCGTCGGTCGCGGCCGGCGTGCTCACCATCTGCTGTTCGGTGAGCCTCTGGTCCGCCCCGGCGCCGCAGCAGGGCATAACAGCCGCGGCCGAGGCGGCGCCCCAGCGGGAGACCGTGGGCCCGGCGTCGCCGCCCGTGCTGCCCGAAGCGAACCCCACGCGGAAGCCAACGGGTGCGCCGCCGCCCCCTGCGCCCGTGCTGCCGCCCCCCGGAAAGATTCCGGTCCGGCCGGCCAGGGCCGCCGCCGAGCCTCCCCCCGTGCCCCCCGTGTCCCTTGACATCCCCAACACCGGCATCTCCGTCAACGTGGTCGATGTGGGGGTCGACAAGAACGATGCCATGGAAATCCCCAACAGCTTCTGGGAAGCGGGCTGGTACCGCTACGGGCCCGCGCCCGGCTCGAAGGCCGGAAACGCCGTCATCGCTGCCCACGTCGACAGCCAGACCGAAGTGCTGCCCTTCGCCCAGCTCAGGGCCGTGGAGCCGGGCACCGTCATCACCGTCGGCCTCGCCGACGGCCGGTCACTGCGGTATGAGGTGACAGAAGTGAAGAACGTGCCAAAGGCCACCCTCAACGGATCCGAGGTGTTTCGGCGCGACGGCCCCGCGCAGCTCAAGATCATTACGTGCGGCGGTAAATGGCTGCCCGAGAAGGGCGATTACGAGGATAATGTTGTCCTCACAGCCTTGCCCCTCTGAACGCGGTCTCAGTGCAGTCCCTCCGCCGATCAGTTGAACCCCACACCTCCCACACGCCGGGAGGAGGCAGCGAAGGACAGCAGGCCGTCTTTTGGCGCGGTGCCGGGCCCGCACTGCGCTAGAGGAGTGAAGCGTGACCTCTCCAGGCTTCGAGTGGACACCGCAGCTTGACACACAATTCTTCGCCGGGGACGAAGAAGCCCTGATCGCTGCCTATCGGCGGTTCGCCCCCTTCGTCTACACCGTTGCCCTGCGGTCCGTTGACGACCGGGCAGTGGCCGCCGACATCACGCAGGACGTGTTCGTGCGGGCCTGGCGCTTCCGGGACAGCTTCGATCCGCGGTCCGGCACGGTGCCGAGGTGGATCTTCGGCATCTGCCGGAACGTGGTCAGCGACAGTCTCTCCGCCCGGAGCCGGCACAACCATCTGGTGACCCGGTGGGGCATGCACACGGATCTCCGGAACTTTCGAAACCGCGCGCGGGAGGTGGACGCCGTCACGGACCGCGTGGCCCTCGACACGGAGCTTCAACTGCTGGGGGAGCCCCGCAGCTCCATCCTGCGGCTCGCCTTCTACGAGGATCTGACGCACCAGCAGATCGCGGTGCTGCTCAACCTTCCGCTGGGGACCGTCAAGAGCCATATCCGCAGGGGGCTCACGCACCTGCGCGGGCGATTGGGGGCCTGGCATGCGGCCTGATTCCGGTGCCGTCGGCCGGGCACCCACCACCCGGACACCCACCGCCCGGGTGGCCCAGCGCAGCCTGGCCGATCCCGCGCATCCGTTGATCGCTTCCCACGAGGCGGAGGTACGCGCACGCGTCCTGAAGGCCACCAGCGCCCTGGTTGACCGGCTCACCTACGACGCCGTCACCATCGACGCCGTCGCCAGGGCTTCGGGGGTGAGTAAATCGACCCTGTACCGGCACTGGCCCTCCCGCCAGCTGCTCGTCCTCGAGGCCTTCACCTACAAGACGAACCTGCTCACCACGGTCGAGGACACCGGCGATATGGGCCGGGACCTCCACTCGTACCTGGTGTCGCTGACCTACTGCCTCAAGGTCGGCGCGGCGGCGTCGACCGTGGCGAACCTCCTGGCGGAGGCGATCCGCAGCGAGGAATTTGCGGTCCAGTTCCGCCAGACGCTGGTGCGCGAACGCAGGCATGGGTTCCTGGTGATCCTGCGCCAAGGCCAGCTCCGCGGTCAGGTCCGCGACGACGTGGACCTGGTGATGGTGATCGACGCGGTCTATGGGGCCCTGCACCACCGGTTGATCGCCACCGGGCAGGACGTCGACGGGCCGTTCCTGCGGGCACTGACCCGCTTCGCCGTCGACGGTACCGCCACCGCACCGTACCGGGAGTCCTACAGGTCCCGGAACTAGGCCGCCGGGTGGAACGATCGGTGCCCCTTCGTCCCATTCCTGCGTCGGTCCGGGCCCCGCCGCGCGATAGTGGAACCGGCGCACCACCAGGTGCCGACACTCCAAGTCGAAGGAACCCACACCATGACGATCAAGGCGCAGCCCGGGCGGACCAACATCGGATCGGAGCACCCGAAGGCGTACAGGGCACTCGCAGCGGTGGCGAAGGGTGCCGATGAAGCCGCGCTCGCCGAAGGGCTCTCACCCCTGCTGATCGAAATGGTCAAGATCCGGGTCTCCCAGCTCAACGGGTGCGCCTTCTGCCTCCGGATCCACACTCTTGACGCCCTCGGGAAGGGCGAGAGCGCCGAGCGGTTGAGCCTGCTGCCGGCCTGGCGGGAAAGCGGGTACTTCGACGAAAAGGAACGCTCGGCACTGGCGCTGGCCGAATACATCACGGACATCCGCGACTCCCACTCCAACACGGGTCTCTACGAGTCCGCCGCGGCCCACCTCTCCCCGGGGCAGATGTCCGCGGTGTCATGGGTGGCCGTGGTCATCAACAGCTACAACCGCATCGCCATCAGCAGCGCCTATGAGGTCAATCCCTGACAGTTCACGGCGGGAGCGCCACCGCGCCGACGCCGGCCGCCACGGACCGGGCCACCCGGTTCGCTCCTCCGACCCGCAGGGCCGGAGCTCCGTCCCACCACCAGGGGACGGGTTTTCCGCCCGGGCACCGGCGCATCAGGTGCCTATTCCAGCAGTACCAGCCTGAAATTGGAGGCGCAGATCAATGCGCAGAATCCTCATCATCGGCGGCGGTTACGCCGGTTTCTACGTCGCCTGGCGGTTGGAGAAGTACCTCCGCCCCGGCGAGGCGCAGGTCACGATGGTCGATCCGCTGCCCTACATGACCTATCAGCCGTTCCTCCCGGAGGTGCTGGCCGGGTCGATCGAGGCCCGGCACAGCGTCATCCTGCACCGCCGGCACCTTCGAAAGACCCGCCTGCTGACCGCGAAGGTCAGCTACCTCGACCACGCGGCGAAGACCGCCACGCTCCAGTTCCCCGACGGGCACGAGGACATGGAGACCTACGACATCGTGGTCGTCACCGGCGGCGCGGTCACCCGCACCTTCCCCATCCCCGGGGTCGGCGCCCAGGCCGTCGGGCTGAAGAACATCGAGGAGGCCGTGTTCATCCGGGATACCCTGCTGCGCAATATCGACATGGCGGCGTCACTTCCCCCGGGCCCGGCCCGGGAGAAACTGCTGACCGTCGTGTTCGTCGGCGGCGGCTACGCCGGCATCGAGGCCTTCGGCGAGCTGCGGGCGCTGGCTACGGCCACGCTGAAGCGCTACCCGGAACTGAGTCCCGCCGAGACGCACTTCCACCTGATCGAGGCGACCGGCCGGATCCTGCCCGAGGTCTCCGAGAAGACCAGCCGGTGGGTGCTTCGGCATCTTGCCGCCCGCGGGGCGCAGGTGCACCTGAACACCCAGCTCGACTCCGCCGTCGAGGGGACGATCAGGCTCTCCACCGGCGAGGAATTCGAAACAGGCCTGTTGGTGTGGACCGCCGGAGTCCTTGCGAACCCCGCCCTCGCACGGCACACCGACCTTCCGATCGACGAGCGCGGACGCCTGAGGGCGCGGGCCGACCTGCGGGTGGGCACCGACGAGGGCCCGGTCGCCGATGCCTGGACGGCCGGAGACATTGCGGCCATCCCCGACCTCTCCGGAGGCGGCGTCGGCGGCTTCACCGTCCCGAACGCCCAGAACGCCATCCGCCAGGGCAAGCTGCTCGCCCGGAACCTGCGTGACACCCTGCGCGGCGGCGAGGCGAAGAGGTACTTCCACCGCAACCTGGGCGCGGTGGCCACCCTGGGCCTTGGCTCCGGGGTGTTCCAGTCGGGGCCGATCGTGGTCAAGGGATTCCCCGCCTGGGTGATGCACCGCGGATACCATGTGCTGGCCATTCCGACCTGGGAACGGAAGTGGCGGGTGCTGTGGGGGTGGTGGAACAACCTTTGGCTGGGGCGCGACACCGCCGGGCTGCGCGGGCTCCAGACTCCGCGCGGGACGTTCGAGGAGGCCGACTCCTACAGCAGGCCCCCGACCCAGACGGCTCCGGGAGCGACCGAAGCACCAACCGTCCGGTAAGCGGGCCCTCCTCGATGGCCTCGCGGCCGGCCGGGGCACTGCGCCCCGGCCGGCCCGACGTCGATTTGACCCGACGTCGATTTGACCCGACGTCGATCCGGCCCGTCGTCGATCCGGCCCGTCCAGCCGGATCGACGCCCGGGCGCGGGCGGGAATTTACACTGGGGCAATGGATGGGGTCCAGGTGGTAGGGACGTCCCTGGGGGACGTCGAAATCCTGTACCTGCCCGGAGTAAAGCCGCCCGTCCTGTTCTTTCCCGGGGGCCACTGCCGGGCCGGCAGCGACTGCGGCTGGAGCCTCTACACCTCGCTGGGCTACGGGGTGCTCGCGTTCTCCCGCCCCGGATACGGGCGCACCGAGGTGGGTCCGCTGACCGCCGCGGAGTTTCTTCCCGCTGTAGCCGAGAGCGCCCGGCGCCTGGGCATCGAGCGGGCCACCGCGGCGGTCGGGGTCTCCTTCGGGGGCCTGCAGGCAATCGCCACGGCCGTATCGCTGCCGCACCTCGCACCCCGGCTGGTGCTCCACAGCTGTGCCCCCTCGACCCACCCCTACCCGGACTCGCCCCTGCAGGCCCGGATCGCTCCGGTGGTCTTTGGACCGGCGCTTTCCGGGCTCGCCTGGAAGGCGGCCGCGCGAAGCGTGGCCACCGACGCCGGGCTGCGGCGCATGGCCGGAACGCTCTCGGACCTTCCGGCCGGCGCATGGTGGGACACCTTCCCGGCCGAGGACCGGCAGCGGGCCCGGGAACTCTTCCAGGGAATGGCGTCCGGGTCCGGGTTCGCCAACGACCTGCGCCAGGCCCGCCGTGCCCGATCCTCCTACCGCCGCCGGACCCAGGCCCGCATCGGCTGCCCCACCCTGGTGACGGCCTCCCGACACGACGGCGGCGTCGCCTACGCCCACGCCGAGGACTTCCGGGACACCATTTCCGGCGCACGGCTGGTGGAGCTGTCGGCGCCCAGCCACCTCTTCTGGCTCGGGTCCAGCCGCGGCGAGGCCGCGGCAGCGGTCCGGGACTTCCTGGCGCCGTCCTGATTCCGCCGAGCCACCCGGAGGGCCGGCCGGAGGAACCTACGCGGAGAGGTCCCGGCGGCGGAACGCCGGGACCGCCGCGGCCAGCAGCACCAGGGCGGTGAGGCCCATCAGCAGCAGCGGGGTGCCGTTCAGCGGAACCGAAGGCACCGCCGGCACCAGGCCGAACGGTTCGGCTTGAAGAAGGGCCTCCGGGAGCCGGAGGACCGGCCCGTAAAGGCCGATCAGCAGCGAGGCGATGAGGATCAGCCACACCCACCACGAACCCGTCCGCAGGCCGTAGGCCAGCGCAGCCAGGGCCGCGAAGCAGGAAACCAGGGGGAGGTAGGCCAGGGACGCCGCGGTGACATCCAGCGCCAGGTTCCCCGAGTCCGGTCCGACGGCGGACGCCGCCCCGGCTCCCAGCCCGAAGCCGGCGGCCAGCAGCAGCACCGCGTCCGCCGCGAGGGTGACGGCGAGGCAGTGAAGCAGCAGTCGAGCCCGGCCGGCCCCGGCAGCCAGCAGCAGCGCCGTGCGCCCCGAGTCCTCCTCCCGGCGCAGCCGGTTCACCGTGACCACCGCATGGACGGCGACCGCCATCGCAAAGTATCGAAGGAACGCCGAAAGGGCTGCCCGCAGGGGATCCCCGCCCGTCGAGCCCCCGATCACCACGGCGAGTTCGGGCCGGGCCTCGAAGCTCTCAACGATGGTCTGGCCCATCGACCCGGTGAGCAGGGCAAAGGCGAAGAGGCCGAGGCACCAGCTGAGGATGCTGCCTCGCTCAAGCCGAAGCACCAGCCCCGCGGGCGAGGCCAGGGCCCGCGAGCCGCGGCTGGGGCCCGGGTGGGCGGCGAGCAGGCCCGCGCCGAGGTCACGTCGGGAGGCCAGCAGGTACGCGGCCAGGCAGAGCAGCGCGGCGAGGACCACCGAGGGCAGCAGCGGCCACCAGCGCAGGTCGACGAAGGCCCGGGTCTGCTGGCTCCATCCGATCGGCGAGAGCCAGGACAACGCACTTCCGCCGACGCGCTGCGCGTCGCCGATCCCGCGGAGGAGGTAGGCAAGCCCGAGGGCCCCTCCCGCCAGGCCGGTGGCGCCGCGGGCCGACTGGCTGAGCTGGGAGGTCACCGCGGCTCCTGCGCCGAAGACAAGGCCGACGGCCGCGACCCCGGCGGCAAGGGCGAGCGAGTCGGCAGCGGCAAGCCCGTTGCCGAGCATCGCTGCGGCCAGGATGACGGCGACGGCCGCATTGGCCACCAGCAGGGCACCGAGCGCGGCCGTGAGCGGGGCGTACCGCCCCACGACGCCCGCCCGCACCAGCTCGGCCCGCCCGGATTCCTCCTCGGCCCGGGTGTGCCGGACCACCAGGAAAATCGACATCAGCGCCGCCGCGACCGCCAGCATGCCCAGCACCTCGTTGGCCAGCATGGCGCCCAGCGTATAGTTCTCCAGCCCGTACCCCGGACCGGAAAGCAGGGCGCCGGAGGGGTCCTTCAGGATCGCGGCGCGGGTCTGCAGGGCGGCCTGGTCCGGGTAGGCCAGCGGAAGGACCGCGCCGAAGTAGCCGACGAGTCCGCCCAGCGCCAGGGCCCAGAGCGGGATCCGGAGCCGGTCCTGCAGCAGGGCGAAACGGAACAGGCGCCCCGTTCCGGCGAGGGCGCCGGCGGCGCGCGCGCCCCGGAGCCCGTCCGGCTGCCCCCGGGAAGGGGCCTCCGTGCTCATGGGCGTGCGCCCTGCGCGTCCGGACTGTACTGATGGACGAACAGTTCCTCGAGGGTGGGCGGCGTCGAGGTGAAGCTGCGGATGTCCAGCGGCAGGAGATGCTCAAGCACTGCGGGCAGGGCGCCGTCCTCGACGCTGAAGAGCAGGCGCCCGCCGTCCCGGCGGACGTCGTGGACGCCCGGCAGCAGGGCGACACCCGACGGATCCTTCCCGCACACCACGGACACCGCCGCACGGGCCAGGTGCCGCAGCTCACTGAGGGCACCGGACTGAACGGTACGCCCCTGCCGGATTATTGTCACCCGGTCGCAGAGGGTCTCCACCTCGGCGAGGAGGTGGCTTGAGAGCAGCACGGTGCGTCCGGCTGCCTTGGCCTCCCGGACGCAGTCCTGGAACACCCGCTCCATCAGAGGATCGAGGCCGGAGGTGGGTTCGTCGAGCACGAGAAGTTCGACGTCGCTTGCAAGCGCTGCCACGAGTGCGACCTTCTGCCGGTTTCCCTTGGAGTACGTCCGGGCCTTCCTGCTCGGGTCGAGATCGAAGCGCTCGAGGAGTTCACTGCGGCGTCTGCCGTCGGCGCCGCCGCGCAGGCTCACGAGGAGGTCGACCGCCTCGCCGCCGGTGATCTTCGGCCACAGGTTCACATCCCCGGGAACATAGGCAAGCCTGCGGTGGAGCCGCACAGCTTCGGTCCACGGGTCCTCCCCGAAAAGCCGAACGGTCCCGGAGTCGGCCTTCGCTGCGCCGAGGAGGACCCGGATGGTGGTTGACTTGCCGGCTCCGTTGGGGCCGAGGAAGCCGTGGACCTCGCCGGCCTGAAGCCGCAGGTCCAACTCGTCCAGTGCCCGGACGGCACCGAAGTTCTTGCTCAGTTTGTGCACGTCAATGACGGGGCTCACGGAATGCTCCTGGTGGAAGGGCCGGGGTCAGCGGGGGGATTCTTCCTGTGGAGGGTCCGGCACGTACATCAGGTAGGAGTCGAGCATGGAGCGGTCGGTGGTGAGCCCCTGGGAGAAGAGTTCGAGGGTCGGCGATGCGTGGCGTTCGAGGTAGCCGCGCAGGATCGAGGAAAAGTCGTGGGGGTCCTGCGGCGGGTGCACGCTGAGATCGAGCAGCACGGAACCGAACCCCTGCAGGGCCAGGCAGCGGGCACGGGCCTTCTCGTCCCGGGAGGGGCGGATCGTGCCCGCTGCCACTCCTTCGGCGAGCCACCCCTCCACCTCCTCGGCGAAGTGGTCGAGGAAGGACCCGGCGGCGGATCCGCCCTCCTGGAGGCAGCGGATGGCGTAGGCCAGGAGGTGGGCGGACTCCTCGACGGTGGCCAGGCCCATCAGGCCCTCGACCGCCGCCGGCCCTCCCGTGGCCTGGCTCTTGTAGGAGCGGATCTGCTCGAGGACGTAGCCGTCGCAGGCTTCCCGGAGCCCGTCCTTGGAGCCGAAGTGGTGAAGGACGAGGGCCGGGCTCACCCCGGTCTCCCGGGCGATGGCGCGCAGTCCCACCCGGAAGCCGTCGCGCCCGAACAGCCGGACCGCGGCGTCGCGGAGACGTGCCCTGGCCGTCCGGTCCTCCGGGCGGTCAGCCCGAAGATAAGCGTCGGCTGAACGCATGTTCAGCATGCTAACCACCCGCACCGCGGCGCACTAGGGCCGAAAGGACCGGTCCTGTCCCGGGCGGGGCCCGGCAGGGCTCAGGGGCGTGCCGAGGCCAGCGAAAAGAGCCGCGACCGGTGGTGGGTCGCCGAATCCAGGAGTGCGCGTTCCTCGGCGGCATGCGCGGCCCGTGGCCGGCCGTTGACCATCCGCTGACGGGTGAAGGCGAGCCGGGTGGCAGCCCGGATGAAGGCCTTCATCTCGCTGCGGGCGCCGAACGACCCCGCCCAGGCGAGGGCCTGGGTCCGCCCCGGACCGGTGGCGAGCATCGACACCTCCTGGGGGGTGAACCAGCCGGCGTCGACATAGTCACCGAGCCGGGATTCGGTCAGCCGGCGCTCGGCCCGCCGGATCAGCACCACCGCGACGATCGCCACGCAGAACAGCGGGACCTGGACGAGCAGGTAGAAGGAGAAGAAATCGTCGAACAGCAGCACCGTCCCGCCGTTCCAGAGCATGTGCCCGGCAATGGCGGGAACCAGGCCAAGGAGGAAGGCCGGCAGCACCCGGGCCGGGCCGCCGCCCCGGCTGACCGCCCGCCCCACCACGAAGCCCAGGGCGGCGGTGAACATCACGTGGGCAAACGGCGAGAACAGCCCACGCAGCACGAACACGCCGACGACCGCACCCAGGGTTCCCGACTCCAGGATGGCCGAACTGAAGTAGAGGATGTTTTCGGTGAAGGCGAACCCCGCGGCGACGGTGCCGGCATAGACGATGCCGTCCACCGGCCCATCGAAGTGGCTGCGCCGGGAGTAGACGAGGATCAGCACCCCGAGTCCCTTGGCGCATTCCTCGACGACCGGGGCCTGCAGCACCGGGCCGAGAATGTCGGTCGAGGTTGAGTTCAGCGCCACGCTGAGCAGGCCAAGGACGTAGTTGCCCAGCAGCAGCGTCACGACCACCGAGATCCCCGCACCCCACAGGAAGGCGAACAGCAGCGCCCCGCGGGGTTCCGGATCCCAGCGGTCGATCCAGCCGATGCCGAGGGCGCAGATGGCCAGCGGCACCAGTGCCAGCACCGCGCACAGCACCAGCGCCGTCGTGCCAAGGGACTGCGACAGGAACCAGGCGAGCGCCGCGAGCACCAGCGCGGTGACGAGCAGCAGCACGACGTTGAGGGCGCCGGCTCCCCGCCTCACGGGCCGGTTCCACACCGGAGGCGGGGGAGCGGGCTGGTTCCACTGGGGCGCCGGCGGTGCCGGGTGCTGGGTGGAGGCCTCCCACCAGGAAAGCCCCTGGGGGCCGGGGCGGGCCGAGCCGGACGGATCGTAAAGCGACATACGCCCAGACTATTCGCCGTGAGTCCTGTGATACTTTTGAGAACGCAGCCAACCTTTAAATGCCGTCCTGTGAGGCGGGGAAGGAGGAAGCGTGATATGACCGTGCCCGCACCGCATGCCGGAGCCGCACCGCGCGTTGTTCTCGCCGAAGCCGATATAGACCGCGCGCTCACCCGCATCGCCCACGAGATCCTCGAAGCCAACAAGGGTTCCGCCGACCTTGTGCTCCTCGGTATTCCCCGCAGGGGCTACCCGCTCGCCCAGCGCCTCGCCCGCCGCATCGGCGCCGTCGACCCGTCCGTCGACCCCCGGGCCATCACCGGCCAGCTCGACGTCACTCTGTACCGGGACGACCTCCAGCGCAATCCCACCCGGCCGCCGCGGGCCACCCAGCTCCCGCCGACCGGGATCGACGAGAAGGTCGTGGTCCTCGTCGATGACGTCCTGTACTCCGGGCGGACCATCCGGGCCGCCCTTGATGCGCTGGCCGACCTGGGCCGGCCCCGCATCGTGCGGCTCGCCGTCCTGGTTGACCGCGGGCACCGGGAGCTTCCGATCCGCGCCGACCATGTGGGCAAGAACCTCCCGACCTCCTCGGCTGAGCGGGTGCGGGTGCACCTCGAGGAGATCGACACCGCCGCCGGACGCCCGGTGAACGAAGTGGTCATCGAGGGCGGCGCATGAAGCACCTCCTCTCCACCCATGACCTCGCCCTGCACGACGCGCTGCGCCTGCTCGACACCGCCGAGGAGATGGCGGCCGTGGGCGAGCGCGAAATCAAGAAGCTGCCCGCCCTGCGCGGGCGCACCGTGGTGAACCTGTTCTACGAGGACTCGACGAGGACCCGGATCTCCTTCGAGGCCGCCGCCAAGCGGCTCTCCGCGGACGTCATCAACTTCGCCGCCAAGGGCTCCTCGGTCTCCAAGGGCGAATCGCTCAAGGACACCGCCCAGACGCTCGAGGCGATGAGCGCCGACGCCGTCGTCATCCGCCACCCCGCTTCCGGCGCCCCCGCCCGCCTGGCCGCGTCGGGCTGGATCGACGCGGCGGTCCTCAACGCCGGCGACGGAACCCACGAGCACCCCACCCAGGCGCTGCTCGACGCCTTCACGCTCCGCCGCCACTGGGCGAAGGTGGCCGGCACCGGCTCTCCCGGCAGCGACCTCACCGGCATGCGGGTCCTGATTGTGGGGGACATCCTCCACTCCCGTGTCGCCCGCTCGAATGTGTGGCTCCTGAAGACCCTCGGTGCGGAGGTGACCCTGGTCGGCCCGCCCACCCTGCTCCCCGTGGGGGTCGACACCTGGCCCTGCACCGTCCGGTACAACCTCGACGAGGCGCTCGCCGACCGGCCCGACGCCGTCATGATGCTCCGGCTGCAGGCCGAGCGGATGAACGCCGCCTTCTTCCCCTCCACCCGGGAGTACTCCCGGCGCTGGGGGTTCGACGACGCCCGCCTCGCGGCGCTCGACACCCTTGGCCTCGGCGACACGGTCATCATGCACCCCGGACCCATGAACCGCGGCCTGGAGATCTCGGCCGCCGCGGCGGACTCCGTCCGCTCCACCGTGCTGGCCCAGGTGCGCAACGGCGTCTCGGTGCGCATGGCCGCGCTGTACCTGCTGCTTGCCGGCGGCACCCATGACGACCCGGCCGCGCCGACCGTCCGCGAGAACCCCGCACTTTCCCCCACGAAGGAGCCCGCAGTATGACCGGTGCAGAACCGACACCCGGAAACGGGTACCTGATCCGGGGCGCCTCCCCGCTGGGCGGACCCCGCCAGGACCTGCTGATCCGGGACGGACTCATCGCGCGGGTCGGCCCCGGCGCCGCCCCGGACCCCGGAACCCGCGTGATCGACGCCGACGGGCTGATCGCCCTGCCCGGCATGGTGGACCTCCACACCCACCTGCGGGAGCCCGGCCGTGAGGACGCCGAAACGGTCGAGACCGGATCGCGTGCCGCCGCACTGGGCGGGTTCACCGCGGTGCACGCCATGGCCAACAGTTCGCCGGTGGCCGACACCGCCGGCGTCGTCGAACAGGTGTACAGCCTCGGCGAGCGCGCGGGCTGGGTCGAGGTCCGCCCGGTCGGCGCCGTCACCGTCGGGCTGGCGGGGGAGCGGATGGCCGAACTCGGCGCCATGGCCGAATCCCGCGCCGGGGTGCGCGTGTTCTCCGACGACGGCATCTGCGTCTCCGACCCTGTCCTGATGCGCCGTGCCCTCGAGTACGTGAAGGCCTTCGACGGGGTGATCGCCCAGCACGCCCAGGAGCCCCGGCTCACCGAGGGGGCGCAGATGAACGAGGGGGAGGTCTCCGCCGTCCTGGGCCTGACCGGCTGGCCGGCCGTCGCCGAGGAGAGCATCATCGCCCGCGACGTGCTCCTGGCCCAGCACGTGAATTCCCGGCTGCACGTCTGCCATGTCTCCACCGCCGGGTCCGTCGAGATCCTGCGCTGGGCCAAGGCCCGCGGCATCCGCGTCACCGCGGAGGTCACCCCGCACCACCTGCTGCTCACCGACGACCTCGTGCGCAGCTACAACCCCGTCTACAAGGTGAACCCGCCCCTGCGCACCGCCGACGACGTGCAGGCCCTGCGCGAGGCCCTCGCCGACGGCACCATCGACGCCGTCGGAACCGACCACGCCCCGCACCCCAGCGAGCACAAGGAATGCGAGTGGGCGCAGGCGGCCATGGGCATGACCGGTCTGGAAACCGCCCTGTCCGTGGTGCAGCACGCCATGGTGGAGACCGGCCTGCTGGACTGGGAGGGCTTTGCCCGCGTCACTTCCACCCGGCCCGCGGAGATCGGGCGGCTGGCCCACCAGGGCAGGCCGCTGGCCGAGGGCGAACCGGCCAACCTCATCCTGGTGGACCCGGCGGCTCGCTGGACGGTCGACCCGCACCGGATGGCGACCATGGGCCGCAACAGCCCCTTCGCCGGGCTCCAGCTCCCCGGCCGGGTCCAGGCCACGTTCTACCGCGGCCACCCCACCGTCCTCGACGGCGCCCTCAATGCGCCGCTCACCCCTGCTGCAAAGGAAACCGCGTGGACTGGCTAGGCCCGCTCAGCCTCACCCTCCTGATCGTTGGTGCCGTCTTCGCCCTGATGGCCGTGGGCTGGCGCAACCGCCTGCGCCGGCAGGCCGCGGTGCCCGCCCCGCCTGCCGTCCCGGCCGATCCCGGCCCGGAGCTGTACCGGACCGAAGGCCAGTACGTGGCCACGACGACGGCGGGGGACTGGCTCGACCGCCTCGCCGTCCACGGCCTGGGGGTGCGCTCCGAGGCGGTCGTCACGGTTCACCCCGACGGCGTCCTGCTGGCCCGCCGCGGCGCCCCGGACGTGTACGTGCCGCGCAGCGACCTCACCGGGGTCCGCCTCGAATCGGGCATGACCGGCAAGTTCGTCGAAAAGAACGGCCTGGTCGTGCTCTCCTGGCGGCTCAACGGCGAAGGCGTCGACACCGGGTTCCGCACCCGCCACGCCACCGACAAGGCCCAGCTCCTCGCAGCGGTCGCCGCCCTCACCCCAGCCACCCCGAACGATTCTCCGACTGATCCCGAAGGCAGGAACTTCAAGTGAACCAACCCCCCACGTCCCCGGCAGCGGCGGTGCTCATCCTTGAGGACGGCAGGTCCTTCCGAGGCCGCAGCTACGGCGCCGAGGGCACGGCCCTCGGTGAGGCGGTGTTCGCCACCGGCATGACCGGCTACCAGGAAACCATCACCGACCCCTCCTACGCCCGCCAGCTCGTGGTGCAGACGGCACCCCACATCGGCAACACCGGGGTGAACGCCGCCGACGCCGAGTCACGGCGTATCTGGGTCGCCGGCTACATCGTGCGCGACGCGGCCCGCCGCCCGTCCAACTGGCGCTCCGAACTCAGCCTCGACGCCCAGCTCCGCGACCAGGGCGTCGTCGGCATCGAAGGCGTTGACACCCGCGCCGTGACCCGCCACCTGCGTGAGCGCGGCGCGATGAAGGCCGGTATCTTCTCCGGCGCCGCCGCCTCCCTGCCCGCGGCGCAGCTGCTTGAGCAGGTCCAGGCGCAGCAGTCGATGGCCGGAGCGCGCCTTGCGGAGGAAGTGAGCGCCGAGGCGGTGTACACCGTCGAACCGGCCGACCACGGGTGGGACGGCGAGCCCCGGTTCACCGTCGCCGCCCTTGACCTCGGGATCAAGACCATGACCCCGAAGCACTTCGCCCAGCGCGGAGTGCGCACCGTGGTCTTCCCTGCCGACACCTCCTTCGAGGAGCTTACGGCGGCCGGCCCGGACGGCGTGTTCATGTCCAACGGCCCCGGGGATCCGGCCACGGCCGACGTGCAGGTGGAGCTGCTGCGGCGGGTCCTGGAGCGGCGGATCCCCTTCTTCGGCATCTGCTTCGGCAACCAGATCCTGGGCCGGGCCCTGGGCTTCGGCACCTACAAGCTGCGCTACGGCCACCGCGGCATCAACCAGCCCGTCCTGGACCGGCGGACCGGCCGGGTCGAAATCACCTCCCAGAACCACGGGTTCGCCGTCGACGCACCGCTCGAGGGCCCCGTCGAGGCACCGCACGGCGGCTTCGGCCGCGTCGAGGTCAGCCATATCAGCCTCAATGACAATGTGGTCGAGGGGCTCGCGTGCCTCGACCTTCCCGCCTTCTCCGTCCAGTACCACCCCGAAGCGGCAGCCGGTCCCCACGACTCGGCCTACCTGTTCGACCGCTTCATCGACCTGATGACCGCCGCTCAAGGCGCACAGATCAGCCCCGACAGCACCGCCCCGAGCACCCCCCAGGAAGAGAACTGATGCCCCGCAGAACCGACCTCAAGAGCGTCCTGGTCATCGGCTCCGGCCCCATTGTGATCGGGCAGGCCGCCGAATTCGACTACTCGGGCACCCAGGCGCTGCGCGTGCTCAAGGAGGAGGGCCTGAGGGTCATCCTCGTCAACTCGAACCCGGCCACCATCATGACCGACCCCGAGTTCGCCGACGCCACCTACGTCGAACCCATTACCCCCGAGGTGGTCGCCAAGATCATCGAGAAGGAACGCCCCGACGCGCTCCTGCCCACCCTCGGCGGGCAGACCGCGCTGAACACCGCCATCGCCCTGGACAAGAACGGCATCCTCGAGAAATTCGGGGTAGAGCTGATCGGCGCCAATATCGCCGCCATCGAACTCGGCGAGGACCGGGAGAAGTTCAAGGGCGTCGTCGAACGCTGCGGCGCCGAATCCGCGCGCTCGGTGATCGTCCACACCCTGGACGAGGCACTGGCGGCCGCCGGCGACCTCGGCTACCCCATGGTGGTGCGGCCCTCCTTCACCATGGGCGGCCTCGGCTCCGGCCTGGCCTACACCGAGGCAGACCTGCGCCGGATCGTCGGGCAGGGCCTCCAGTACAGCCCGACCAGCGAGGTCCTGCTCGAGGAGTCCATCCTGGGCTGGAAGGAGTACGAGCTGGAGATGATGCGGGACAAGAACGACAACGTCGTTGTGGTCTGCTCCATCGAGAACTTCGACCCGGTCGGGGTCCACACCGGCGACTCCATCACCGTCGCCCCCGCACTCACCCTGACCGACCGCGAGTACCAGCGGCTGCGCGACATCTCCATCGCCGTCATCCGCGAGGTGGGCGTCGACACCGGCGGGTGCAACATCCAGTTCGCCATCGAACCCTCGACCGGCCGCGTCGTCGTGATCGAGATGAACCCCCGGGTCTCGCGCTCCTCCGCGCTGGCCTCCAAGGCCACCGGCTTCGCGATCGCGAAGATCGCCACCAAGCTCTCCCTCGGCTACACCCTCGATGAGATCCCGAACGACATCACGCAGAAGACGCCGGCCTCCTTCGAGCCGACCCTCGACTACGTGGTGGTGAAGGTTCCGCGTTTCGCCTTCGAGAAGTTCCCGGCCGCCGACACCACGCTGACGACCACCATGAAGTCGGTCGGCGAGGCGATGGCGATGGGCCGCAACTTCACCGAGGCGCTGCAGAAGGCGCTGCGCTCCCTTGAGCAGAAGGGCTCCCAGCTGTCCTTCGCCCCCGTGCCCGCCGGGGAGGTCCCCGGCCTCATCGAGGCGGCGAAGCGCCCGACGACGGAACGGCTCTCCCAGGTCCAGCGCGCGCTGCTGGGCGGGGCGAGCGTCGAAGAGCTGCACGAGGCCACCGGCATCGACCCGTGGTTCCTTGACCAGCTGGTCCTGCTCAACGAGACCGCCGAGCAGGTGCGCACGGCCGGGAACCTGAGCGAGGACATCCTCCGCCTCGCCAAGCGCCACGGCTTCTCCGACGAACAGATCGGCGCCCTGCGCTCCATCCCCGACGCCGTGGTGCGCGGGGTCCGGCACGCGCTGGGTGTGCGCCCGGTCTTCAAGACCGTCGACACCTGCGCCGCGGAGTTTGCCGCGTACACCCCGTACCACTACTCCTCCTACGACGAGGAGGACGAGGTGTCCGACCACGCCCAGCCGTCGGTGATCATCCTCGGGTCCGGGCCGAACCGGATCGGGCAGGGCATCGAGTTCGACTACTCCTGCGTGCACGCCTCCATGGCGCTGCGGCAGGCCGGGTACGAGACGGTGATGATCAACTGCAATCCCGAGACGGTCTCGACCGACTACGACATCTCCACCCGCCTCTACTTCGAGCCGCTCACGCTCGAGGACGTCCTCGAGGTGATCGCCGCGGAGCAGCGCACCGGGGGAGTGATGGGCGTCTTCGTCCAGCTGGGCGGGCAGACGCCCCTGAAACTGGCGCAGGAACTGGCCGACGCCGGCATCCCCATCCTGGGCACCTCCCCGGAGGCCATCGACCTGGCCGAGCACCGCGGGGCCTTCAGCCGGGTGCTCGACGCCGGCGGGCTGATCGCCCCGAAGAACGGCACCGCCGTCTCCTTCGAGGACTCCAAGAAGATCGCCGACGAAATCGGCTACCCGGTGCTGGTGCGCCCCTCCTACGTGCTGGGCGGGCGCGGCATGGAGATCGTGTACGACGAGCCGAACCTCTCCCGCTACATCGCCAACGCCACGGAGATCACCGCCGACCACCCGGTGCTGGTCGACCGGTTCCTCGACGACGCCATCGAGATCGACGTCGACGCCCTCTACGACGGCACCGAAATGTACCTGGGCGGAATCATGGAGCACATCGAGGA
>NZ_CADCTE010000198.1 GCF_902805515.1 uncultured Arthrobacter sp. | reverse complement strand
GGGGTCGGAGGGAAACTCCCCGGTGCCCGGATGTTCCTCGATCGGTGCCGTTGCCATGCGCCAATTCTATCGAACTGGTGTTCGAATCCAGCCTGAAAAGGGCCATTGTGGAGGAAGAGTGGGGCCCGAGGATATCCACAGGCGTCGAGCTCAACATCATGCCCTGAGTAGGAAGTAGATTCAGGTCCGCTTGAGCCCGCCAAAGCGAGGCATAGTGGACGACGCCAGGTCTCGTCCCGGTGAGAACTGTCGAGAGGAACACGCCCGCTAGCCGCAGGAAAGGGCGGAGCGGCAGCAACCCTGCCCGCTATGGTTCCGCCTTCGCCGCGCAGCGTGTGAGGGCATCAAACAAGTCACGCAGATCAATTCGGCTTTGACCGAAATCTACGACGGTTGGAGTGATCAACGGCGCCGCGGACGCGGCGATCCGGATGCTTGCCGCGTCCATCGGCTCAAACTTCAAGCCGATGACAACGCCCCAGGTCCTGATGCTCGCTCTGGTGAACAATTCACCGCCATCCGGGCCGACCGTCTGCAGTTGGAACCGGGGAAGCTCCACCACCGCGGCACGGAGAATCCTTGGAATATCAGCGGCCCTGGCATCGAGCACCAGGTGGCCTGAACTCTGGGCGAACCGTGAGGAAATTACGAACCGGTCTCCGGATACCGTGGACCGTCTTCCCGCCAACCGCAAGACGATTAGAGCGGCGACGACCGGAACGACGGCGAGCCCCGCGTTTAGACTCCACGGCCAGCGCAGGCTTATCCCGGTCGCCACCACATAGAGCGACGCGGGAAGGAACCGAAGGACCAACGACCACCCTGGTGTCATGACGTGCGCGCTCCCTAACGCTCATTCGTGCGACGCCGGCGGTCGGCACGCCACTTCGCACTGCCTCCGGTCAGGAGCATGGCTCCGCACACTAGGAATACGACTGCTGCCTGCGACGTGCCGGGAAGAGCCAGCCACCACAGTGCGATGAGCATAAGGATGAGCCCGTTGGCCATTAGCCACGGTCCGGCATTATTGACCCGCACGTGGTCGCCCCTCAGTCGCTAGCCAGCATCAGGAAAGGGGAAACGAACAACCCCGCCCCGAGAATAGTGATGGTAATTCGAAGCATTCGCTCCTGATCGATCCGATCCCCCTTTTCCCTGAAATTGTGTGCGGCCCATAAGGCGTTGATCATCATCGCCGCTAGACCCATAAACGCCAATGCGAACGGGACGACCATTGATCTCCTTCCGCGGATAAGGGAGGCGCAATACGTGCGGTACGGATTACGGTACCCCCGGTAATTCCCTCCTGCACCTGCAACTCCACCGGATTTCCCAATACGGGTAACGGCCGGCCCATTGTGGGTAGGCCTACTGGCATTTCGGGCGCCGGATCATTCAGCTTCTGACAGCGAACCCAATCACGCCGAGCGGCATCGGGTGGAGCCCGCGTGGGACGCCGTCGCAGCACCCGCCCTTCCGGTGGCAGACTGGGGCGATGCGTGAGCTCGTCATCCTCGGCACCGCCTCCCAGGTGCCCACCCGGACCCGCAACCACAACGGCTACTTCCTGCGCTGGGAGCGCGAAGGGTTCCTGTTCGATCCGGGCGAAGGCACGCAGCGCCAGATGATCCGGGCGGGCGTATCAGCGAGCCGCGTCACGCGGATTTGCATCACGCATGTCCACGGCGACCACTGCTTTGGCCTGCCGGGAGTGCTCTCGCGCATGGTGCTCGACGGCGTGGCCCATCCGGTCCACCTTCACTACCCGGCATCCGGAGAGGACGTCGTCCGGGCGCTCGTCGCGCTGGCCACACCGGGTCTCGACCTACGGCTCCACCCTCACGGTACTCAAGGCGCGGTCGCGGAGGACCTCGAGGTGCGGCCTCTGCTGCACCGCATCGAAGCCTATGGCTACCGGCTCACAGAGCCCGACGGCCGCACCCTCCTGCCCGACAGGCTCGCCGCGGCCGGCATTGCCGGGCCCGACGTCGGGGAGCTTCAGCGCAGGGGAAGCCTTCGCGGGATCCAATTGGAGGAGGTCAGCGTGCACCGGCCGGGCCGGCGCTTCGCCTTCGTGATGGACACCGCGCCGTGCGGCGGTTCCGAGGAGCTCGCGGAAGGGGTGGACCTGCTGGTGTCGGAGTCCACCTTCAGCAATGACGATGCCGCCCTGGCCCTGCAGTACCGGCACCTCACGGCGGGGCAGGCCGGCGCCTTGGCAGGCAGGGCGGGTGCGGGAACGCTGGTGCTGACCCACTTTTCGTCCCGTTACGATGACACCGGCGTCCTGGCTGCGCAGGCGCAGGACACTGCAGGATCCGCAACGGTCATTGCCGCCAACGACCTCGACCGGATTCCGTTTCCCCCGCGGCGCAACCCGGAACCCGGCGGCCTGGCCGATATCCGCGGCTGATTCCTGCGGGACGGATCCATTGGCGGCGGCCGGGCTGCGGCCAAAGGATCCAATCGAGTCTCTTTTCGAGATATACCCCGCCAAGGTCGTGGAGCGACTGAGCTGTGCGGGTCCCTTCATCCGAGTAGGCTCGAGATTTTTCCAGTACCGGCCGCTACTGTTCCGCTTCGGGCCGCTTCGGTAAATTACTACCATCAGGCCGTTGCATATCGGTCTGGATGCATCTGCCACGAGGAGCATGACGATGCTCTCCGCGGCAGGAAGAGCTCGGGTGGCGCGGGACGTGCAACACCGGTTGGACGCCCCGCTTCAGCATGATGAGGGAGTCCCGCCCGAGCAACTGGATAACACCAATAGTTTCAGATTCGAAGAGATGACCTCCTTTGCGGAGCGGCACCTTGAAGAGGATTGGACATCACGTGCGGGCTCGCATCGTCGTCTTGATAATCGTTCTGTTCGCAGCCACCTACGCCCTGGTTGGTTTCGTCTCGGATTCACTGCCGGGCGGAAGCTCTAACGAGGAAGCAAGGGACCGCCCACGCGCGGCTTCGACTTCGTTGGAACCAACCGCAGACCGCCTCGATGACATCTCTGCTGCCACCTCGGCCATGCCGGTCGGTGATCTGCCGGGCTGGAGACAGATTTTCACCGAAGATTTCACCGACGGAGATGTCGCCATCGGCGAATTTCCCGGCTGGAACTACAGCGCACGGTGGAGCGCGAATTACCGCGATGGCACGCCGGACACAGCTGCTCAGACTCTCGAGACAATGTCGGGCTATTACCCATCGAAGGTCCTCAGTGTTCATGACGGTGTCTTGGACATGTATCTTCACACTGAGGATGGGATTTCGATGGGTGCCGCACCATCGCCTCGATTTGAGAAGGGCGGTAAGCGGCCCTATAACAGCCAAACCTACGGGCGATATTCCGTGCGTTTCAAGGCCGACGAATTGAAGGGATTCAAACTAGCGTGGCTGTTGTGGCCTGATAGTAAGCAGTGGCCGGAGGACGGCGAGATAGATTTCCCGGAAGGCGACCTGTCGAAAACCATCTACGCTGCCCTGCATGGGCCTGGTGATGACGTCACCATGCTCGACCAGTTCCGTACCAAGGCCACCTTCACGTCCTGGCATATAGCCACAATCGAGTGGAGCCCCGACCGCGTGCAATTCTTCCTCGACGGGAAGTTGATCGGCACCAGCAGGTCGGCGATACCTGACACCCCGATGCATTACATCCTGCAGACCGAGTCCTGCCTGACAACCTGTCCTCATCCGGACACCCGCGGACATGTCTACGTCGACTGGGTCGCGATCTGGGCCAGGGACTAGGTTCATCCCTATTTCTCAGGCGTGGGACCGCGTAGTCGCCAAGCGACCTGTCGGCCGCACTATGCGCCGGACCTTGAAACTGCACGCGTCGAGGGAGGGTGGCGGCTGCGGCCACACCTGCCGGACGCACTCAACTTGCCTGACGTCGTTTTCTTCTCAACCCGTTCGCGCCCCGAAGGCGGTGTCGAGGTCTTCGGGGGGACCCAGACCTCCCGTCCCGTTGCTCAGACGCCGTAGACGCAACGCGGCAACGACTGCAGCTGACAGTTGGGCCAGAAGCCATAGCGCGGCCAGTCCGGGCAGGGCGGAACTTTGAGCTACGGCGGCCGCCGGCACCAGCCCGACGACGGCCGCCAGGACTGCAACCGCCGTGGCTTCGGTGAGATGGCTATACACCCGGCACACGGCGTAATAGACCTGGGTCACACAGGTCAGTGTCACCGCCGGAACCAGGAGCGGGAGGAGCACCCATTGCTGGGCGTACTGCGGGCCGAGCACCTGCAGCACCGTGGGACCCACCGCCAGGAGTATCCCCCCGGCTGCAAAGCTGAGCAACAGGCTGATTCTCAGGGCGCGTTCGATCAACAAAGAGACAGGCCCCAGCTCGGCAAGTTTTGCCTGAAGTGAATAACCGGCGGATTGAGGGATGAAAAATACCGCCGATGCCAGCATCCACACCACGTACCAGGTTGCCGCGTCCGAGGTGCTGAGTGTCGCGGCGACAATCAGGGGCAGGAAGTAGGCAGGCGCGCGGTCGGCGAGCACGAGGGGGTAGTTTCGGAAAGCCGTGCGCAACAGGCGCGCCACTTCGGCGGGCCGGGCACCGGCCCTCCACTGGGGGCCGAGACCGGCGCGGTTAATTTGGCGCATGCCGAGTCCCACGCTGGCGCCCGCTCCGAGGGCGACGGCGCCGATGACTGCGATCACACTGCGGTACCCAGCGGTCAGGCAGACGATGAGAACGGTGAGCTGGATGAGAGCCTGCAGCATGCTGCGCACCAACACCAGGTCGGCTCGCGACAATGCCACACTGATGTGATCAAGCTGGTACGCGGTACTGGCAAAGAAGGCGGCAGCCAGGAAAGCCGCCGTGACCGCTGGGTCATCCCAGGCCTGACCGACGCCGGGACCGAGGGCACGCGTGATCATGAGCAGCGCTGCAGCAACAATGATGGACGCAAGTCCCACCGTGAGCAGACCTGTGGCTATGAGCCGGCGCCGCCGGTCGTTCTGGGCGGGCAGCAGCGTGAGCGTGGCCGGACCTACTCCCAGCATCCCGATCTGTACCGTCAACAGGGCCGACGCCACTACCGCTGACCCCATGCCAAGCTGAGGTGGAGCCAACAGCATCGCGGCCAGGACCCAGAAGAGAAGTCCTGCGGCCATGGGCGCGACTCTGGCTGCAGTCAACCACAGCGCATTGCTGCCGAGGGAGAGACCGCCGTCGGCTGGACGAAGAAGTTCCTTGAACAAGGCACGGTAGTTATAGAAGAGGAATGCTGCCCAATAAGGCAGGTAGCGGGGGGCTCCCAGCAGCGCCAGCCCTGCACCACGTCCGGTCGCGAGGAGTGGTGAAGCGACCAGCCAACCAGCCCAGCGCGGGTGCTTGTGGATGTTCAGAGCCAGTCCGGTGCCATCTTGAAGCCATTGGTCACGGGCAAAAGCGAAGTTGTCGCGAAAGCGGTGTCTCACGAAGGTGGTGGTGGACACGCCCAACTGCCGTCCGGCTTCCCGAAGCCGCAACCGCAGGTCTATGTCTTCCCCGGAGGCGAACTCCTCGTCGAAGCCTGTTTCCAAGAGCACATCGCGTCTCAGGAGCGTGGCGCAGACACCGAACCGCAAGCGGGCCCGGCTGCGGTTGTGGTGCCATGCCAGCGCCTCCCCCCAGTACCCGGCCCCATCGGACTCGCTCACCAGGCCCGATTGGAGCCCGTCATAGCCGCCCTGCTCAAATTCAGCGACCAGATGCTTCAGAGAGTCCTGCGGCAGCACTACGTCAGAATCAATCAGTGCCACAACCGGGCACGCTGCGTTGCGGACCCCCAGCATTCTCGCAGCCGACAGGCCGCGTCCCTCGTCGGAAAGGACCAGTGCGCCATAGGATCGCGCAATCTCCACCGTTGAGTCCTCGGAACACCCATCGATGACGATCACTTCCCGCGTCCGCTGGGTCCGCACCGATTCCAGACATTCGGGCAACCACCGGGCGGCGTTGCGCGCGGGAATTACCACCGAGACATCAAGCGCATCCGGCTCCAAGGCCCCAACCTCCTCAAGGTGAGCCTGCGCTGCTCGGGAGACCAGCACCGGGCGGAAAAGCTGTCCGCTGAGAACGGACAATTACAGGATGCACGGCGATCGCCGTTCTGGCTATCGAAGGAGTCAGTCTGCCTAGGGTCACCGGCTTCTGGGTTCCTCGCAGAGTTCCGGGTAAACTGTCCTGCCGGCTACTGGACGGCGCGCCAGTGTTGGGCAGGGTGGCGCGGGCGCCTCCTTGACACGTGCACAAGCCGGCGGCCCCGGAAGTAGCCCGCGGTCGTGGTGACCAATACCGTCAGGACGGCCCCTGCGCGCCGAAGCCCGGCGGATTTCCAATGTCGACCCCAGTCATACAAACCAGCGAGAAAAGCACGGAGCAGGACGCTGCGGACGTACCGGCGCTCCGGACCGAGCGCCCGCTTGTAGCCCACCACATGACTGACCCGCGCCTTGGAAACGCCCTCGGCCCAGGATCTGGCGAGTAGGTAGCGGAAAGTCCCCCGGTTCGCCGGCACATGATGGCGCACCACGGCTGCAGGCTCGTAGACAATCCGAGAACCGGGCGCCCCCATTGTCGAGCGTATGCAGATCTCAGTTTCCTCACAGCCCGAGGGGACAGAACCTTGCCGGCCCAGGGAAAGATTGAACCCGCCCATTTGGCGAATGACGCCGAGGCGGAAGGACATGTTGGCACCGATGACATTACGGACCTCGCAGGCAACCCGTGGCATACCGCGATGGCTGCATCCCACAATCCAGTCGAGCTCCTGACCGAAAAAACCAGGACGTCCCACCTCCCAGATCGGATCCACTCTTCCGCCGACCGCCAGCACGTCAGGGTCGTCATAGAGGGCGGTGAGGCGTTCGAGCCAATCCGGCGCGGCTTCAGCATCGTCATCAATGAAAGCGACGATGTCGGAGTCGACCGCTTCCAGCGCGGTGTTGCGCGCCCCGGAGAGTCCGCGTGGGTGGGTGTTCCTCAGGACGGTGACGTCGTCGACGATTCCGGCGAGCCGCCCGTAGAGTGCCTCGTTGTGGTCGATGACCACGATGACTTTTTTCGGGGGGTGCGTTTGGACACGGATCGACTCGAGAAGTTTCAGCAGCCAGTCCCAACGCTCGGTTGTGTAGGCGCAGATCACCACCGTCACGGTGGGGAGAGGGACGTCGGGCATCTCAGCCCACCCTCAGGTGGCGTTCACGGATTGAAAACGGGAGCTGGACTGAAACAGGCACATGCCTCACCACTTGCCTTATTGCTGTATGCAAATCCGGCGAATGAGACACCACCCGCCAGGAACACCCTTAGGGCGTTCATACAGTCGTCGGGTCCCCGGCCCAGCAACTCAGGAGCCACGGCGAAGCCGTACGTTTGAAGGTTAAAGCCCACGAGCCATGGCGGTCTAGGAGAACCTGTTGCCGCACGACGGCGGGTGGACAGCCTAGGTCGTACCGGGCGCGGTGGTCACGAACTCCTGGATGATCCTGGGAGAGGCGTGGATGCAGATCATTTCGAGGTTCGCTGTACCGCTGCTTCGAAAGCGGTGGTGTGCGCCCGGGTGCACCGTCACAATGGCGCCGGCGCCCGCGCGGAGCTCTTCGCCGTCGGACTCGATGACTGCCTCACCCTGAAGCACGACCCAGGTCTCGGTGTAGGGGTGCCAGTGGGTTTCCGGCCCTCCGCCGGGCGGAGTGTCCACCCAGAAGAACGAAACGCCGGCGCCGTGGTCGGCACCGACGAACAACGCCGTCCCCTTCGCGTTCTGGCGCAGCTGCTCGCGGTCGGTAACTGTGGTCATGAGGGTTTGTTCTCCTTTCCATCGAGCCACAGGGTTTCGGACTCGTCCCTGTGCGTCCCGGTCGTTCCCACGTGCTTTTTGTCGATCCCGGGACCCTTCTTGATGACGTGGACGAGCGCCATGCCGTGGCCCCGCCCGAGCCCGTAGTCGGCCTTCAGCCATTCGAGGATCTCGCCGGCCTTCCCGTTCTGCTCGTCGAACCCCTTGCTGTTCGCGATGTCCAGCAGCTGGCGGGGTGTAAGCCCCGTCTTGTCTTCGATGGTGTCGAGATACGCCTGGAATGACATGCCGTGGTTCCTCCTACTTTCTGTTGGCTGATGGGACCGCTGTGACCCCTGAACGAGCGCCGGGAGGGTAAACCGGGCGCCATGGTCACCGCGATCAGGAAACGCGGACCGACCCCAACCGCACGGTCATACCGGGATCGCGGTGGTCGAAGAATAGCGACGCCCCGGTGTCGAGGGCCGCGATGGTGGCCATTTCCTCCGCGGTGAGGGTGAAGCCGAAGACGTCGAAGTTCTGGGCGATCCGGTCCGGGTTGACCGACTTGGGAATGACGACGACGTCGCGCTGGATCAGCCACCGGAGGACGACCTGGGCCACGGAGACGCCGTGCGCTTCTGCGACCGGGGTGAGGGCGGGGTGGGTGAACAACCCGTTCCGGCCCTCGGCGAAGGGGCCCCAGGACATGAGCCGGACGCCGTGTTGCGTCATGAGGCGCTGGTCCTCGGTGCGCTGGTAGAAGGGGTGGGTCTCGATCTGGTTGACGGCAGGGGTCACCTCGTTGTTGATGATGAGGTCGATAAGGCGGTCCGAGTGGAAGTTGGAGACGCCGATCGCCCGTGCACGGCCCTCCTTGTAGAGGCCCTGCATGGCCCGCCATTCGCTGTAGTAGTCGCCGTAGGGCTGGTGGATCAGGTAAAGATCGACGTAGTCGAGCCCGAGGCGCTCGAGGGATCTGGCGAAAGCATCAACGGTGTGCTGCTCTCCGGCATCCTGCACCCACAGCTTGGTGGTGACGAACAGCTCCTCCCGGGGGATCCCCCTCGCCGCGAGGGCGCGCCCGACGGCCTCCTCGTTCCCGTAAGCAGCGGCGGTGTCGATCAGGCGGTAGCCGGTCGACAGCGCATCCGCGACCGCCGCCTCGGTCTGGTCCGGCGGGATTTGGTACACGCCGAAGCCGAGGATCGGCATTTCGGCGCCGGTATTGAGGGAAACGGTCTGCACCTGGTTCTCCTAACGGGAGTCCGAATGAGAGGTTTTCTCGAGGAAGCGGCCCTGCCGCCGGAAATCCCGAATCAAGGTATAGATGAATACGCTAAGGAGGGTACCCATCGGAATGGCATACCACCACACCCGGCGAGCGGGACTAAGAAAGGCCACAGCAACCGGGAGGTACAGGAGCATGGTTGCGTTGCTCTCCCGTAGTTGCACGGCAACTGCCCGGGCCACGTTCAGGCGTCTTGGGTCGACCGGGTCCTTGCCTGCGATCTGGCGCAGCATCGATTTCCGATCCGACTTGTTCAGCGCGATCAGAACCTCACCCCAGCCCAGTTCCGCCCTTGGCTTCAGGCGCTTGGCTTTGTATATCCACCCTCCGATCCAACAGCCAGCAATCATCAGGGTCACGGCGACAAACAAGTGCAGGTCCCACCGGCTTCGCCCGTCATCGAACAGCAGGTACGAGCCGGCGGCCCCGACGGCCAGGAGGAACGGGATGCCGATCAACAGGTACCGGGTGTAGTAGATCCGGAGGGCCTCCCCGATGCCGTTGTCCCTCACCGGAACGGACCGCCGCTCGGCCGCCACCCAGGAGCTTGGCCGCTCTGCCCCCTTGCCGACGGTACCCGCCACGTCTCCCCCTGGTTCGGCTATCGCTGGGGCCCAGTCTGGCACAAGCGAAGTGGACCCGGTACTGCCGATCTAGGCGGAATTGCCCTCATCGGTTCGCTCGGACCGGGCGGCACGCCGTCGTGCACGTTCCCTGGCAAGCGCCTCACGGAGCGGCGGCACGACCACGCCCTGCTCCGCCATCCGCCGCCGCACAGTGCGCCTGACGATCAGGATCGCCGCAGCTCCTGCCACAAGGATCACGAGCTGGAAAGCCATCGCGATCCGGAACGAGCCAAGGGCATACAGGTCGCCCCCGGACACGCCCCGCGCGTACAGGACATCGAGAATCACCCCGATTCCGTACATCGCGACCAGGGAAGCGACGAATCCGCCGATGTTCACAATGCCCGTGGCCGTTCCCATCCGCGACGACGGGTTGAAGGTGCGAGCGAAGTCAAAGGCGATCATCGAACCGGGACCTCCGAGGGCCAGCGCCACGATGAGCAGTGTGAGCAGCCACAGGGGTGCCGGCCCGGACGAAAGCAGGACGGCGAGCCAGCAGCCGGCTATCCCGGACGCGATGGCCAGGACCATTGTCGAGCGGCGCAGGGGGTGCCGGGACACGTAGAGTCCGAGCATCGGCCCCGACACAATGCCCACGGCGACGAACAGCGTCATGAGCGCCGATGCCGCCACCGGGTCCATCCCTTCGGCCCGCACCAGATACGGGTAACCCCAGATCAGCACGAACACGGTGCCGGGAAACTGAACGGTGAAGTGGGACCACAGCCCGAGGCGGGTTCCGGGCTGGCGCCAGGCCTGCGCGAGGGAGATCCCGGTCTGGCGCAGCCCGGTCTTTGCCCGCGGCTGACGCTGCGGGGCATCCCGGATGACGGTCACCGCGAGGACGACGGCGAGCGCCGAGAGACCGGCGGCCGACAGAAACGCTGTACTCCACCCGGCCGCGCCGAGCAGCGCGGCGAACGGCACCACCGACACCACCTGGCCCAGCTGTCCGATGATGCCGGTGAACTGGGTCAGCACGGGGATCCTGCGGGACTCAAACCAGGCCGGAAGCAGCCGCAGCACCGAGATGAAGGTCAGTGCGTCGCCGGCGCCGACGAGCAGTCTTCCCGCAATCCCTCCGGTGACGGTCTCCGAGAGAGCGAGCTGCACCTGGCCCAAGGCCATCAGCACGGCCCCGGCGAGGATAAGCAGCCGCGGGCCGACCCGGTCGACCAGGACCCCGACGGGAATCTGCAGCGCCGCGTACACGAGCAGCTGCACGACGGTGAAGATGGAAAGTGCGGAGGCGCTGGCCGAGTAGCGTTCGGTCGCTTCAAGCCCAGCGACGCCGAAGCTCGTCCGCTGGGTCACGGCGATGAGGTAGGCGACCACACCGGTCCCCCACACCAACAACGCCCGGCGTTCGCCCACCCCTCCATTATTGGTGCTGGGGCCGGCAGCCGGGCACCCCGTCCATCAGGTGATCATGCTCACCCGCGCGGTGCGGTCCCTGGGACGGCCGGCAGTGGGACCTGCCGGCTCACCTGTCGGCGACCTCGAAATTCACCGAGGGATTGAGCGCAGCAACTGCGTCGTCGTAGCGGTTCTCTCTTTCGGAGAAGCGGAGGAACTTGACCGCCTCGACGAGGATCTCCGTTGCCCCGGGCTGAGTCTCGAGGAGGGCCATGACCTCGTTGACGTACGCGTCGAGCGGGAGGTAGTGCTCGTTCTGCGACCCACCGCTCATAAGTTCGGTGCGCACGGCCGGCGGGACAAGCTCGATGACCTGGACCGGGGTGTCGGCGAACTGGAGCCGGATGGTTTCGGTGAACCGGTGGATGAATGCCTTGGAGCCGTTGTACGTCGGGGTGATGGCCAGCGGAGTGTGTGCCAGGCCCGACGATACGGTGATCAGGGTGGCTTCGGGCCGGGTCTGCAGGTGCTCGCTGAAGGCCGCGATCAGGCGCAGCGGACCGAGCACGTTCGTCTCGACGATACGCTCGGCACTTTCAAGGAAACCGGCGCTGCGGACGTCCTCGGCCTCCATCACTCCGGCCATGGCAACCAGCACGTTCAGGTCCGGGTGTTGGGCCAGGACCTGGTCGCGGGCGGCCAGCACGGAGGAGGGATCGGTGGTGTCGATGGTGACGGCGGAGAGGCCGTGCTCGGCGGTGAGGCGCTCCAGCAGGTCAGTGCGGCGACCGCCGATGACGACGACGTTGCCGGCTTCTCGAAGGCGAAGCGCGAGTTCGAGGCCGATGCCCGAGGTCGCGCCGGGGATGAAAATGGTGTTTCCGGTGATGTTCATGTCCTGATCCTGCGCCGGATTTCGGAGGAGCGGGAGAGGAGTGATGATCGTAGGATTCCCGGTCCCTGTTTACCGGGGCGTTCGTCGCCGATGATTGAAGCATGGACCGCCACGCCCTCGCCGCTTTTCTCCGCTCCCGCCGTGACGGGCTGCGCCCGGAGGACGTGGGTCTCCCGACGGGGCCGCGGCGGCGCACCTCCGGGCTGCGCCGTGAGGAGGTCGCCGGGCTGACCGGGATGTCCACCGACTACTACATCCGCCTGGAACAGGCCCGGGGTCCCCAACCCTCGGAACAGATGCTCTCAGCGCTCGCCCGGGCGCTGCGGTTGACCGGTTTCGAGCGCGACTATCTCTACCGCCTCGCCGGTCACAGCGCACCTCGGCGCACCCCGCTGGACACCCACGTGGCACCCGCCCTGATGCGGGTCCTCGACCGGCTGTCGGACACTCCCGCGGTGATCCTTTCCAGTCTCGGGGAGACGCTCGTCCAGAACAGCCTGGCCGTGGCGCTTTTCGGTGACCACTCACGGCACACCGGGCTGGCCCGCAGCGGCGTGTACCGGTGGTTCACCGACCCTGCGGAACGCTCGATCTATCCCGTCGAAGACCGGGCCCGGCAGGGCAAGGCCCAGGTGGCTGGGCTCCGGGCGGCGTACGGCGGGACCGGTCAGCAGTCCCGGGCAGGCAGGCTGGTACGCGAGCTGCTCCGGACGAGCGAAGAGTTCACCGAGCTCTGGGAGCTGCACGAGGTGGCGTCCCGATTCGAGGACCACAAGACGCTGCTCCACCCCGAACTCGGGCAGATCGAACTTGACTGCCAGGCACTGTTCACCGAGGACCAGGGCCAGGCCCTCCTGGTCCTCACAGCACCGCCACAGACAGAGGCCTTCGAGAAGCTGAAGCTGCTCGCGGTACTGGGGCACCAGCAGTTCAACGCCCGCGGGTTGACCCAGCTGTGAACCGCAGCAAACCCCTCAGCCGCCCTCCACGGCCGGTTGTGGGCCTGCTCCTGCTCGGGATCCTGCTGGCGGTGGTGGTACTTTTCGGACCCGGACTGCTCAGCGCCCTTCGCTTTGGGGACGGCCCGCTGCTGGCAGGCTCGGAGTGCAGGGTACAAACCCCCGACGGAGCGATCGGGCTGGATCGGGAGGAGGCGCAGCTGGCGACGACGGCGGTGGCGCTGCGGGCGCGCGGGGCTGAGGCCCCCGACACCTCGGGGATCGACGACGCGGTGCTGCAGCGGCTGGCCGAGGGGCCCTCCGGGGTTGCCGGCCCGAGCCTGAGCTGCCGGGGCTCCGCCGCCGATGACCTGCCCGAACAGCAGCTGACTGCCGCCGGACTCACGCCGCGTGCCGAGCAGGTGAGGACGGCGATGACCGAGGTGTTCGGTGAGCAGAGCCTGGGCGGGTTCATTCCGGGCGGTGTCGACTCGGGGCACGGGGCGGAATCGACACATTACGACGGGCGTGCCATCGACATCTTTTTCCGCCCGGTGAGCGAGGAGAACCGGCGCCAGGGGTGGATGCTCGCTCATTGGCTCGTCGCCCATGCCGAGGACCTCGATATCCAGTACGTCATCTTCGACGACCAGTTCTGGAGCGCACATCTTCCCCAAGCCCGGTGGCACGCCTATGACGCGCCCGACCCCAACAACGAGATCCTGCGCCACCTCGACCACGTCCACGTGGACGTCCTCCGCGGAGGCGCCGGCTAAGGATCGGTCCTTGGGCCCGGCAATGCCCGCCCGAATTCCGCCGCGATACGCCCGGACGGCGTCCCCGCCCGGGCGTGGGGGTATGGTCAATCGGTATGTGCCGGCAGGGAACGAAGGGAACGCAGGGGTGCCATTTGTACTATCCCGTCTGATCCGGCGGCTTGGACGTTCGCGCTTCTGGGTACTGCCGGCTGTCATCATCGCCGCTGTGTTCGTTACCAGCTGGCCCCTCATGGTGTGGGCCGAGCCCTCAAGCAACTCGATCACGTCGGTTAAGACGTACTGGTGGTGGTTTTTAGTCACCGCCGCCACGGTCGGATACGGCGATTTCTTTCCCACCACGGTCGGCGGCCGCCTCGTCGGGGTGTATGTCATCGTCGGCGGCATCGTGACGCTGACCACCTTGTTCACCAGAATCGCAACCGCGATCGACAATGCGAAGGGACAGCGCATGAAAGGCCACCGGAATGTGGAGATGTCGGATCACCTCGTGATCGTGGGCTACACCCCTGGACGGACCGAACGCCTGATTCAGGAGATCACGGCGGACGACGCCCGTCGGGTGGTCCTGTGCGCTGCGGAGGACGTACGGGAAAATCCGATGCCCGAGCAGCACGGCCTGGATTTCGTCCGCGGAGATCCCGCCGAGGAAGGCGTGCTGCGCCGGGCCGGAGTGCACCGGGCCGCCCGCGTGCTCATCGACGCCCGCGACGACAACGAAGCGCTCGCCGTCACCGTCGCCGTCACCCATGTGAACCCCACCGCGCACACGGTGGTGACGCTGCGCGACATGGGCCGCGCCCGCAACTTCTCCTATGTCGACGCCAACGTCCGCTGCGTCCAGTGGCATTCGCCCCGCCTCGCCACCGAAGAGCTCGAAGATCCGGGCATCGCGATCGTCTACGCCGACCTCATGAGCCATGGCGGCCGAAACACCTACAGCACACGGCTCCCCGATGCGCTGCCGCCGGTCAACTTCGGACAGATCCAGGAAGCCCTGGGACGCCGCTTCACCACCACGGTGCTCGCCGTGCAGCACGAGGGCACCATCATTAACCCCGGCTGGGACACGCGGCTGCCCGAAAGCGCCGTCCTGTTCTACGTGGGCGAGCGCAGGCTCTCCGACGAGGAAATCCTCGGCGCCCTCGCACCGTAGCCCGCGGACGCCGCCCTCACCGGTTGCCGCCAGGACGGGCCTGGGAACCTCAGCCAACTTCCGCCTCCAGTTCACGCGCGAACTCAACACCACGCCCTCCAGCTACCGCCGCCTCTACCAGGGACGGAACAGGTCGGCGCTTGCGCCACGGTCCTCCCGATGAACGCCCTAGCACCCCTCCTGGTCCGGCGGTGATCGGCCCGGGCGCCTTGGCGATCCCGGGGCGAATGGGACAGAATGCGGTCATGGACATCACTGACAACGGACCAAAGCCCAACGCCTTCGACATCGAGAGCGCGACGACGGCGAACTCCGACTACCGCCGCGTCGCCTGGACCGGCAAGCACCTGCAGGTGACCCTCATGTCGATCGAGCCCGGGGGTGCGATCGGCCTCGAGGTGCATCACGGCACCGACCAGTTCCTGCGCATCGATGCAGGGAAGGGCCGGGTGAAGATGGGGCCCTCGAAGGACGACCTGTCGTTCCAGCAGGACGTCGGAGACGGCTGGAGCATCCAGGTGCCCGCCGGCACCTGGCACGACGTCGAGAACACCGGGGATGAGCCGCTCCGCCTTTACACCATCTACGCGCCCACGCACCACGCGCAGGGGATCGTGCAGGCGACGCCGGAGGACGCCGAGAAGGACGAGGAACAGGGCCGCGACGAGCCGCCGTCGTGGGTCGAGGAAGTGGACGACAAGGGCGAAGAATCCGCCTGAGTCCTCTAGAGCGAAGACACCCGACATGGGCCGGCCGGGAGGCCGGCCCGTGTCATGGGCACCCCGATCCGCGGCAGCGGGGTTCCGTCAGCCGGAGTCCTCCGCCCGCCAGGACTGGTAAGCGATCCGGCGCACTAGCTGTCGGGCACACGAGCGGCAGGCCCGAGCCTCCTCACGCCCGGTTTTTCTGGGGCTGGGTGGAGTCATTCATCACGCCATTGCCACCGGCTGTCAGGGAGCGTGGCAGGTGTCCTCATCGCGTTGGTACTTGAGTTCACGTTTCACGCTGAGATTATCCGCGGTGATGGTGCACGTTGATCCGTCGGGCAGCGTGTAGGTGTCCGACGCTTCGATCCTGATCACCTGGGGGTCATTGAAGAACGGGTCAACATAATTCCTGAATACGCTGACGTAGCGGTGGGTGTTCTCGATGCTGGTCGTTTCCCCGCTGGTGGTCTGGATGACGCTCACGTCACCCGCTCCCTGGGAAACCAGTACGCCGCTCGGAGTGCGCACTACATTGTTCCGCTCGGTCCCGGCCTGACAAAAGGTGTCACCGGAAATCTCATCGGTGAAACACATCGAGTACTCGGTGGACTGCATTCCCTGGCTGCTGGCTGCATCTGCCGGGACGGCGCCCGTCGATAGCAGCGCCAAAGCTCCGAATCCCAAAACCACCCTGCGCCAAGCATTTCCGGACATAGCCAACCCAACCTTCCTTATTCAGTTATCCCTCAGCGGGAATTGGTGACGCTCAGGTTACGGCGGACAATTTCCCCGGTCAATGATGTGTGGAATGGCGTATAAGCCATCCTCCGCCGAGGATGAAGAACGGCTTCCGGGCTGATTCCGGGGCTTCCTCTGGCTCCCGCGAACCAGTCGTAGTAGACAGGGGGCATGACGAATAGGACCGGAGTGGCACCCCGCCTGGCCCAAGCCCTGGGGATCGTGCTCGGCACCCAGGAGATCCCGCTGAGGCTCCGGGCCTGGGACGGTTCGGAAGCCGGCCCCTCCGGTGCGCCAGTGATCGAGTTCCGCTCCCCGCGGGGATTGCGCCGGATGCTGTGGTCGCCGAACCAGCTCGGACTGAGCCGGGCATATGTGGCCGGCGACCTCGACGGACCCGGCAATCTCTTCGAGAGCTTCTCCGCGCTCAGCTCGGTGGGCAAATTCGCCGAACTGAAGGCCTTCCGCCCTCCTACCCTGGGCGAGCGTTCCAGACTGCTCCGCACCGCGGTCCGGGTGGGTGCGCTCGGACTTCCGCCTGCACCGCCGCCGGAGGAAATGAACGTCACCCGGTTCGGAAGGAAGCACTCCAAGAAACGTGACGCCGCGGCGATCTCCTCCCACTACGACGTCGGCAATGACTTCTATGCGCTGGTGCTCGGCCCGTCAATGGTTTACTCCTGCGCGGTCTGGGAGGACGAAAACACCGACCTGGATGCGGCACAGGAGACGAAGCTCGACCTGGTCTGCCGCAAACTCTCCCTTGGGCCCGGCCTGCGGGTGCTCGACGTAGGCTGCGGCTGGGGCAGTTTTGCCCTGCACGCCGCACGGAACTACGGAGTCGACGTCGTCGGCGTCACGCTCTCCAAGGAGCAGGCGGCCCTCGGGCGGAAGCGGGCCGCCGACGCCGGGCTCGCCGACCGCGTCGAGATCCGGGTCCAGGATTACCGCGACGTCGCCGATGGTCCATTCGACGCCATCAGCTCGATCGGTATGGCCGAACATGTCGGCCGGGAACAGATCGGGAACTACGCGTCCCACCTCTACGGCCTGCTGCGTCCCGGCGGGCGCCTGCTCAACCACGCAATTTCGTGGAACGCCGGCGACATGCCTCCGGACCCTGACTCCTTCATCCCCCGCTACGTCTTTCCCGACGGCGAAATGCTCAGCCTCACCGTCATGCTCGGGGCGCTGGAATCGGCCGGCCTTGAAGTGCTCGACGTCGAAGCGCTGCGGCTGCACTACGGGCTGACACTGCGCGCCTGGGTGCGCAACCTTGAGGAGAACTGGGACGAAGCGGTACGGCTCACGAGCGAGGGACGTGCCCGGGTGTGGCGTTTGTACATGGCGGCGAGCGCGCTCGGCTTCGAGCGCGGGCTGAACGGCGTCAACCAGGTGCTGGCGCAGCGCCCGGGCGGCGGAAACCCACCACTGCGGCTGCGGAAATGGATCTAGGCCTCAGTTAGAACACCACCGTCACGAGCACGTTGAGGCCGGCGCGCCCGGTGCCACCTCAAGTTCATCTGCAGTCCTCAAACCTTGACGCCTGCTTGAGCGGGTCTTCACCTTCCCCCGCCATCATTGAAGACGGGGGCTCATTAATCCCTGGACCGGTTGCAGCCTGAGCACAGGCGAGGGCAGCCCGGCCTCACTCAAAGGAGACACCATGACGCAGTCCACCCCCGATTCGGCCACCGGCCCCACAGTGGTCCTGATCCACGGCGCCTTCGCCGACAGTTCCAGCTGGAACGGCGTCGTCGAACGGCTCCAGGACGCCGGAGTACCCGTGCAGGCCGTCAGCAATCCGCTGCGCGGCATCTCTCACGATTCGGCGTACGCCGCCAGCGCCATCCGGCAGATCCCCGGACCTGTACTCGCCGTCGGGCACTCCTATGGCGGAGCGGTCATCACCAATGCGTCACCTCAGGCCGACAACGTCGTTGGGCTGGTCTATGTCGCGGCCTTCGCTCCCGACGAGGGTGAAACCCTCGAGGGCATCGAGAACGGCTCCACGGACAGCGTGCTGAACACGGCGCTGGTCCCCACTCAATATCCCGTCGGGCAGGACTCGGAGACGGCAGTCGAGCTCACGGTTGACCCTGCAAAGTTCCATGACGCCTTTGCCTCCGATGTGTCCGTCAAGGAGGCCGCGGTGATGGCCGCCACGCAGCGCCCTGTCGCCGCCGCCGCCTTCGGCGAGCCGACGGGAACGCCCGCCTGGAAGACCCTGCCGTCCTGGGCCGTCGTGCCGACCGGAGACAAGGCCGCAGGCAGCGACGTACTGCGTTCAATGGCACAACGGGCCCAGGCGACGATCACCGAGACCGAGGGTTCGCACGTCATCATGGTGTCCCAGCCCCAGATCGTCACCGACGTGATCCTGCAGGCACTGGAGGGTGTCCGATAACTTGGGCCCGGCGGGGCACCGCGAACCCCGGGCAGTGTGACCTCCGGCGTGTCCGACCAGCGGGGGTGTCGCTCCTCACGCGGTGAACCATCAGACTGTCCTCATGGAGTGGAAGCGTGCGAAGGACTGGCTGATCGGTGCTGGAGGGATGGTTCTCGCCCTGGGCGTTGCGCTCGTCGTCCTCTGGTGGGCGGCAAGCGACCCGGCGAACGGGAATGAAGCTGAGCCTGAGCCGTCGCCTACACAGGGCACCGGGCGCCCGATGGGCGCCGTGCCACCGGACGGGCTGCGCGAGGACGAGGTGTGGCTCGCAGACCTTGACCTCGACGCCGGGACGCTGGTGACGGCGGGATCGGTGCTCCACGACGTCCGGGCGGTCGGCCAGGACGTGGTCTCGGGCCCCGAGGGGCTCGTCGCCGGCCGGCTCGCCGTGGACGCGACGGTGCCGTACGAGGTCGTCGCCGAGGAGCTCGGCGGCGGGTCGGTGATCCGGGCCGCCGACGGCGGCCAGGCCACGGTGGTCCGCACGGTCGAGGCCCTGGGCCGCGAACTGCGCGTCACCGCCACCGGCACCGTCGATGTTGAGGACGGCAGGCTGGTTCTCGAACCGCGGTCGATCGATGTCGGCGGGCCGGACTTCCTCTCCGATGCCACCGCCGCCGTCGTGCGCAGGTTTGTGACTATTGAGCACGACATCGAGGGCCTGCCGGAGGGCCTCGTGCTCCAGGACGTCGCGGTCAGGGACGACGGATTCCGTGCGAACCTCCGGGGTGAGGACGTCGAACTCGCCCCCTGAGGTGTGCTCGTCCTGAAATATTCTTCCAAGATCCTGCGCGATTCGGGACAATGGTCCCCCGGCGACCCGCGCCGCGGTTCCCGTCAACCACCAGCGACCAACGTTTGGGAAGGACCACCAATGGACGTGTCGACACTGACCTCACTTCTCCATGAGGCCGAGGAACACCACGGCAAGTACGAAGCAAACTCCGCTCCTCATGCGTGGCCGGACTGGTATGCAGCGTTTATCGTCTCGCGCGAGCAGGGCCGCACCCCGGAACAGGCGTACGACGACGCCGTCCAGCACCTCGAGGGCGGTGGGCAGTAACCACTCCGGGTGCCCTCCCAGATGCTATGACGTCTGTTCCTCGCCGCTCTGCTCCCGTGCGAGGTACGAGGCGTACCACTGCGCCCAGTTAGGGTCCTCCTGGGTGTTGCGCTTCTCCAGGTCCTGATAGGCCGCGGCGGCGCGCTCGAGTGCCTGGGCGAGGTCGGCGGGCGAGCCGAACGCGGTCCCGCCCTGAACGCGGCCCGGGAACCGCTGAGTGATCTCCTGCAGGATCCAGCTGTTGCCGTCCGGATCACTGAACGAGACGAACGACCCGTAGGTGCCGCGCTCCGGATGGGGCCCGGGAACGGGCTCGTCGTTGCCTGGAAACCTGCACGCGTAACCGGACTCGCAGTGGAAGACCTCACTCGCATCAACACCCCGGGAGACGAGGTCCCGGCGCGCCGCTTCGATGTCGGTGACGATCAGGTGCGTGCCCCGGGCGGAACCAGGCTCGGCCAGCGTGACCTGCCTGCCGAACTGAACCGAGCATCCGGAGCCGGGGGGTGTGTATTGAAGGCTGCGGAAGTTCCCGTCGACGCGTTCGCCGTCGAGCCTCCACCCCAGGCTGTCGTAGAACTGTTTCGCGCGGTCGACGTCGGCAACCGGTATAACGATCACCTCCAGCTTCATGTCCACCGCGGCGCTCCGAGCCGTGGCCTCGGTGCTGGTATCGGGTTCTGTCGGGTTCACGTTGGCCTCCCTTGTCGTACCTCTCAGGTGAGCCTCAGGGTGGCACCGTGGAGCACCCGGCGCAAGGGTGCCCGGTTGGTATTACGTGCCGGGATACAGCCAACTGCGGTCGCCTTTTACAGCAGCCCCGGCGACCAGCCGAGTGCGTCCCTGTCCGCGGCAGGAAGGGAGGCGACGATCAGGTCATAGGAATCCTCGATCATGTCCCGCACGGTTGCGGCAGACAGGGTTCCATCGAGCCGCACACCGTTCCAGTGCTTCTTGTTGAGGTGCCAGGCGCCTGTGATTTCGGGGTGCGCAGCCCGAAGCTGGACAGCCAGCGCCGGATCGCACTTCAAGGAGATGGACACCGGCCCGGCCCGGCGCCCGACGAACGCGAAGATCTTGCCCGCCGGCGTCCCGCCCTGCTGGCGGACCCGGACGCGGAATACCGCTGTCTCGGGGCCGAAGGGGTAGTCCTCGTAGGCACCCGGGAAGGACAGACACGAGATCCGGAGCCACTCGAAGTCCATACGACCACCCTAGCCGCCCGTATTCGCGCGCAACCAGCATCGGCCACCCACGGGCGGGAACCGCTGCCGCATGGGCCGAGGTGACTGGGATAGGCTCACTGGGAACGAATCATCAATGACATTCGACTGTCCGGGGCGGGGAACATTTTGGATCTTTTGGGCGGCATCAGCCTCGACGTACTCCGCATTCTTCCGTGGATCGCGGCCATCGTCTTCGCGCTCGCGGCCGGCTTCTGGCGTCCGCGCAAGCTTCATTGGACTGCGCTTTCTTCAGTCCTCCTTTTCGCGGCGCTCAATGCGGGTGCCGCGATTTACGTACTGAATTCTTTCAACGATCCGCGCTGGTCTTCAGGGAAAGATCCGTCGCTGAGCACCCCATCGTTGTCCGACACGCCCATCGTTGGTGAGTATCTGGGCGACCTGGATTCCGCTCTGGAGGACGTGGTCGGTGGGGTGAACGAGTTCCTCGCGTTCAAGCAGGCACTTCCCGTCGCGCTGGACTTCCTTGCCGCGTCCGGCTGGGCCCTCCTCGCGTCGTTCCCGCTCGCCATTCTCGCCGCCGGCATCGGCTTTACGATGGCCCGGCGCCGGACGGCGGCCTTCGATCGATACCGCGCCGACGTCGACCTGCTCAAGGAAGAGCTTGAGCAGCTCAAACGGCAGATCTCGTCGGGTCATTCCGGCTCCACCGCACTGCCTTCAGGGCACGCGGACAGCGAGGTACTGCCCAGACGCACGCGGAGCTAGACATCCAGGTGGGCTGCTGACGTCGGCGCTTGACCGGGACTTTTCCGGCCGGAGGGGCTGCGCTTCGCCGTCGGGCGGGGAAAGCCCTACCGGGCGTTTCGACCGGCCCAGGCTTCTGTGTAGAACAGCGGGGAACGCGACTCCAGCAGTTCACCGTAGGCGTCCGGCTTCATCGCCTGGCCCGAACCCTTGGGGACCTCCGCGGCGAAGGCGGACACGCCCAGCCCGGCCTCCTGATCCTTCAGGGTCAACCCGGCGGCTTCAAGCAGGGTGGGGTAAAGGTTCAGCTGATCGATGCGGGGGCGCAGCGCGCCGTCCGTGTCTCCACCCGGAATCCAGATCCGGTTGAAGATGGTGCGGTTGGGGTGGTTGTCCAGCTGCTCGTGAAAGGCGTCATTCGCGCCCATGTGCTTGAGGTGGTCGCCCATGATCACCACGGCGGTGTCGTCGAGGTAGCCCTTCTCCTTCATGTGCTCAACGAATCCAGCCACCTGGGTCATGGAGCAGGAGAACACCGAGGTGACCTCCTCCTGGGTATCCACGTCGCAGTAGTCGAAGATGTACGCCGGCTCGTGGGTGTCAAGCGTCAGCACAGTGAGGTTGAACGGTTCACCGGTCCTCTCCGCTTCGGCGTGCAGCCCGTCGATCTCGTCCTTGGCGTAGGCCATCAGGCGTTCATCGCTCAGGCCCCAGTCGCTGCGGAAGTTCTTCTCCGGTTCGCCGGCGGCGCGCCAGTCGGAGAGGTCCTTCTGCCCGGAGTAGCCGTGACTGCTGAGGAAGGTGCCCTTCGCGGCGAAGGCGGCGTTGGCACCGCCCAGGAAGACGTTGGTGTAGCCGTGCTCATCCAGGACATCGCCCATGCAGGTGAGCCCTCCCAGGTAAGTGTCGAGACCGCCGCCGAGATCATTGCCCGCAGCGGAGCCCACGCCCTTCAGCGGAACGCCGCACTGCGTCGCGACGAGCCCCGACATGGTCCAGCCTCCACCCTTGTACTGCTGGAAGTCATCGACGCTCTGCCAGCCGTCCGAGGCCTCGGACACCTCCTTTAGAGGAGCGAACGCGTCTTTCTCAAAGAGCCGGTCATTGGCGAGGGTGGCCTCCCCTGACTCGAGGTAGATCACCACCAGGTTGCGCTTGTCGTCGTCGTTGGTGATAACCGGCTTCACGTAGTAATCGCCGATGTCGTATTTCGAGTTCGCCGCCCGGATGTAGTCCCCCAGGCCCACCGTGGTGGCGAAGGCGGTGGTGCCGCCGACGACGACCGCGGCCACCAGGGCGGTGGAGACGGTGTGCATGATCCACTGACGGCGACGAGGACGGTCGCCGTCGCCGTTGCGGCGGCGCCTGCGGCGGCGGAGGGACTGCCATATCGCGACTCCGACGGTAATGAGGAGGGGTACGACTCCGATGCCCAGGATTCCAGTCCATACGATGGGTCCGCCCCCACCGTCGGTTTCCACGGAGACGAGGTTCAGGAGCATCTGACCCACGGAAATCTCGCCCCAGTACATACGGATGCCCAAGGAGGCGATGAGCAGCGCGAGTCCGGCCCAGATCAGGACGTAGACAACGATGCGGCCGACGACGACGCCGACCCGTCGGGTCACGTGAAGAATCCGGTCAGACATCGCTACACCTCGCATTCCAGTTGCCCGGGCGTTCGCCAAACCAACCCGTTCTCGGGCCGATCGAAGCCTAGTGCCGCTACCCTACCCGTTCAACGGTCGTTCACCCGTTGGTAATGGGGCGTACCCCTCAGCATGTGCTGGTTCAACGCCCGGTTGCCGGGAATCGTTCGGCGGCGGTGCGGGACAGCGGTGGAATTGCCGCGTTGCATAATGGGTCGAGCGGAATTGTGCTACCTGTCACGATTCGGATAGATCCGGAAGGGCGTGGGGTTGAGATGGATTTTTCTGATTTGAATTGTGGGCGGGAACACTTCGCTTGTCCTCCAGCACATTTCGGGTGTGCCGGAGCAGTGGGGGCGGTCTGTTGAGCTTCTTCGATCTCCACCACGGCGCCTCGCCGCTCATTCTTCCCAACGCCTGGGACGTCGGCTCTGCCCTGATGTTCCGGCAGGAGGGTTTCCCCGCGATCGGCACCACAAGCTTCGGCCTCGCCGCTCGCGACGGGCACGCCGATGCGCGGCGTTCCGTCCAGGACAGCACTGCACGGCTGGTTCATCAGCTCCTGAACCTCGACTGCTACGTCTCGGCGGATATTGAGGATGGCTTCTCCGATTCACCAGCCGCCGTCGCCGATTACGTCGACCGGCTGGCGGCGCATGGGATCAATATTGAGGACAGCACCGGGGGAAGCCTTGTCGCTCCCGACCTGCATGCGGCGAAAATCTCGTCGATCAAGGACCGAAACCCGGGCGTTTTCGTCAATGCCCGGATAGACACCTACTGGCTCGGTGAGCAGGCAACGGTTGAGTCCACTCTGGAGCGGGCCCACCGGTACGTTGAGGCAGGCGCGGATGGCATCTTCGTGCCGGGCGTTCTGAAGCCCGCCGAGATCACGGCATTCACCACGGCGATCCCTGCCCCATTGAACGTGCTGGCCAGTACCGCCCACACCTCAACTTGGCTCGGCGAGATGGGGGTGCGGCGGATCAGTACGGGCTCCCTGCCGTACCGGGCAGCCCTGGATGCGGCCCTGCGCGTTGCCACGGACGTGCGGGACGGAAGACCGGCAACACGAGCGACACCCTATGACGCCGTCCAGAGAATGCTCGGGGAATTTGAGCGGACGACCCGTCACTGAAGCTGAGGAGCCGCAGTTCTCCGGCCCCCTTCCAGTCGTTAGCTGATTGCAGACGCCTCCGGGGGCTCATTAGGCTCGGCGGTCAAGGCAGCTGACCTTGTAAGGAGACTCCGATCAGAATTCTTTTGGCCATTTCCGGTGGTCTACTGATCGCCGCTGCAATCCTAAGTCTCATCCTCGGCAACTGGGACGTGCTGATTGGCATGACACTCGCTCTAGCCATGATCGCCGCCGGTGAATGTGCCTCCGAGTGGAGCTACAGGTACTCCGAGGAGACCGAGAAGCATCGTGAAAAATTGATCGGCAAGAGCACAATTCAAACCACCTACTATTACGACGACGACGACGAAGAGCCGCCCTCGAACCCTGAGGGTGGGAAAGACTCGCCGTTGTAGCCGGCGCGTTAGAGGTCGCCACAGCGGCACCGCGTCGAACTTGCCCGAGAAAGCACCCATTGGAGGATTCTCTTATGAGTGCGGTGCCGTCAATCCATCGGTAAAGAATGATGAGATCCCATTTCATTGAGCAACCGCTGCTCAAAGGCGTGCTCCACTTGCATGATCGAAGCATTCGCCTCAGCGCCTGGTGGTCGCTGTAGCGCTCATTGTGTCTTCAGTGCCTTGCGGAACAGGACAAGGTCATCCCCGTCCTCCCAGTAGTCTCTGATCCTCGCCTCCTCGTCGTATCCGTTCTTTCCGTAGAACCTGCGCGTCAGGTCGTACTGTGCTGACGCCGAGGTTTCAATCAGCAGGAGCCGCTGGTCCTGATCGCGCAGATCCTGCTCGACCTGCGCGAGGAGCGTAGCTCCGCGTCCCTGGCCCTGCAAGGCAGGGTGCACGGCGATCATCGTCAGGTCCCACACCCGGTCGGTAGCCGTCTTGGGCTGATAGTAGGCCACTCCTACGACCCGGCCGTCGCGTTCATCGACAATGCAGGCGTGCCCGCTCGCCTGCCCCGTGGCGAAGTAGGAAGCCATCATCTCCTCGATGAAGCCGCGTGCCTCTTGAGGAAACATGTCCGCCTCAATCACGAGCTGAGCAATAGGGGCGGAGTCAGACGGAGCAGCAGGACGCATGGGAGCACCTTGGGTAGCCGGAAGACCGCAGATGCGTGATCGTCTGCGCTCACGACGGACTGTACCAACGGGTGAAATTCGGGCACAATCCCCCTTCGGGTGAAGACCACGGCTGTTCCTCCCCGTCGTTCCTGGATCCGCGTCGTGGCGATCCTCCTGCACCGCAAAGGCGATTTTTCATGCACCCCCTCTCCATCAAGGACATCCGTTCCTCCTTCATCAACGCCACCCGGTCCGAGACCGTAAAGCTGACTCCGCCCAAGGTTCTCGAGACACTCGACTGGGCGAACCTCGACCTCCTCGGCTGGCGTGATGAGAAGATGCCGCTGCGCGGCTACCTCGTCCTGCCGACCGATCAGGGGCTCACAGGCGTCATGCTCAGGGCGCCGGAAGGGGGTCCCCGCAGGAACCGGTCGGTTCTGTGCGAGCTGTGCCGCGACGTCTTCTCCAAGGAGGACGTTCTGCTCTGGGTGGCGCGCCGGGCCGGTCAGTCCGGCCGCAACGGCAACACCGTCGGCACCCTCATCTGCGCCGATTTCCTCTGCTCGTCCAACGTGCGCAAGGAACCGCCGGCGAACGAGATCCACCCCGACCCGGCGCTCGTGGTCAAGCGGCAGGTGGAGGAGTTCCGGGAGCGCGCCGAGAAGTTCGTAGGCCGCGTGCGGCAGCAGTAGCCAAGGACGACAGGGTGCTACGTATCAGGACGCGTCCCGGTCGGCATGATCCGGGACGGTCCTAACCCCAGTATTCGGCCTGCGGGCAGAGGTCTTCGAGTCTCTCAAAGTCGTAGGTATCGATCTCCGAGTACGGGCTCCAGCCGCCGTCCATGTCGATGAAGGCCTGAAGTGTGGGCCTGTCGGGGGCTTCGTATCCTTGCTTGGCCAGGCAGTCCGCCGAATTCGTGACGGCTGTGTACATTTCCGACCACTGCTCACCGGTGAATGTCGCTGGGTCCGGGAGCAGGCCCTCCCCGCATTCCTCGGCGTCCTTCCGGTACAGGTCCAGCTGCTCTTCGGACACTGACGAGGAGGAAATCGAGATCGCGCCGTCGTCGGTGATGGAGACCTCCCACCCGCGGTCGCGCAGACAGGCACTCTGGCGGTTGGTTGCGTCCTCCGCCGAGGTTGCATGGGAGGTGGGTTCGCGCGGTTCTTCCCCGGCGCAACCGGTCAGGAGAGCCGGCGTGGCCACCGCCATGAGCAGCCCCGCCCGAAGCACCAAGGTTGGCGGGCGGCGCGGCCCCGATGTATGCGTACGTCCGAAACCCCCCATGGTCTTCATGCGAGCAAACTAGCATGCGATTCGGGGTCAGCGTCAGGAGAATTATGGAAGCGCTCCCCCGCGTTGGGAGTCTGGCCGGCGGGCGGATGGCTAGGCTGGGGGGATGGCCACAGTTATTCTCGTGCGGCACGGCCGCACCACAGCCAATGCCACGGGCCTGCTGGCCGGCCGGGCTGCCGGCGTCGAACTGGATCAGATCGGGCGCGACCAGGCGGCCCTGACCGGAGAGCGGCTCGCGTCCGTTCCGGTCGTCGGTGTGGTGTCGAGCCCCCTCGAGCGTTGTCAGCAGACCGCCCGGTTCATCCTGGATCGCCAGGCCGGCACCCCGCACGCACCGGTCGATATGAATGTCGATTCGAGTCTGACTGAGTGCGATTACGGCCAGTGGCAGGGACGCATGCTCAGCGATCTCGCGACCGAGGATCTGTGGTCGGTGGTGCAGTCGCAACCGTCCGCCGTCACCTTTCCCGGCGGCGAATCCATGGCCGCGATGCAGGCCCGGTCAGTTGCGGCGGTTCGACGCCACGATGCAGCCTTCGAAGCCGAGCACGGGCCAGGGGCGGTGTGGGTGGCGGTGAGTCACGGCGACATCATTAAGTCGATCCTCGCTGACGCGCTCGGCATGCACCTCGACCTGTTCCAGCGAATCACGGTCGGTCCGGCCTCGGTGTCGATAGTGCGCTACGGCACGAGCCGGCCGAACGTTTATGCCACCAACACCGACGCCGGAGATCTGTCCTGGCTGGCGAACAGCGTTCCCTCCGGCGATGCACCGGTGGGCGGTGGCGCAGGGCACACGGCGCCGCCGGCTTCCTCAGCCTAAAATAGGTCTATGCCTACAATCGTTCACGAGTTCCCCTGGCCTGACCGGGTCGTCATCGGCACCATCGGCGCTCCGGGGGAACGAACGTTCTACCTGCAGGCGCGCACCGGGAAGCAGATCGTCAGTATCGCCCTGGAGAAGCAGCAGTCCGCGCAGCTTGCGGAGAAGATCGACGAAATCCTCGATCAGCTCGGCACCCTCGACGGCAACCCCTTCAGCGTTCCCACAAGTACTCCCATCGAACTCGTCGACAATGACCAGCTCGACGCCGTTGAGGAGCAGTTTCGAACCGGCGCCATGAGCCTGGGCTGGGACCCGACGACGGCGCAGATCGTCGTCGAGGCCTACCCTCTCGCCGATCTCGAGGCCGACGACGAGGCCGACGACGAGGCCGAATCGCTCGATGACAACGACGCTGACGGATCCGAAGTGCTCCGGGTGCGGATGCCGGTCGGCACCGCCCGTGCCTTCGCCAAGCGCACCCGCGAGATCGTTGGCGCCGGGCGTCCGATCTGCCCGATCTGCGGTTACCCAGTGGACGCCGACGGCCATACCTGCACCCTTCCCGAGGACTGATGCCGGCACCCGACCTGGTGACCGCCGAGCTGACGCTCACCGGGCGCATCACGACGGCGTCGAACGCCACCTTCCTGGGCAGCGTCGGCGGCACCACGGTGGTCTATAAGCCGATCGCAGGCGAGAGCCCGTTGTGGGATTTTCCCGACGGCACCCTGGCTCAGCGGGAGGTGGCCGCCTACCTCGTCTCGCAGGTGCTGGGCTGGAACGTCGTGCCGAAGACCTGGCTGCGCGATGGTCCGCTGGGCGAGGGAATGGTGCAGCTTTGGCAGGAACAGGACCCGGCCCAAAACGCCGTGGACCTGGTTGCGACGGCCAAGGTGCCCGAGACCGGCTGGAAACCCGTCCTTGAGGGCCAGGACGAGGACGGACGGATGGTTACCCTCGTTCACGAAGACTCGCCGGCGCTGAGGCGCATGGCGGTGTTCGACGTCGTCGTCAACAACGCCGACCGCAAGGGCGCCCACATTCTTCCCATGACGGACGGGCACCGGCACGGCGTGGACCATGGGCTTACCTTCCACAGCGACCACAAGCTGCGCACGGTGCTCTGGGGATGGCTGGGGGACGCGCTGACCGCCGAGGAACGGGACGGCATCGACCGGATCAGCGAAGGACTGCACGGAGAGCTGGGCCGCGGCCTGGCGGACCTGCTCACCGCCGAAGAAATCGCTTCCCTCGCCGCGCGCTGTGCCCGGATGCGCCGGGCAGGGCGGTTTCCGGCTCCGAGCGGCGGGATGCCCGCGGTTCCCTGGCCGCTGTTCTAACGGGATCGCTGCGGGCCGGTCGGCCGGCTGCCGCGGCTAGTTGTTCGTTTCCGCTGTCTGCTGGACCGGGGCCGCCCAGCTTGCGAGGAGCCGCAACCGCTCTTCGTGGGCTGTGCCCGGTTCAGCGGTGTAGACGCTGAGGCGGTGGACCGCCCGCGGAAAGGTGGGCAGGGTCAGGGACTGATAGGTCAGTTTCAGCTCCCCCGCCACGGGGTGCCGCAGCCGCTTGATCCCCTCGTGGCGGAAGCGGATGTCATGCGAGGCCCACAGGGTGCGGAACTCGGGGCTCAGGGTGGACAGTTCGCCCACCAGTTCGCGCAGGGACCTGTTGTTGGGGTCCCGGCCGGCTTCGGCGCGAAGCAGTGCTGCGGTCGCCGCGGCCCCGGCCTCCCAGTCGACGACGAACTCCCGGGCCGCCGGCTCCAGGAAGTGGAAGCGCGCGAAGTTCGCCTGCCCGTTGGCCGTGGTGGATGCGTTGGTGAACATCGGGGCGTGAAGCGCCCGGCCGAGAGGGTTGCTGGCGGCGACGTCGAGCCGGCCGTTACACACGAACGCGGCCGAGAGCGTCATCGAGTCCAGCAGCCACTGCACCGAGGGCGCCACCCCGGCTTCCGTCCGGCGGGGTGCCCGGCGTGCGGGCCGGGCGGCCCGCGCCAGCTCGAAGAGGTACAGGCACTCCTCTTCGCCCAACTGCAGCGCACGGGAGACGGCCTTGAGGACGTCGTCGGACACACCGCTGATGTTGCCCTTCTCCAACCGTGCATACCACTCGGTGCTCACACCGGCGAGAACCGCAACCTCCTCGCGGCGCAGTCCAGGAACGCGCCGCCGGCTGCCGGCCGGCAGGCCGACCTGCTCGGGGCGGAGTTTCGCACGGCGGCTGGCCAAAAAGTCCCGGATGTCGGCGCGATTGTCGGGCTGGTTGTCCATGAATCCACGATAACCCTGCGTTCTGCGGCGTGAGGGGTAGAACCTGTCCCCCCGATAAAGGCAGCCTTCTTCAAGCGCGCGAAACAGGGTCGAATTGATGGGAACGGCACCGAGGGAATGCCGATGCGCCCCCGGGACGGCGCCGTTCAAGCCCAGCTTTGTTAGGAGAAACCATGCTTTCCGTTACTGCTTATGCAGCGCCTTCAGCGACCGAGGGCCTGATCCCCACCACCATCGAGCGCCGCGACGTTGGCCCGCACGATGTGCTCATCCAGATCAAGTTCGCCGGCATCTGCCACTCCGACATCCACACCGTCCGCGGCGAGTGGGGACCGCAGCAGTACCCGCTGGTCCCCGGCCACGAGATTGCCGGAATCGTCACCGAGGTGGGCGCGGAGGTCACCAAACACGCCGTCGGCGACCGGGTGGGTGTCGGCTGCATGGTGAACTCGTGCGGGGAATGCGTGAACTGCCGGAAGGGCGAGGAACAGTACTGCCTCGCCGGGTCCGTCGGCACCTACGGCGTGGTGGACCGCGATGGGACGATCACCCAGGGCGGCTACTCCACGCACGTCGTGGTGACCGAAGACTTCGTCGTCAGCATCCCCGAAGGGATCGGCCTCGACGCTGCCGCCCCGCTGCTGTGCGCGGGAATCACCACCTACTCGCCGCTGCGCCACTGGGGCGCCGGCCCCGGCCGGAAGGTCGCCGTCGTCGGGCTCGGCGGCCTCGGTCACATGGCGGTGAAGCTCGCGCACGCCATGGGGGCGGAGGTCACCGTGCTTTCCCAGTCGCTGAAGAAACAGGAGGACGGCCTGAAACTGGGTGCCGACCACTACTACGCCACCAGCGATGAGAACACCTTCACGGACCTGGCCGGGTCCTTCGACCTGATCATCAATACGGTCAGCGCCCCACTCGATATCAGCGCCTACCTCGAGTTGCTGGCCCTCGACGGCGCCCTGGTGAACGTCGGAGCCCCGCCCGAACCGCTCCCCGTCAACGCGTTCTCCCTCATCATGGGCCGCCGTTCCTTCGCCGGCTCGATGATCGGTGGCATCCGTGAGACCCAGGAAATGCTCGACTTCTGCGCCGAGCACGGACTCAGTGCGGAGATCGAGGTTATTTCGGCGGACAGGATCAATGAGGCCTACGAACGCGTCCTGGCCTCCGACGTGCGGTACCGGTTCGTCATCGACACCTCGACCCTCGGCTAACAGGCTCTCCGCCGCTAACTGGCTCGCTGGTCCCCCGACCGGGACCGATCGAGCATGCTGATGGCTGCGGCCCCGACGGTCGCCGCCGAGGCAAGGCCGAGCGGGACCCAGGAACCGAACGGAATGGCGGCGCCTGCGGCCGCTGTCCCAGCCGAGCCCGCAGCGATCTTGAGTGCGCCGACCCAGATGAAGACCAGGCCGCGGGCGGCCCGCGGGGCGTATTCGCTGCGGCCGGCGAGTGTTGCGGCGAAGAACAGCGCATTCGCGGTTCCGGTGAGGCAGAACGCCGCGAGGGAGGCCTCGAAGGTGGGGGTGAGCAGGGTGAGGGTGAGCATCGCTGCCACGACGAAGGCCAGGGAACTCATCAGGCGGTCGGCATCCCTGCGAAGCGGACGGATCATGAGGGCTGCAGAGCCGAGGAGGTTTCCGATTCCGTATGCCGCGACCAGGGTGCCGGCGGCCGGGGGCGTGTCGAGTGTGGCAGCGGCCGCGCTGATGGGCAGAGCCGCCACCGCGAAGGCGACAGTGACGGTGAGCAGGAGGGTGCGGCGCAGCGGGCCGGAACGCACCATCAGTCGGAGGGTCCGTACCGGCCCCGGCACCTCGGCGCCCTTAACGGGTGGCTCCTGCCTTGGCAGGGCGAGGATGCCTCCTGCTCCAAGGACTGCGGCCGAGGCGAGGAGGAGGGTGGCGGTAAGCGGGTCGGCCGCCGCAGCGATCCAGGCGACGGCGGCGGGGCCGAGGGTTCCGGCCAGCCCATAACTTGCCACGTCCCAACTCTGCACCCTGCGCTGGCTCCTCAGGGCCGGACCGGCGATGGCGGGCAGGCGGCTGCTGATTCCGCCGGTGAGCATTGGTCCGAAGAGGCCCGAGGCGACGAGCAGCAGGGCAGGCCAGAGCGGCCAGGTCACCGGAAGGAGCAGGGCCGCGGCGCCGAGCAGCACCCCGTGAAGGACCGCGGACAGCGCGATGAGCTTCCTGCCGTCGTCTGCGGTGTCGAGGCGCCGGGCGATGAACGGGCCGAGCAGGTGCGGTGCGGTGATCGAGGCGCCGAGGACGCCGGCCAGCCAGCCCGGAAGCCCGCTGTCCAGGGCGAGGAGCACGATGGCGACGACGGCACCGCCGTCGGCGCTCCGCACGAGGGTGGCGGCGACGACGTAGCGGGCCAACCCCGCGGCCCGGCGGTCCCTGAGGTGCCGGGTTCCGGTGCCGGTACGTCCTCCGTGGTGACCGCCGGGGCCGGTGGCGGTTCCGGGTTCAGCCGTCGAGTCGGAGGTCACGGATCACTCCGGCCACGCGTGCCCGCTGCTGGTCGTTCAGCCCCTGAATGGGCAGCGGAAGGCAGTTGTCCGACGCCAGCCCCAGCTCTCCCGCGATGGCGGCCACGACGCGGATGCTGCCGCCGTACTCGCTGAAGAGCTGCCACAGCGGGGCCAGGCGCTGGGACTCGGCGGCGGCGTCGTCGGCCCGTCCCTGCTGGGCGGCCCGGGTCAGACGCAGGGCCGGGGCGGGCAGCGTGCCGCCGATGACCGAGTACCAGGCATCACAACCGGCGGCCAGTCCCGCGGCCGCTGCGGCGTCCCCTGACACCCCGATCGTCACGTGGTCCGGGATGGCCGACCGGATCTCCCGAACGCGCGACCGGGCCGACTGCGGGTCCGAGGGTACGGCCGGGATCTTGATCGAGGCGATCCCCGGCAGCTGGGCGATGCGTCCGTAGAGTCCGGTTGAAAAGGTGAAGTGGGTGGTGCCGGGGTTGTCGTAGACGATGACGGGCAGCGGCGAGTGCCCGGTCACCGCCCGGTACAGGCCGAACACCTCGTCCTCGGTGAGGGGCTGGTAGGTCATCGGCGCCAGCAGGAGGGCGGACGCTCCGGCCTGTATGGCCAGGTCGGCGTTGCGAAGCACCTGCGAGGTCCGCAGCGCCCCGATCCCGACAAACACCGGGACCGGCCCGGCATGCTCCACCGCCAGGCGGGCGACGCGGGCGCGCTCGTCGGTGCTGAGGTAGGCATAGGACCCGGTGGAGCCGAGTGCAGTGATGGAGTCGACCCGTGCTTCCCGAAGCCGTGTCATGAGGCGGACAAAGGCGGCTTCGTCCACGGCGTCATGGGCGAGCGGGGTGAGCGGGAAGGCGCTGAGGCCTGTGAACATTTTCGGTGCTCCTTTTCTGGGAGGACTGGGGGCCTGCGCCCGCCGGTATCGGGGCGGCCGTCTGGAGTGCGCCGGGCGCCCGGTCAGCCGGGGAGGTCGGCGGGGCGCGCGGTTGACGGGTGCTGGGTGGAACGGCGGCCTCCCCGCTGCGCCGCGGCACCGGCGAAGACGACGAGGAGGATGCCGAGCAGTTGCACAGGCGAGGGCTGCTGGTGGAGGACGATCAACCCCAGGAGCAACCCGATCGCCGGCTCGAGCGCCATCAGGGTACCGAAGGCTGTCGCCGTCATGCGTCGAAGGGCGAGCATTTCGAGGGCGAACGGCAGCACGGGCAGCAGGAGGGCCAAACCCGCGGCCGCGGCGATGACCTCGAGGCTCAGGTGCCCCGCCGCCTGCGGAATCCCGACGACGGCAGCGGTTACTGCGGCGACAGGGATGGTGAGTGAGAGGGATGAGATGCCGCTGAAACGGTCTCCGACGCGCTGGCTGAGCACGATGTAGAGCGCCCAGCCGACGGCGGCGAGTCCTGCGAAGAGGATGCCGACGGGATTCACTTCACCGTGCCAGGGTTCGGTCAGCAGCACGACGCCGCCCAGGGCGAGGATCGGCCAGACCAGGGCCCGGGAGGAACGGGCGCGCACGGCGGCGACGGTCAACGGGCCGAGGAATTCGATCGCAACCGCGGTGCCCAGGGGAATGTATTCGAGCGCGGCGAGGAACCCAACCGTCATCAGCCCCGTCATGATGCCCAGCCCGAGCAGCACCGGAACATCTTGGCGGCGCACCCGGCGCAGGGGTGGACGGGCAAGGATCATAAAGATCACGGCTCCCATGCTGAGCCTGAGCCACGCGGTGCCCGCTGGCCCGATGGAGGCGATCAAGCCCACCGACAGCGCCGACCCGAGCTGGACCGACAGCATCGCCGCCACGGCGAGCCCCCACGGTGGAACGGGACCCCGCACGCGGGAGTTCATGGGCGGGCCCCGTTGGTGGGCAGCCCGGAGGCGTCCGGCTTGTGTCCCGACCCTACGCCGGGCTCGAAAACCGCCAGGGTGAATCGGGCCGCCTGACTTCCCGGGTTCGTGTAGGAATGGTCGACGTCGCCGGGGAAGGTCATGGCGTCACCGTCGGCGAGGACGACTGTCTGCTCGGCGACTCGAATAGTGATCGCCCCCTGCCGGACCTGCAGGAGTTCCTTCGTGCCGGCCGAGTGCGCCTCGCTCACGTGGGACTCCCCCGGCTCCAGCGTCCAATCCCAGAGCTCGACCACATCGGGCTTTTCAGTCCCCGCAACAAGCACCCCGCGGCCGCCTGAGCTGCCGGTCCAGAGGGTGGCGCCGTCGCCGTGCCGCGTGATCTTCACCGGCTTCGGCCGGGGCGGCTCCACCAGTGCCGGCAGCCCGAGGCCGAGCGCATCGCTGATCCGCAGCAGGGTTCCGACACTGGGGTTGGCAAGCCCCTGCTCCACGTTGACGACCATCCGGCGGCTCACTCCGGCTGCCTCCGCGAGTTGGTCGAGCGTCAACCGGCGCGTCTGCCGCTCGGTTCGAACGCGCTCACCGATCGCCGTGGCCAGCGACGTTGTCTCTTCATCCATCAGTGCATCATAGTGCACTTCAAGTGCATTAGCATAGCCTGATGTGATGGAGGGCGTGCCGCACTGAGCGCCGCGATACGGGCAGTCAGATACGGATTGAGAGGTTCACAAGTGGGTCGTCAGATCTGCGTCGAGTGTTGCCCGCGGATTGTGAGAGTGCCGGACGCCGACCGTGAAGGCGCCAAGCTTCCGCCCCAGCGCCAGGTAGGCGTCGCTGTCTTCAAGGACGACGCATGGGGGAACGCAAAGATCACGGAAGATCGCTTCCTTGTCCCGTCCCGGAGCCCGGCGGGCTACCGTGACGAAAGGCTGAAGCTTCCAGCCGGCAAGCAGGGCTGCGATCAGGTCCGGGTCACCATTGGAAACGACGACCTGCTCGTCGGCGACTCCATCGAGCTCGGGCATCAACCGCGAAGCCAGCCACGAGGGTTTCAAGCTGCGTAGGGCGACGGCAGCGACAACTTCTCCCCGCTCGCGGTGTAGGTTCGGGACTTCGGTTACCGCGGCTGGAAAACCCTGCGAGATAAGACGCTCCCAGATCCACTGCTCGGTGTGCCCCACAAGTTCGGCGAAGAAGTCCGGGGCAAACCCGTAGCTTCGGCGCTCCGCCAGCTCGCGGTAGCTGGCTTCATGCAGGGGCTCAGTGTGACCGACCACGCCGTCGAAGTCCCAAATGACCCGCGATCCGGTTGCTTCTTGCAGCAACGCCATTAGCAAGGATTCTGCTTTTTCCTCGACCATTGATGCACTCAGCGGGACTTATGCCGAACGGAATCCTTCTTTTTGGCCTTCGGCGCTTTCTCCGATTCTTCGATCTCGTAGCGCTGGGGCACAAACCGCTGGCGGTCGAACGGCGGTCGCTCGTAGCTCCGCTTCTGGCGCTCGGGCAACTCGACGTCCGGCAACTCCGGCTGCTCGTAAGGCAACAGTGACAGCAGATGGGCCATCAGGTTGAGCCGGGCCTCCTTCTTGTTGTCGGCGTCCACCACCCACCACGGGCTGCGCTCGGTGTCACTGAACTCAAACATCTTGTCCTTGGCCTCGGCGTAATCGACCCAGCGGGCCTGCGCCTCAAGGTCCATGGGGCTCAGCTTCCAACGCTTGGCCGGGTTGTCGATGCGGCTCTGGAATCGACGGCGCTGCTCGGAGTCGGAAAGGCTCAACCAGTACTTCACCAGGACGATCCCATCGGAGATCAGGGCATCCTCGAGCAGAGGCACAGTGTCGACGAAGTGGGCATACTCTTCGTCAGTGCAAAAGCCCATGACCCGCTCCACCCCGGCCCGGTTGTACCAGGACCGGTCGAACAGCACCATCTCCCCGGCCGCCGGCAGATGGGCGATGTAGCGCTGAAAGTACCACTGCGATCGCTCGCGCTCGGTCGGCGCCGGGAGTGCGACGACCCGGCAGGAGCGCGGGTTGAGCGCGCCGCTGATGCGTTGGATCGTTCCGCCCTTGCCGGCGGTGTCGCGTCCTTCAAAGATAACGACCAGCCGCGTCCCGGTTTTGCGCACCCACTCCTGAAAGGCGACCAGTTCTTCCTGCAATCGCAGCAATTCCTTCTCGTAGTCCTTCTTGGACAGGACCTGGGAGCTTGCCTCATCGGGCGATTTCTTGACCACACCTCACATCCTGCCCCGGACCGGAGCATTCAGGGAGGTGCTTCCACTGTTCGGGCCGAAGGACCAGGAGGATTGACATTCCGCGCTCATCGAGCCATGTACCGCGTGCAAGGTGACTGCCTGATTTTACGGAGATCGCCCGAAATTGATGCGCCTCGCCGAACGAAAAAGCGCACCTGGTTGGATGACGTCCAACCAGGTGCGCCGCATCTCTCGACTAAATCCTCATTATTTCGATCGGGCCTGCAGACCCGATCGGACTAGAAGTCCCAGTCGTCGTCCTCGGTGTTGACTGCCTTGCCGATGACGTACGACGAGCCCGAGCCCGAGAAGAAGTCGTGGTTCTCGTCAGCGTTCGGTGAGAGCGCCGACAGGATCGCCGGGTTCACATCGGTCACGGAGGACGGGAACATCGCCTCGTAGCCCAGGTTCATCAGCGCCTTGTTGGCGTTGTAGTGAAGGAACTTCTTGACGTCCTCGGCCAGACCGACGGAGTCGTACAGGTCGTGCGTGTACTGAACCTCGTTCTCGTACAGCTCGAACAGCAGCTCGTAGGTGTAGTCCTTGATCTCCTGCTTGCGCTCCTCCGACTGGCCCTCGAGGCCCTTCTGGAACTTGTAACCGATGTAGTAGCCGTGCACGGCCTCGTCGCGGATGATCAGGCGGATCAGGTCGGCCGTGTTCGTCAGCTTCGCCCGTGAGGACCAGTACATCGGCAGGTAGAACCCGGAGTAGAACAGGAAGCTCTCAAGCAGCGTGGAAGCGACCTTGCGCTTCAGCGGATCATCGCCCTGGTAGTAGTCCATGACGATCTGCGCCTTCTTCTGAAGGTTCACATTCTCGGTGGACCAGCGGAAGGCCTCGTCAATCTCCTTGGTGGAGGCCAGCGTGGAGAAGATGGAGGAGTAGCTCTTGGCGTGCACCGACTCCATGAACGCGATGTTGGTGTACACCGCCTCTTCCTGCTGCGTGATCGCGTCGGGGATCAGGCTGACGGCACCGACGGTGGCCTGCACCGTGTCGAGCAGGGTGAGGCCGGTGAACACGCGCATGGTGAGCTGCTGCTCGTCCGGGGTCAGCGTGGCCCAGGACTGGACGTCGTTGGACAGCGGCACCTTCTCCGGCAGCCAGAAGTTGTTGACGAGGCGGTTCCAGACCTCGACATCCTTTTCGTCCCGGATGCGGTTCCAGTTGATCGCCTCAACATGGCTGAGAAGCTTCAGTTTTTCGGTCATGACTCCGACTCGCTTTCTGAGGTAAAACTTGGTTCGGCTGAGTCTTCGATGCAATACCTGCAGTCGGCTTTCTCAATGCCTTCGTTGTGGGAGGTCTGGTGGGTGGGTCATTCCTCCAGGAACGACCCACCCAATCTAGTTGACTAGAGCATGCAGCTGACGCAGCCGTCCACCTCTGTCCCTTCCAGCGCGAGCTGGCGGAGACGGATGTAGTAGATGGTCTTGATGCCCTTGCGCCACGCATAGATCTGCGCCTTGTTGATGTCGCGGGTGGTGGCGGTGTCCTTGAAGAACAGCGTCAGGGACAGGCCCTGGTCCACGTGCTGCGTCGCCGCGGCGTACGTGTCGATGATCTTCTCGTAGCCGATCTCGTACGCATCCTCGTAGTACTCGAGATTGTCGTTGGTCAGGTACGGAGCCGGGTAGTACACGCGGCCCAGCTTGCCTTCCTTGCGGATCTCGATCTTCGAGGCCACCGGGTGGATCGAGGAGGTCGAGTTGTTGATGTAGCTGATCGAACCGGTCGGCGGCACGGCCTGCAGGTTCTGGTTGAAGATGCCGTGCTCCATGACCGAGGCCTTCAGCGCACGCCAGTCCTCCTGCGTGGGGATGTGCACGTCCTTGAACAGCTCCGCCACGCGAGGGGTCTGCGGAACCCACATCTGGTCGGTGTACTTGTCGAAGAATTCGCCCGAGGCGTACTTGGACTTCTCGAACCCGCCGAAGGTCCGGCCGGTCTCGATCGCCAGCAGGTTCGAAGCCCGGATGGCGTGGTAGACCACCGTGTAGAAGTAGATGTTCGTGAAGTCCAGGCCCTCTTCGGAGCCGTAGTGGACCCGCTCGCGGGCCAGGTAGCCGTGAAGGTTCATCTGGCCCAGGCCGATGGCGTGCGACTGCTCGTTGCCCTTGGCGATCGAGGGAACCGAGGTGATGTTGGACATCACCGAGACGGCCGAGAGGGCGCGGATCGCGGTCTCGATGGTCTGCCCGAAGTTCGGGGAGTCCATGGTCTTGGCGATGTTCAGCGAGCCCAGGTTGCACGAGATGTCCTTGCCGGTCTCGGCGTAGGACAGGTCGTCGTTGTACGTGGTGGGCTGGGACACCTGCAGGATCTCGGAGCACAGGTTGCTCATGATGATCTTGCCTTCGATCGGGTTCTCCCGGTTCACCGTGTCCTCGAACATGATGTAGGGGTAGCCGGACTCGAACTGGATCTCGGCGAGGGTCTGGAAGAACTCGCGCGCCTTGATCTTGGTCTTCTTGATCCGGGCGTCGTCAACCATTTCGTAGTACTTCTCGGTGACGTTCACGTCGGAGAACGGCATGCCGTAGACCTTCTCGACGTCGTACGGGGAGAAGAGGTACATGTCCTCGTCGCGCTTGGCCAGCTCGAACGTGATGTCGGGAACGACGACGCCGAGGGACAGGGTCTTGATGCGGATCTTCTCGTCGGCGTTCTCACGCTTGGTGTCGAGGAACCGGTTGATGTCAGGGTGGTGCGCGTGGAGGTACACGGCTCCGGCACCCTGGCGGGCTCCGAGCTGGTTGGCGTAGGAGAAGCTGTCCTCGAGGAGCTTCATCACGGGGATGACGCCGGAGGACTGGTTCTCGATCTGCTTGATCGGCGCGCCGACCTCGCGGATGTTCGTCAGGGCGAAGGCGACGCCGCCGCCGCGCTTGGACAGCTGCAGGGCGGAGTTGATGGAGCGCCCGATGGACTCCATGTTGTCCTCGATGCGCAGCAGGAAGCAGGAGACGAGCTCGCCGCGCTGGGCCTTGCCGGCGTTGAGGAAGGTGGGGGTGGCCGGCTGGAAGCGGCCCTCGATGATCTCGTCGACGAGCTGGGTCGCGAGGGTCTCGTCACCGGCAGCCAGGTGCAGGGCCACCATGCAGACGCGGTCCTCGTAGCGCTCCAGGAAGCGCTTGCCGTCGAACGTCTTGAGCGTGTATGAGGTGTAGAACTTGAAGGCGCCCAGGAAGGTCTCGAAGCGGAACTTCTTGCTGTAGGCGCGCTTGTAGAGGTCCCGGATGAAGTTCATCGTGTACTGGTCGAGGGTCTCCCGCTCGTAGTACTCGTTCTTCACCAGGTAGTCGAGCTTCTCCTCGAGGTCGTGGAAGAAGACGGTGTTGTTGTTGACGTGCTGCAGGAAGTACTGGTGCGCGGCTTCCTTGTCGGCTTCGAACTGGATCTCTCCGTCCGGCCCGTAGAGGTTAAGCATCGCGTTGAGCTCGTGGTAGCCCAGATCCTTGTACCGTGCGGGAATGCTGGGCTTTGTCGCCCCAGCCGTGTCCGTCTCAGCAACACTCATGTCCAAAACTCTTCCAATCCTTGATGTACCCGGTCTACGTCCTCGGACGTCCCCATAAGTTCAAACCGATATAGGACGGGGACTCCGCACTTGGCGGCGACGATGTCCGCCGCCAGGCAGTAGGTTTCCCCGAAATTCGTATTACCCGCTCCAATGACTCCCCGGAGGAGCGAGCGGTTTCCTTCATTGTTCAAAAACTTGATGACCTGCCGCGGCACCGCTCCCCTGCCGGACTCTCCCCCATAGGTGGGCAGGACCAGCACGTAGGGCTGGAGCGCCTTGAGGGTGGGATCCTTCGTGAGCAGTGGAAGCCGGGCCGAGTGCATGCCCAGCTTGGTGACGAACCGGTGCGTGTTGTCCGAGACCGACGAGAAGTAGATCAGCGGCGCATCGGTAACCCCGCCAGGAGCGGTCTGCTCCAGGCGGGGTGTCTCGGTATCCACGGTGGTTGTCATGATCGGCGGTGACAGCCGGCCTGGTCCTGCGAAGGCAGGAAAATCAGGCGACGGAGGTGACGGACAGCTCGGCCAGCTCGTTGATCTTGTCGGGGCGGAAACCGGACCAGTGATCCTTGTCCGTGATGACGACCGGGGCCTGCATGTAGCCCATCGAACGGAGGCGCTCCAGTGCGGCCGGATCCTGTGAAATATCGACGCTCTGGTAGGTGATTCCCTTCTTGTCCAGAGCCCGGTAGGTGGCGTTGCACTGTACGCATGCTGGCTTGGTGTAAACCGTTACGGTCATGTCCCTGTCCCCTTCTTGATGCTGCTGTATTGCCGTGTCCGTGGGTGGTGGTGGAGCGTCCCGAGAAGGGGGAAATTCCGGGGAATTTCCGGTCCTGCGGTCTCTGCCCGGCCAGCGGTTGATTCGATATCTAGATACTACATCTAGTGCGGGCTGCCGATACAGACCCCAACATGATGTATTACAAGTATGTCATTCACCCGCTCCTGAGTCCACATGAAATCCACAGGCGGGGCCCTCCAGGACCCGCGGATTCGCGCCGATTTGCACCCCTGCGTGCACACCCTGTGGAGTACTTGCACACAGCGAAAAATTGCCTGTGTCGTTATTTTCTCGGCGTGTCGCGGTGGACGTTCTTGACTATCCGAAGGCACACCGGGCCGCCGCACTGACCCGCCGGCGGGCGTGCCGGCCCGGCCGAGCGCCAGAGGGGAAAAATCGACCGAGGAAGGCGGGAAAAACGCCCGGCAAAGCCCGATCGATTACGGCCGGCGGTCGAAGAGGAACTGCTGCACGTCGAGGTAGCCGGCCTGGAAGCCGGCCCTTGAGTAGCAGAGGTAGAAGCGCCACATGCGCTCGAAGGTCTCATCGAAGCCGAGGGCGGTGACCTCATCGTGCCGGGAGGTGAACCGCTCCTCCCACAGCCGCAGCGTCGAGGCGTAGCTGTCGCCCATCGCGAACCGTTCCCGGACCCGCAGTCCGGTCTCCCGCGCGGTGATTTCCTCGATCGCCCGGACCGAGGGGATGAAGCCGCCCGGAAAGATGTACTTGTGGATCCAGGTGTAGGAGCGCCGGGAGGCCAGCATGCGCTCGTGCGGAAGGGTGATGGCCTGGATGGCGGCCCGGCCGCCGGGGGCGAGCAGCCGATCGAGAGTCTGGAAGTACACCGGCCAGTATTCGTAGCCGACGGCCTCGATCATCTCCACCGAAACGACGGCGTCGTACTCCCCCTCCACCGCACGGTAGTCCTTCAGCTCCACCCGCACCCGGTCGGCGAATCCGGCCGCGGCCACCCGCTCCTCGGCGAGCCGCTTCTGCTCGGTCGAGAGCGTCACCGACACCACGTCCGCGCCCCGGGCGGCCGCCCGCAGGGCCAGCTCGCCCCAGCCGGTGCCGATCTCCAGCAGCCGGGTTCCCTCCCCCACCCGGGCCCGGTCCAGCAGCCGGTCGATCTTGCGCCGCTGCGCGGCCGCGAGGTCGTCCGGGCCCGCTGGCGGAAGCCCGGCCACCGGGGCGTCGAAGAGCGCGCTGGAGTAGGACATCGTCTCGTCGAGGAACAGGGCGAACAGGTCGTTGGAAAGGTCGTAGTGGTGGGAGACGTTGGCGCGGGCATTGGTTTGGCTGTTGCGTTCGCGGCCCGGCCGCCGTGGCAGGTGGAGCCTGCTGAGCTGTCCCAGCGGGCCGGAGCCGAGGTGGACGGCGTGTTCGGCGAAGACCTGCAGCACGGCGGTGAGGTCCTCCGCCGTCCAGTCCTCGGCCAGATAGGACTCGCCGAACCCGATCAGCCACCCGCGGCCGAGCCGGGCGTAGAAGTCGGCGGGGCGGTGGATGCGCATCTCGGGTGCGCCGTCGGACTCCGGGGCGCCACCAAGGACGGTGCCGTCGTCGTACACCACCCGCAGCGGCAGCCCCCTCACCGTCGAGGTGAAGATCCGCTCGGCCACCGCACCGGCGGCGCGGGTGCGGATGCCCGCCGGAACGACGGCGACGTCGGGCCACGCGGCCGCGTCGACGCGGGCCTCCGAGGGAACAGCCGGTGTGCTCATTGTGCCTCCTCCTGTGCAGGATCCTAGTCCCAGTCTCGCGCGCGAACCGGCAACCCGCACCCGGTTCCCGTGGCCGCCGGCCCGGCCGCGCGGGCCACGACACATTCCGTGAGGAGCACCGCGGGCTCGACTTAGCGGGCACCGGCTCGGCTAAAGTTCGGAGTCCCCCCACCTGTGGATCGCTCCGCCGCCCCGCGGACCGGAGCATCGCGCCATCGTTCGCCGGAAAGGACCGCCCATGGTCAATCCCGTCCACCTGAGGACGCTGCTCGAGGTGATCCGCCACGGGTCCTTCGCCGGAGCCGCCACCACCCTCGGCTACACCGCCTCCGCGGTGTCCCAGCAGATGTCGGCGCTGGAGAAGGACACCGGGGCCACCCTCTTCGAACGAAGCGCCCGCAGCGCCGTTCCCACGGAGGCCGCCGTCGTCATGTCCCGGCACGCGGCGAAGGTGCTCACCGACATCGACGCGCTGCTCGCCTCCACTGCCCGTGCCTCGGCCGAGACGTCCCAGGAGCTCCGGCTGGGCCTGTTCCCCTCCCTGGCGACCTACGCGCTGCCCCGCCTGCTCAGCACCCAGCAGTGGAAGTCCCTCGGGATCCACCTGAAGGTGTACGTCGCCGAACCCGCACAGACCATCCAGGGCCTGCGCACCGGCGGGGAACTCGACCTTGCCCTCGTGTACCAGGTGGGCCAGGCCGGCCTGGCCTGGCCCTCAAGCGTCAGCCGCCAGTGGATCGGCGACGACGACTTCCGGGTGGTCCTGCCCGAGGCCTGGGGCATCCGGGCCGGCTCCACAGTGAGCGCCGACCAACTGGCCGACATGCCCTGGATCCTCCACCATCCCGGCACCGCCGACGCAACGGTGATCGAGCGCCTGTTCGCCGGCTGCAACCTCCATCCGCGGGTGGTCGCGTACTGCGACGACTTCAACGCCAGCCTCGAGATGGCCGCCGCGGGGCTCGGCGCCGCACTGGTTCCGGATCTGGCGATGCTGAACCGCCCCCCGGGCATCGTTGCCCTGGACGTCCCGGAGATCCGGCTCGCCCGGAGCATCTTCGCCCTGCAGATCGGGGACCGCCAGAACGTACGGGTGCGGCTGTTCATGGACCAACTGGCCGACATCCTCCGGCAGCGGAGCATCGAACCGAAACACATTTCCTGACGATCCGCACTCCCTCCTGCGCACCTCCGAAAAGCGTTGTCGGCCCCTCCCCGCCTCGGTAGCCTCGGGAACGGGTGGGCGGCCCCCAGCCGTCCACCCGCTCCACCGGCCGTGCCGGGGTCCATACCGCTATTCATGCCGCAATTCATGCCGAAGGTAGGGAGAACCCAGTGAGCAAGAAACAGCCAGTCGTCGTGATCACCGGCGCATCGAGCGGCATCGGCCGCGCGACGGCCCTCCACTTCGCCCGCAGGGGCGCCGACCTCGTTCTGGCCGCCCGCCGGGAGGAAGCCCTCGAAGGGCTGATCGAGGAGTGCGAGGCCTATGGGTCCCGGGCTTTCTACGTTCCCACCGACACCAGCGACCCTGAGGCCGTCCAGGAACTGGCGGCGCGGGCCGTGGAGGCGTACGAGCGCATCGACGTGTGGGTCAACAACGCCGCTGTCTCCTTCTTCGCGCCCTTCCTCGAAGTCCCGCTGAAGGACTTCAACCGGGTGATCGACGTCAATATCATGGGCTACGTGTACGGTGCCCGGGTGGCGCTGCAGCACATGCGGAGCCAGGGCTCGGGAGTGCTCATCAATGTGGCCTCGATCGTCGGCGTCGTCCCCCAGCCGTACACCTCCGCCTATTCGATGTCCAAGGCCGCGGTCCGCGCCCTCGGGGTGAGCCTGCGCTCGGAACTGCTGCTCGCCAAGGCCCGCAAGATCCATGTCTGTACGGTGCTGCCGGCCACCATCGACACCCCCTTCTTCAACCAGGCCGCAAACTACACCGGCCGCCGGGCTCAGGCGATGCCGCCGGTTTACAGCCCGCAGAAGGTGGCCGCCACCATCTACAAGCTCGTGGACTCGCCGCGCGGCGAAGTGGTCGTTGGCAGGATCGGCCGCTCGATGGTGCGCCAGCACCGGTTCGCCCCCGCCAAGGTGGAGGCCGCAATGGCCCACCAGGTGGACAAGACCCACCTGTCGAAGAAGCAGTCTGCCGAGGCCACCAGCGGCAACCTGTACGAACCCTCACAGGACCGGCGCGACACCGCGGTGACCGGCGGGTGGAGCGGCAGGCGCCGGTCCGTGCAGCGTTCGGTGCTCGGCACCGCCGCGCTCGCAACGGCAGGCGGAGTCCTCGTCCGCCGCCTGCGCGGCTGACCGCCGAAGCTTGGGCTCTACGCCCTGCGATCGCCGCTGCGCACGTGCCCGTGGTCCAACCCCGTAGGCAGTCCCGCACGCCGGGAGTACGCTGAAGAGAAATCGTTTGGCCCGCAGGTGCGCCGCCGCGGCCGAGGCCCGGCCCGGTTCCGGCGGTGCAGGCAGTGGATTCAGAACAGGGGCACCGCATGAACGCCGAGCGGGCAGTGAACATCGACCCGACGGGACCACCCCCGGCACTGAGGGATCTGGTCCTGAACAGCACCGATGTGAAGGACTTCCTCTACGACCTCGCCAACCTTGCTGTCCACCGGCTCTCCACCCCCGGCCGCGAGGTGTTCTGCGGGATCACCCTGCTGCGGCCACGGACCGCCGCGACGGTGGCCAGCAGCAGCAGGCATGCGCGGAATCTCGACGAGATCCAGTACGCCTTCAGTGACGGCCCTTGCCTGACCGCCGCACGCACCTCCACCACGGTCCGGGTGGAGGACACCCAGTACGACACCCGCTGGCCGGAATACCAGGAGGCCGCCCGGGCCCAGAAGGTCCGCTCCATCCTCGCCGTGCCCATCCCCATTGACGGGGAGGCCCAGTGCGGACTGAACCTGTACTCGGTGGGGCCGTCGGCCTTTGATCCGGACGCCGTTCGCACCGCGGAGGTTTTCGCCAGGGAAGCCTCCCGGTCGCTCCGCCTCGCCGTCCGGATTGCGCGCCTGACCGACGCCGGCGAGAACCTGCGCGCCGCCATGGAATCGCGCACCACCATCGACCTCGCGGTAGGGATCATCATGGCCCAGAACGGGTGCGGCCAGGAGGCCGCCATGACCATCCTGAAGGCGGCCTCGAGCGCCCGGAACACCAAGCTGCGCGACATCGCGGCGAGCGTGGTCGCCTCGACCGGACAAGGCACCCGAGGGGCCTGAAGGGCACCTCCACCGCTCCCCGAACAGGCCGCCCGTCGACCCCGGCCTGCCCCGCATTGCAATACTGGAGGGATGGCTTCACCAATTCCCCCTGTCCCCCGGCCCCTGCCAAAACGCCTCGGTGCCTACCTGCGTCACGGACGTGTCCTGCTCGCCCTGAAGGGAGCCATCGCCGCCGGCATCGCCTGGTGGGTGGCCCTGCTGGTTCCCGGAGTGGCCTCCGACTACCCGTACTACGCACCGCTCGGAGCCCTCGTGTGCATGTACCCCACGGTGGCCGGCTCGGCGCGGACGGGCCTCCAGACCCTCATCGGGCTTGGGGCCGGGATTCTGCTGGCCTTCCCCGTGATCCTGCTGGGCAATCCCACCAGCCTGACGGTCGGACTGGTCGTCGGGCTCGGTGTCCTGCTGGCCGGGCTGCCGCGCCTGGGCGCCGGACGGGACTGGATTCCGATGGCGGCGCTCTTCGTGCTGCTGCTCGGCGGCGACCACGCCGACACCTACTCACTGGGGTACTCGATCCAGATGCTCGTCGGGATCGCCGTCGGGCTTGCGGTCAACGCCCTGGTCTTCCCGCCGCTGCACCTCAACGGCGTCATCCAGAGCCTTGAGGAACTGCGCTCCGCCCTGGCGCTCCAGCTCAGCGATATGGGGGCGGCCCTCGAGGAACGCTGGCCGCCCGAGCATGAGGAGTGGGCTTCCCGGCAGGATGCGCTCGACCGCCTGGGCCGGGATGCACGCGGCGCGGTGCAGCTGGCCGACACGAGCCGCCGGGGAAATCTCCGCCGCTACCGCAACGGCCGGGACCTTGAGGCCGACTACCACGCCCTGCGGTCCCTCGAACGGATCACCTTCTACGTCGAGGACATCACCGAGGTGCTCTCCGGGGCCATCTGGCGCTCGGAAACCGCCGCGCCGCTGCCCGCAGGCCTGGGCGTCCCCCTGGCCGAGGCCAGCCGGCTGACCTCGGAGGCCATTGGCGCCTGGGATCCCGAAGCCTCAACCCAAGCTGCGGCGGAGGAGGCTGTGGAGGCCCTCATGCGCGAGGTGCACACCAGCGCCGTCACCGAACGGATCGACGCCGCCGCGACCTTCGGCATGGGGCTCCGGCGGATCCTGCTGACGATCCGCCTCGACTCGGTCCCGGCCCGCTAGCTGTCCTCGCGGTGCGGGTAGGGCTCGGGTACCGGGTCCGGATCGGGATCCGGAGCGATGATTCCAAGCTTCTCCAGCTGCTTGGACATTCCCGCCCCATCCGGGGCATACACCCAGTCGATGCCCGGCGTCCGCGCGGCGGCATTCGTCTTCGACCGCCCGCCGGCGAGCACCGCCTCGCTGACCGAGAGCTGCCGGATGGCGATGGCACGCACCCGGTCGGGATGCCGCTGCGCGAACTCGGCGTAGATGGCTTCGTCGTGCTGCCCGTCGTCGCCCACCAGAAGCCACTTCACCGAGGGGAACTCATCGGCCAGGCGCTCAAGGGAGGTGCGCTTGTGGTCCTGGCCGCTGCGGAACCAACGATCGCGGGTCGGGCCCCAGTCCGTGAGCAGTTTCGGGCCCGCCGGGTAGAGGTTGCGCGAGAGGAACCGGGTCAGGGCAGGCGCCACGTTCCAAGCCCCCGTCGAGAGGTAAAGCACCGGCGCCGACGGCATGTTCCGGGTGATCCGCTCGTACAGCACGGCCATGCCGGGGGTCGGCGTCCGGGCGTGTTCGTCCACCACGAACGTGTTCCAGGCGGCCAGGAAGGGCCGCGGGAGGGCGGTCACCATGACCGTGTCGTCGATGTCGGAGACCACCCCGAAGTCCACCGAATCGTCGACCACCTTCATGGGCGCGTCGGCGAGCCGCGAATCGCCCGACTTCAGCCGGACCGTGTGCCAGCCGGGCGTCAGTTCCACGTCGATGCGGGCATCGATCACTCCGCCGTGGTCGGCCTTGACGGTGTGCGTGCTTCCATTGACCTGGACCTGGACGACGGCGTCGCGCACGGGAGCGCTGGTGAAATTCCGCCATCCGCGGATGCCCTCCTTGAGGGGCTTGAGCGGGCCGCTGTCCTCCACCGGGCCGCTGTCGCGGGGATCGGTCAGTACCACCCGGGCCAGCACCCGAACCCACTTGGTCGTCCCGTAACCCGTGTAGGGGATGACAGTCTGCACGTGCCCGCGGCGGATGGCGAGCCGGCGCTGGAACCCCAGCCAGGCGTCGTCGATCTTCATGCCCAGGTGGGTGCGTTCCTTCATCTCCGCACCCGCTACCTTCGCCGCCGGCACCTCCGTCGCCGGCGTGGTCTCAATGATTTCGGCCGATTCGGCCGGACGGTCTGTTGGCTGTTCAGCAGGAGTCGTCATGGGTTCAGTGTGCCACGAGTACGCTCCGGAAACCCTCCCTTCCTGCCCTCCTGCGCATCTCGGTGCAAGGGCCAGCGCAGGGCGGGAAGCCCTTGGTCCTCCGACGCCGGGCAGCACCATAATGGCTCATGACCCAGAGGATAGAAGCACCCGCAGTCCGCCGGTATGTCGCCGACGCCGACGCCGTCCTGCCTGAACTGCCGGGACGCGCCGGGGCACCACCCCCGGGCGGAACCGCAGTTCTTCGGCGCGTCCACTGGGATCTCGACGACTCTGAACTGGCGCGCGCGGGGATCACCGTGGCTGTCACCGGTGAGGGGAAGGCGGCCCGCTGGGACGTCACCTTTCCGGCGGCGCTGAGTCAGCTGGATTTCTCGGTTGCGTCCCCGGAGACCGGCGTCCCGTCGAAGGTTCTCGACCGGGTCCGGGTCCATGTCCGCGACCGGGACCTGGGGCGGGTGGCCGACCTGGTCCTCCGGCGTCGGGAGGTAACGCTCCCGGGACCCGACGGCGTGTTGCGGGTGCGGGATGACGCCGTCGAGCCCGTCGACACCGACGGCGGTGGCTGGCGCGAGTGGACGGTGGAGGCACACCCCGACCCGGCCGCGGACGGCGGACCCGGCGACGGCGACGGCGACAGCGACAGCGACGGACGTGCGGCCGGGGAACTGCTGAACACCATCGAGGGCCTGCTGGTCGCGGCGGGCGCCTCCCCCGGCGGTCCGGCGGAGCGGCTCGTCAGGCAGGCGGAGGGCGGTACCGCCGTCCCGGAGACTCCGAGCGACACCGACACCCCGATCGGCGCGGTCCTCGCCCCGGTGTTTTCGACGCTCACGGCCGAACTCAAGGCCTGGGACCTCCGCGTGCGGGTGGACGAGGAGGACGCCGTCCACCAGCTGCGGGTGCGCTCCCGCACCCTGCGGAGCGTGCTCAAGACCTACGGGAAGCTGCTCGATGAAGCCGCCGCCCGGGATGTAGAGGACCGGCTGCAGCGGCTCGGACACGCCCTTGCCGCCGCCCGTGATGCCGACGTGATCCGCGGATGGGTGACTGAAAGCGTGAAGGCCCTTCCGGACGGATCGGTTCCCGCCCACGTTGCCCGCCGGCTTCAGAGAACGGCCGCGGCCCAGTACCGGCAGGCCTACGGGGAATTGCTTGAGGAACTGAACTCCCCCGACTATTTCCGGCTCCTTACCGTGCTCGACGGATTTGCCGTCCGGCTGCCGCTGGCGGTCGGTCCGGAGGGTCGCAGCGCACGGAAAGCCATCCGGCGGGCCGTCAAACGCCAGCAGCGCAAGGTGCTGAAACTCGTTGACGCGGCCGCCGGGGAGGAGGACGCCGCGGCGCGGATCCATCTCCTCCACGACGTGCGAAAACGGTCCAAGCGGCTTCGGTACGCCATTCGGTCGGTTTCCGCCGCCACCGGGTTCGACTTCGGCCGCAAACTCGAGGCCGTCCTGACGACCGCCGAGGACATCCAGGACGCCCTCGGCGTCCACCGCGACAGCATCATGTTCCAGGAGTTTGTGGCCACCACCGCGCGCGGGGCCCATCGTTCCGGCGCAAACACCTTCTCCTACGGCGTGCTCCACCAGGCCGAGGCTCCGCGCCAGGATGCGGCGGCCGCGGCGTACCGGGAGGCGGCGGAGCGCCTGCGGCGGGGCTGAGGCGGGGACTATTCGATGCTGCCTCCGGTGAATTTGTCGATGGTGGCAGACCAGCGGGTCTCGGCCGGAAGGACCACCAGCGTCCACTCCCCCGGGTCCACCCGTTGGGTGTGGGTGCCCGCGCCTGCTTCGAGCCTCGAGATCAGCGGTTCCTCGCCCTCGGGTACTCCGTCGGTTCCTTCCTCCAGCAGGTAGATGAAGCCCGGCCCGTCGAGGGTGTATTTGATCCGCGCCGCGCCTCCGGTGAGGGTGAACGGTTCGGGCGCCGGCCGTCCGGGCCCGCCGGCCAGCACTGCCACCTCGGTCCACCGGGGTGGGGGATCCTCGGTCGGGAGGACGGAGCTGAGGGCTGTCATGGCCGACCCGGCACCGGCCCGCAACAGGGTCAGCACCGGACCCGAGGCGAGGGTGAAGACGGTAAGGATCACCACCAGCGAAACACCAAGCGCCGCGGCACGGTGGCCGCGGCGCCCCGCCAGGGGGTGGCCGCCGCCGTCGACCGCCGATCCCAGGGCGAGCGCCAGGACGTCGGCGGCCCACCAGAAGCCAGCGCCGCCCAAAGTGAGCAGTTTGATCAGCCCCGACACCGGGCGCCGAAGGTAGAACCGGTCGAGGCCCAGAAACCCTCCCAGCAGGGACAGCACCCAGGGTCTGCGGAAGTCGATCAGGTGCACCTCGGGAACCGGGTCGGTCCGGGCCCTTCCGGCGGAGCGCGCCCGGGCTGCGGCGGTCGAACGGTTGGACCACCGCTTCGCTGCAGGACCGGCCTCCGCGTCCATGGCTGAACACTATGCCCCCGGCGGCGGCCCGGGTAGGGCGGACGCCGCCTTGCTTAATCTGCCGACATCGGCGCGGCGCGGCCCACCGTGTACTAAGCATGCTTGGTATATGGTGGGGAGCCTCAGAACAGAAATGCATCAGGCATCCCCGACCATCTCCACTGCGGAAAAGAGACCCCATGATCACCCAGGAACAGATGAAGGAGCTCATCAGCGCCGGCGGCAACGTCCTCAGCACGGACGGGCAGGTCCTCGGCCCGCTGGGGCGCCTGTATGTCGACGACGCGACGGGCCGGCCCACCTGGGTCACCGTGGACACGGGGGCCTCCGCAGCCGAGTCGTTCGTGCCGCTTGACGGTGCCACCACCTCGGGCGGCGACGTGCAGGTCGCCTACCCCCGTGAATCGGTGCTGGCGTCCCCGGGCATGTCGCAGGACGGACACCTGAGCCAGGCGGAGGAGAAGCACCTGCTGCGCCACTACGGACTCCTCCCCGGCGTCGACGAGGCCTCCGGTGGGCGGTCCGACGAGCACGCCACGTCCCGGCTTGAGAGCGACCACGTGATGATCCGCTCCGAGGAACAGCTCCGCGCGGGCACGGAGATCCGGGAGACCGAACGGGTGCGCCTGGTGAAGAGGATCGTCACCGAGGAGGTCACCATCACGGTGCCGGTCCGGCGCGAAGAGCTTTCCATCGAACGCGTTCCCCTCGACGACGTGCCCGGCCACCGCAACGGCAACGGCAACGGGAACACCAACGGGGCGGCCTCCGGCGGCGGGTCGTACACCTACATGGAACGCGACGAGGATACCGCCGTGGACCGGAACGACCTGTATGCCGCCGTGGGGTCCGCCTTCAGCGGGGACGAGGTCACCATTGTGCTCTACGAGGAGCGGCCCGTGGTGCAGACCGAGATCGTCGCCGTCGAGCGGATCCACGTGCTCAAGGAAATCATCACGCACGAGGAAACCCTCAGCGGCGAGGTCCGCAAGGAGGTCATCGAGGCCGAATCCTTCGATGCTCCCGGCCGGGCCGCAGCGGCACCGCGCAGGACCGGCGGCTGACCCCTTGCCCACCGGTTGACCGCCGCGGCACCGCCTCCGCGGTGCGGGAGGACAGGACAGGACAGGATAAGACAGGACAGGACAGTGCGATGTTGATACGCCGCGCCGAACCGGCGGACGCTCCCGAGGCGATCCGCGTTTTTCGGGACTCCCGCACGGCCGCCGCCGCCTACCTGCCCTCGGCCGCCCACACCGCGGCCGAGGACGAGGGGTTCGTCCGCGGGGTACTGATCGCCGATCGGCAGACCTGGCTTGCGGTGGACGGCGACGGGCAGGCCGCCGGCCTGCTCAGCCTGAGCCCCGGGTGGATCGACCAGCTTTACGTCGCCCCCGAATACTGGGGGCACGGGGTCGGCACGCTTCTCCTTGGCCATGCCAAGGCGCTGCAGCCCTCCGGACTCCAGCTGTGGACCTTCGAGTCAAACCTCGGCGCCCGGCGGTTCTACGAGAGGCACGGGTTCGTGGCCGTCGAACGCACGGACGGCGCGGAGAATGAGGAGCGGGCACCGGACATCCGGTATGCCTGGTCGGGCTCCTGACCGGGCAGGATTAATCAAACAGGCCGACCGGCTGGGCAACAGCCCGACCGGCTGGGCTCCTGGCCGGGCGGCCCCCGACCCGGCGGGCCCGCCCGGGAATGCCGGCCGGGCCCGCCGCGTCCAACGAGGCCGTGGTGTCAATAGGCCTTGGGGATCATGATCCACAGGATGATGTAGGCAATCTCCCCGGCCCCGACCAGGCCGAAAATCACGAAGAGCAGCCTTACCAGGGTCTTGGAAATGCCGAAGCGGGCGGCAAGGGCCGCGCAGACCCCCGCGATCACCTTGCCGTTGCGCGGACGTACGAGTTGAGAAGCCATGCCCGTACCCTACCAACGCGGCCGCGCGGGTGGACAGGACCAAAAACCGCGGGGTCCGGGAAAGGCCTTGTGCCCGGTGGACCGAGCGCGCACCATTGCTGCATCAGCTGAAACCACCCGAGGAGCTGATGTGTTCTCAAACGCGGACAAGCCGCCGCAGGTCGACTTCCACCCCTGGCCCAGCGGCCTGACGTCCCGGCATTTTTCCCTCCTGAGGAGGAGCGCCTTCGTCGTCCTCGTCACGGTGTTGATCTTCGGCGCCTACAGCACCGAGCTGACCCTGATGCGGGTCATCACCAATTGCCTCGTGGTGTACGTGGTGGTGATCTGGTCGCGGCGCTGGCTGTCCGAAAACCGGGACGGCCCGGGGCAGCCGGGACCCGCCCGGTAGCCGCAGCCCCCGCCGGTAGCCCACGGCGGGACGCGGTGCCTGGTGGCGGCCTACCCCGCGGGCCGCAGCGAAGTGATCATGGTGCGGATCTTCCCGAACTCCTCCGTCTCGGCGTACACCTGCGGCGTATCGGCGTGCGGCGGGTTGCCGTGCGTGGTGTCGAAGGGGTCGTAGATGCCCCCAAAGGCCGCGCCGCTGGGAGGCCAGGTGAAGAAGTGCGCGATGGGGCACGCCGTCGGACCCTCCGGCTCCGGTGCCGAGGTGATGCCATAGGCTCCGCTGAATCCCTTCTGCGGGTCGGGCTGCATTGGGTCGCTGCGGATTTCGAAGACGAAGCGGGGGGTGCTGCCGGCTTGGGCCAGGGCGGGCAGCGGCCGCGACTCGATCACCCCGTAGCGGCTCTTCTGGGCGCACTCGGCGCCGGTGACGAGATTGGTGCGGAGGTTCGCGATCGGCTTTCCGGTGTCGCTGACCACCTCGATGGCGACCCCGCCGGGCGGGGCCCCCTCCGAGGGGCGGACCGTCCAGTTTTCGGGATAGTCGAAGGCGAGTGCGCCGTCGAGGGTCGTGTAGGTGTTCCAGCCCGGCGCCGTGGGCGGGTCGGTCGGCGGAGCGGTCTCGGCGGGGGCGGTGCTGGTGGGTGCCGTGGAACTTGGTGGTGTGGAGCCTGGCGTAGAGGACGCCGGGGCGCTGCTTGCAGCCGACGGCGCAGGTCCGGAGACCGGCTCCGACGCGGCCGGAGCGCAGGCGCCGAGCAGGACGGCGACGCCGAGGACCCCGCCGAGGGACAGGACGGATGTGCGCCTCTTGTTCATTCGGACCTCCCGGACGGCCGCTGATCGATCCATTGTGCGTCGATCGGTCCATTGTGAGGCCCGGCGGCGCATCCGTGCGTGGGGCCTCCGGAATCGTTCCTGAACTGTTGCAGATTCCGGTCCGCGGCGGGCGCCGCCCGGGAGCAGAAAACACGGCACAAAAAAGCCGCCAGGTTCCGGGAGTATTTCCCAAAACCTGGCGGCGGATTGGTGGAGCTGAGGGGACTCGAACCCCTGACCCCCTGCATGCCATGCAGGTGCGCTACCAGCTGCGCCACAGCCCCAATCCGTTGTTTCCCTCCGGCTAACCGGCTGAAGCAACTCGTTTAGTTTAGTAAAGTTTTCCGCTCCTGCAAAATCGGCCGGAACTTGCCCCCGCTAGCCCTCGATCGGCTCCGCCGGGAAGGACCCGAGACCCACATTGTGCTCCCGCAGCTGCCACGAAAAGAGCGCCTCCGGGGTGCGGACCTGCTCGTCCAGAAGCGACCAGTGGCAGTTGGATACTCCGGCCAGCGCACCCCAGGTGGTTGAGGGCAGCCCCATCAGGGCGGCCAGTCCGGCGCGGATCGCGCCTCCGTGACTGACCACCACGAGGGTCTGTCCGGCGGTGAGGTCCTCCACCGCTTCGAGGGTGGCCTCGCTCATCCGGCGGCCGACCTCCTCGCGGTTCTCCGCACCGCCGGCGCGGACCAAGGGGTCTCCCCCGCGCCAGGCGGCGTTGTCCTCGGGGAACCGCTCATCGATTTCGGCGAAGGTGAGCCCCTGCCACGCACCGGCGGCCGTCTCCCGGAAGCGCTTGTCCAGCCGCACCTTAAGCCCGGTGATGGCGGCCAGGGCGTGGGCGGTGTCGGCGGCCCGGCTGAGGTCGGAGGACACGATGCGCGCCGGGTGGCGCTGGGCGAGCAGCCCGGCGGCCCGGGAGGCCTGGCGCCGGCCGGTCGCATCGAGCGGAATATCTTCCTGGCCCTGAAACATTCCGCCGTGGTTCCAGGCCGTTCTCCCATGCCGCCAGAAGATCACCCTGCGGGCGGCAGGGTCATTGTGCCGGTGTCCCGTCACTCCGCTTCGGTGCTGACGGCGCTGGGCGCATCGGGGTTCTGCGGTGAGCTCTGCAGGGAGCCCTCAAGCTGCAGGTCGACGGATGGGCAGTCGTTCCACAGCCGCTCCAGGGCGTAGAAGACGCGGTCTTCCTCGTGCTGGACGTGGATGACCACCTCGGCGTAGTCGAGCAGCACCCAGCGGCCCTCGCTGCGGCCTTCACGCCGGACGGGCTTCAGGCCCTGCTTTGACAGTTCCTCCTCGATGCCGTCGACGATGGCATTGACCTGTCGTTCGCTCGGCGCCGAGGCGATGAGGAAAACATCGGTGATCGCGAGGCGCTCGCTTACATCGATGGCAACAATGTCCTGGGCAATCTTGTCCACTGCGGCGTGTGCCGCGGTGCGGGCAATCCCGATGGACGATTCGGTAGCGCTCACTGATCTCCTTGTGTGTGGTCAGCCGCCGAAGCCGCTGACAATCATTAGAATTCCGGCCAGGAGTGCAAGCACGCCCAACCCGAGTATTGAAAACTGCAGGTACCTCATCCGCCGGACCCGGGCCAGGCCCGCGGTCATGGCGTCGAGGGGGTCGAGCCCGTGGGCGCTCTGGGCACGCACGGGGGTAGCGCCGTCGTCGGTGGTTCGGCCATGGTTGCGGGCGAGGGTTTCGGCCTGCGCCAGCACCTGCGACCGCCGTTCGGGGCCCTTGCCGGCGGAGGCCGGAGCCGGGGCGGGAGCCGCAGGCTGGGCGGAAGGCTTCGACGGAAGGGGGCGGCGGACGACCGGAACGTGGGAGGTGGTCGGGGCCTTCAGGACCGGGCCGCCTACCCCTGGAACCTTGACGTATTCGGGGGGCGCGACGATTGAGAGGTTGTGCGCCGTGGTCGGATCGCTCGACTGCGGACGCCGCTGGGAGTTCTCCTCGGAGAGCTGCTGGATCTTCTGCGCCCGGCTGTTGAGGACGGCGGCGCGTTCGGCCAGCGCCTTCTGCTTCGCCAGGATGGCGGGGTCGACGGCGAACGGGTCGGTGCCCTGCGCCGCCTCGATCATGGCGACCTGGTCCCGTGCCTGCGCGGCGATGGCCTCGCGGGCCGCGAGGGCCTGCTCGACACTGAGGTCCTCTCCAACGGCTCCCTCACCGACGGGGTCATCAGCGGTTGCCTGCGGCCCGGCCGCGCCGTCTGCTTCGGTGCTCACGCGGCGGCGGCGGTCGCGCCTGCCTTCGAGCGGCACCTGCGCGACGCGCCGTTCGATGGGGGTTCCATCGGGGTGCAGGGGGCGGCCTTTTGCCTGGGGCGCGGCCGTCTCCGGTGCCGTCTGCGCACCCGAGGGGGCCGCTCCGGCGGATCCCTGCGCGGCGCTGCCGGCGCCGGCGCGAGTCGAAGCAGCGGAGGCCGACTCGGGGGCGGTCGAAGCAGCAGGGGTTGAAGCAGCAGGGGTGGAGTCACCTGGAACCGTGCCGCCGGGAGCGGTGGCGGGAACCTCCGCCCGGGCCGCCTGCGCTTCCTGCTGCTGCAGCCGCAGCTGGCGCCGGGTGGGCATCGCGTCGTATGAGCTGGTGACCGCGGGCACCGAGTGTTCGGCCAGGGCACGGTAGGTGCGCAGGGCCTCACGGTCCCTCGCCCGCACCAGGGACACCCGCTCGGAGGTGTGGACCTCCGCGTCGACCGGCGCGTCGGCGGCACGCCGGCTCCGCCGCTGTCCCCCGCTTGTGGTCCCGGTTCCGGTTCCCGATACAGCGGAAGACCCGCGGCCGGAAGCGGCGGGTCGTGGGTCCTTCTCGTCGTTAGCCTTGCTCATTGCTTTCTCATCCGGTCGTCTGCGGAAGCGCTGTGGGATTGACTCCGTGGGGCGGCGTCCCGGGCTTGGAGCCGTCGTCGGCCCCCTGCGCGGCGGGAGCGTCGGTCCTTGCATAGAGCCCGTACTTGGCGATGTACTGCACGACCCCGTCCGGCACCAGGTACCACACGGGGTTGCCCGATTCGACCCGGCGGCGGCAGTCGGTCGAGGAGATTGCCATGGCCGGGACCTCAAGCAGGCTCACATCGTGCCCGCCGCCGTCGAGCTCGTGCCCGGGGCGCGTCACTCCGATGAAGTGGGCGAGGGTCCACAGTTCGTCGACATTCTTCCAGGAGAGGATCTGCGCCATCGCATCCGCCCCGGTGATGAAGAACAGCTCGGCCTCGGGCCGGGCGGCCTTGAGGTCCCGCAGCGTGTCGATGGTGAAGGTCGGACCCGGCCGGTCGATGTCCACCCTGCTGACGGTGAAGTCCGGGTTCGAGGCCGTGGCGATCACGGTCATCAGGTACCGGTGCTCCGCCGACGTCACGCGGGTGTCGGCCTTCTGCCACGGCTGTCCGGTGGGAACAAAGACCACCTCGTCCAGGCCGAACACGGCGGCGACTTCGCTCGCCGCCACGAGGTGCCCGTGGTGGATCGGGTCGAAGGTGCCGCCCATGACACCGAGCCGCCATGGCCCGCCGTCACGCCGCCGGTGCGGTGCGGTGTCCCCGGTGCCCGGCCCGCCGGCGTTCGTCGAATCGCCCAAGGGAACTAGCGCCGGGTGGCTTCGCCGTGGTCGTGCTTGTTGGGGTGCTGCTTGTGCGGGTCGAGGTGCTCCCGCGTGGCCTGGTGCCGGTGGCCGAGGTTGGAGAACGACACGGTGACGATCATGAGCAGGAGCAGGAAGCCCCCGACGATCAGCGGGTACGCCAGGGCCGGAAGCGGCAGCTCGTGGTGCACCGCCACCTCGCCTGCAAGCACCGCTGCGTCGGTGTACAAATTCAGCATGTAGTTCCCCTTGAAATGTATTGGCGGACCGCCGGAGCGCCCGGGCCGGCGAGCAGGTTCTGTACCATATTACGCGCTGCTCGATCGGAGCCGTACACGCGCGTCACTGCCGCACCTGCCCTTCGCCCTGGATGATCCACTTCGTGGTCGTCAGTTCGGCAAGGCCCATGGGCCCGCGGGCGTGCATCTTCTGGGTGGAGATTCCGACCTCCGCGCCCAGGCCCAGCTCCCCGCCGTCGACGAACCGGGTCGAGGCGTTCACCAGCACCGCCGCCGAGTCGACGCCGGCGATGAACTGCTCAGAGCTGGCCAGGTTGTTCGTGATGATGGCCTCGCTGTGCCCGGTGCTCCAGCGGCGGATGTGGGCCAGCGCCTCGTCCACCGAATCGACGACGCCGACGGCGAGGTCGAGGGCCATGTACTCCCGGCCCCAGTCGTCGTCGGTGGCCGGCTCGGACGCCGTCCCCTCGGGCAGCAGGGCCTGGGCCCGCCCGTCGACGTGGAGGCGCACGCCGGCCTCGGCGAGCCGGCCGAGCACCGCCGGGGCGGCGGCGGCACCGCTGTGGATCAGGAGGGTCTCGACGGTGTTGCAGACACTGGGCCGCTGGGTCTTGGCGTTGAGCAGGATGTCGGTGGCCATCCCGGCGTCGGCGCTCTCGTCGAGGAAGATGTGCACGTTGCCCTCGCCGGTCTCGATCACCGGCACCGAGGATTCACGGACGACCGTCTGGATCAGGTCCCGTCCGCCGCGCGGAATCAGGACGTCGACCCGGCCGCGTGCGCCCATCAGGGCGGCCGCCCCGGCCCGGCCGTACTGGTCGACGCTCAGCACCGCGTCGGCCGGCAGTCCGCTCTCCTCGAGCACCGCGCCGATGATCTCCACGAGCGCCGCATTTGTGTGCGCCGCGGCGGATCCGCCCCGCAGGATCACGGCGTTGCCGCTCTTCAGGGCCAGGCCGGCGATGTCGATCGTGACATTGGGCCGGGCCTCGTAGATGGCGGCGACCACACCGAGGGGCACCCGCACCTGCCGCAGCCGGATCCCGTTGGGCAGGGTCTGCCCGCGCACCGCCGACCCCACCGGATCGGGAAGGGCCGCGAGTTCTTCGAGGGCCCGGGCCAGCCCGGCCACGCGGTGCGGGTCGAGGCTGAGCCGGTCAAGGAGGTAGGCCGACGTGCCGTTGGCGCGGCCCGCCTCGACGTCGAGCACGTTGGCGGCGAGGACGGCGTCCTGGCGTTCGGTGAGCGCAGCGGCCACGGCGCGCAGGGCCTGATCCTTGGTGGCGCGGGTGGCCGAGGCGAGAAGGCGCGAGGCGGCGCGGGAACGGTCGGTCAGGGCGTATACGGCCTGTGGAACGTCCGGTTCCGCGGTGGCCGGTTCCCTGACGTCCGGTTCCACGGTGGTCGGTTCACCGGACGCGGCCTGGACGGCGGCGTCCTCGGGCTCGGCGGGGGTGTGCCCGCCCTGCAGCGTCTGGGGATTGGTCATGAGCACAGTCTACCGAGAGGCGCCCGGTGCCGGGATCCGCCCGTGCGTCCGCAGTGGAGCGGTCCGGCTCAGAGCACCACGAGGTCGTTGACGTGGACCACCGAGCGTTCATACTCGTGCCCGAGTTCCTCGGCGAGGTCCCGGGTGGAGCGCCCCAGCATGGGCGGCAGTTCGGCCGAGCTGTAGTTGACGAGCCCGCGGGCGACGGCGCGGCCGGTGGTGTCGACCATCTCCACCGGATCGCCGGGCTCGAAGTCCCCCTTCACGGCGAGGATGCCCGCCGGCAGCAGTGAGCGCCGCCGCTCCCCCACGGCCTTCACGGCGCCGTCGTCGAGGATCAGCGTGCCCTGGATGCGTGCCAGGTGGGCGAGCCACAGCAGCCGGATGGGCTGGCGGCGGCCTCCGGCGGAGAACCAGGTGCCGACGTCGGCCCCGTTCAGGGCCGCTGCGGCGTTCGCCGTCGAGGTCACGAGCGCGGGGATGCCCGAGGCTGCCGCGATCCCGGCGGCCTCCACCTTGGTGGCCATGCCGCCGGTGCCGACGCCGGCTGCGCCGGCGCGCCCGATGGTGACGCCTTCGAGGTCGGCCGCCGAGTGCACGTCCGGGATGCGCTGCGCGCCGTCCTTCGGCGGGCCGTCGTACAGCGCGTCGACGTCGGAGAGCAGCACGAGGGCGTCGGCCTTCACCAGGTGGGCCACCAGCGCCGCGAGGCGGTCATTGTCGCCGAAGCGGATCTCATGGCTCGCCACGGTGTCGTTCTCATTGACGATCGGCACGACGCCGAAGTTCAGCAGCCGCTCCATCGCCCGGTGCGCATTGGCGTAGTGGGAGCGCCGGATCAGGTCATCGGCCGTGAGCAGCACCTGGCTCACCGTCACGCCGTGGGCGCCGAAGGCCTGTGTGTAGCGGGCCATCAACAGTCCCTGCCCCACGCTCGCCGCGGCCTGCTGGGAGGACAGCTGCGCCGGACGGCGCGCGAGCCCCAGCGGGGCCAGGCCCGCCGCGATCGCCCCGGAGGACACCAGGATCAGTTCGGTGCCGGCCAGGCGCCGCGCGGCGAGGATGTCGACGAGGCCCACGAGGGCCTCGGTGGAGATCCCGCCCGAGACGGACGTCAGCGAGGACGACCCCACCTTGACGACGACCCTCCGGGCGCCGGGCAGCCCGGAGCGGTCCGTCAGGGGTGAGTGTGCTGCCATCGCGTCCCTACGCCTGGTCGCCCGCGTTGTCTGCGGGGGCGGGGGTGCGCTTGGCCTTGTTGTTCACGGACTCGGTCCAGATGCCTGCCTTGCGGTCGGCCTCGAGCTCGGCGCGCGCGGCGGCCTTGGCGTCCTTGCGCTCCTGGTACTCCTCGCGCTTCTGCTCGCGGGTGGGGCGGACGTATTCGGCCAGGCGCAGGTCGGTGCCGCGCGGTCCGGCCAGCAGCTCCGCACCGCCCATCATGGTGGGCTCCCAGTCGAACACGACGCCGTCGCCCTCGCCGATGACGACGGTGTCGCCCGGTTTGGCGCCGGCCTTGAACAGCTGCTCTTCGACGCCGAGCTTCGCCAGGCGGTCGGCGAGGTAGCCGACGGCCTCGTCGTTGGTGAAGTCGGTCTGCTTGACCCAGCGCTCGGGCTTCTCACCCAGCACGCGGAACAGGGGCAGGGCGTCCTTTTCCTCGTTGCGGATGCGGAACCCGGCGGAGTTGACGGCGCGGGGGCGCAGCACTGGCGGCGCGACCTTCGGCGGGGCGGCCTTCACGGCGTCGCGGGCGCCCTGGACGATCTCGGCCATGGCGAAGCCGAGCTGGCGCAGGCCCTCGTGGCTTGAGGCGGAGACCTCGAACACGCGGTAGCCGCGTGCCTCGAGCTCGGGGCGCACCATGGCGGCCATGTCGCGGCCGTCGGGCACGTCCACCTTGTTCAGCACCACGAGGCGCGGGCGCTCGTTGAGGGGAACGACCTCCCCGTCGGAGCCGGCGAAGCTCATGTCGACGGCGTACTTATCGAGTTCGCGTTCGATCACGGCCAGGTCGCCCAGCGGGTCGCGGTCGGTCTCGAGGGCCGCGGTGTCGAGCACGTGCACCAGGGCGGCGCAGCGTTCGACGTGGCGCAGGAAGTGGTGGCCCAGGCCCTTGCCTTCGCTGGCACCCTCGATCAGGCCGGGGACGTCGGCGATGGTGAAGCGGGTGTTGCCGGCCTCGACGACGCCGAGGTTGGGCACCAGCGTGGTGAACGGGTAGTCGGCGATCTTGGGCCGGGCGGCTGACATCGCGGCGATCAGGCTGGACTTGCCGGCCGAGGGGAAGCCGACCAGGGCGATGTCGGCGATGGACTTCAGCTCCAGGACGACGTCGCGCTCGTCGCCGGGGATGCCCAGCAGGGCGAAGCCGGGGGCCTTGCGCTTCTGGGAGGACAGCGAGGAGTTGCCCAGCCCGCCCTGGCCGCCGGCCGCGGCGACGAACTCGGCGCCCTCGCCGACGAGGTCGGCCAGCACTGTGCCGTCCTTGGCCTTGACGACGGTGCCGTCGGGCACTGGAAGGATGAGCGTCTCGCCGTTCTTGCCGCCGCGCCAGTCGCCCATGCCGTTGCCGCCGTTGGTGGCGTGCCGGTGCGGGGCGTGGTGGTAGTCGAGCAGGGTGGTGGTCTGCGGGTCGACACGCAGGATCACGTCGCCGCCGTCGCCGCCGTTGCCGCCGTCGGGCCCGCCCAGGGGCTTGAACTTCTCGCGCTTGACGGACACACAGCCATGGCCGCCTGTGCCGCCGGAAACGTGCAGGACTACTCGGTCAACGAAGCTGGCCACGTTGATCTCCTTCTAAAATGCTTC
>NZ_CADCTE010000197.1 GCF_902805515.1 uncultured Arthrobacter sp. | reverse complement strand
GCCCCTGAACGATGGCCGCACCGAGGCCGACCTGAAGCTCAACCGGCGGGTCGACATCGTCGTGCTCTCCGACCAGCCGGAGAGCGTCCGGTCCCTGATTCCGGAAGTGGCCGCACAGCGCCCCTGACCGCTGATGGCCCGCCCGCGGGCAGACGGTCACGCCGGGCACCCGGGGACCCGGGCACCCGGGCGTCCGGTACGCGGCACGGCCCGGCGCGGCTCGACCCGGCTCGGCCCGGCGGCGGCTCGACCGCAGTTCAACGACGGCGGCGGGCACCCGCACGGGCCGCCGCCCGATGAGGAGGCCGCAACGGCTTACGGGCCGGGCCGGGCCGCCGATAGTGATTATCGTGACCCCCTCCAACCTTCAGGAAACCCTCCTGCCCGAGCCCGCACGCACGGTCGAGGTGTACGACTTCCGCCGGCCCACGACGCTCGCCCGCGAGCACAGCCGCGCCCTGGAAGTGGCCTTCGAGACCTTCGCCCGGCAGTGGGGCACGCAGCTGACGGCGAAGGTGCGCGTCAAGGCGCAGGTCACCACCCACCAGGTCCTGATGCAGACCTACGACGAATACGCCGCGTCCCTGCCCGCGACCACGGCCATGGTGCTGTGCCGGCTCGAGGACTACGAGTCGCAGGCGATCATCCAGTTCCCGACCTCCTCGGCCCTGGCCTGGGTGGGGCGCATGCTCGGCGGCAACGGCAGCCAGCCCGCGCCGGGCCGGAAGTTCACCCAGATCGAACAGGCCCTCGTAAAGCGGCTCATGGAGGACGCCCTCGAGGACCTGCGCTACTCCTTCGGTTCCCTGCTGCCCATGCCGCTGAGCTTCAACTCCATCCAGTACAACGCCCAGTTCGCCCAGGCCGCCGCGCCGTCGGACCTGATGGTGGTCGCCACCTTCACCCTCCGGGTCGGGGAGAACACCGCCGAGGGGACCGTGGCCCTGCCTGCCGAAACCGTCCTGCCGCAGCTCGGGGCGACAAACCCGACGACGTCCCCCGAGAACGCCGCGGAGCTGCTGCGCCAGCAGATGGCGTGGGTCCCCGTCGAGGTGTCGGTGGGCCTGATGCCGGTGACCGTGAGGCCCGAGGCCATCCTCCGCCTCGCGGTGGGAGACCTGATTCCCCTGAACCATCCCGAACGGCGGCCCCTTGAGGTCCGCATCGCCGGACAGCGCATCGCCCGGGCCGGCCTGGGCCGGAACGGCGCCCGACTGGCGGCCCAGATCGTCGATACCGAGGAGAACCCCGCATGACCGTTTCCGTTGCCACCCTCAAGGACTCCGCCGCCGAGGCGCTGGTCGGGCTGCTTCCCTCCGCAGCCCCGGTCAGCGCGGTTCCCGCCCCGGACCGCACCGCCGCCGCCGCCCGCGCGGCCGGCGCGGTCACCGCCGCCTACGTGGGGACCCGCTCGGCGGACCTCGCCGTCGTGCTCGAGGGCACCGGGTCCCTCGTCGCTGCCGCCGGCACCGACACCCCGCTTGTCTCCTTCAAGGACGTGCTGCGCCCCGCCCTCGAGGCGGCGGCCGGAGTGCTCGGCGGAGGGGTGCTTGGCGAGGCCCGGATCGAGGACGCCTCGGCCCTGTTCGCCGACCCGGAGACGACGGTGTTCGAACTCACCTCCGGCGGCGGAACGGCGGGCTGGTTCGCCATCCGGGTCCGCGAGTACGGAACCCTCAACCCCACCCCGGTCTCCGGGGAGTCGGTGGCCGGCAAGCTCGGCCGCATCAACAACGTCGAGATGGCCCTGACCGTGGAGATCGGGCGGACCCGGATGTCCGTGCGCGACGTGCTCAACCTCGAGCCCGGCGGAGTGGTTGAGCTTGACCGGTCGGCGGGCGCACCCGCGGATGTCCTGCTCAACGGGCGGCTGATCGCCCACGGCGAGGTGGTCGTAGTGGACCAGGACTTCGCCGTGCGCATCACCAAGATCCTCGACGTCGCAGAGGGCGTTAACTGACGATGGATTCACTCATCCTCATCCTGAGGGTGCTGCTCGCCCTGGGCGCCGTGCTGGTGGTCCTTGTGCTCGCGCACCGGTACGCCCGGCGTACGGTCGGCGCGGCGACCGGGGAGAAGCTGCTGACGGTCCTCGCCCGCCAGGGCGTCGGGTCCAAGGCCTCCGTGGTGGTCGTCGAGACCGGAGGCCAGCGCCTCCTGCTCGGCGTCACCGAGCAGTCGGTCACCGTGTTGTCCACCTCCGACGCCCCCGCCCCGGAGACCGCCGGGCAGGGCGCCGAGGCGTTTTCGCGCGTCCTGCACCAGGCCACCGCCGGCAAGCACCGCTCGGCGGCGCCTACCGGGTCCATCCTGTCGCCGGCGGCGCTGAAGCAGGTCCTCACCGCCGGCCTCGGCGGGCCGAAGGGGTGAGGTGCCTGCCGCCGCGCCGCGCCGCGCTTCGCTTCCCCCTTGCCCTGCTGGCCTTCGCCGCAGGGGTTCTCCTGCTGCTCCTGCAGGCGCCCGCCGCCTCCGCCGTCCAGTTTCCCCCGCCGCAGCCGCCCGTGCCCGCGCCCGTGGTCCCCGCCCCGGCCGATCCGGCCCCGTTCCAGCCGACTCCCGAGGCCCCCGCGCCGGCCTCCCCTGATCCGCTGAACCCCACGGCACCGGTGGACCCGGCGCCTCCGGCCCCGCCCACCGATCCTTCCGGGCCGGACGGCGACGGGTCGGTGGTGATCAACGGCCCCAACGGCACCCCCTCCTCGGCTGTGGTGACGCTGCTGGGCATCACGCTGCTCACCGTCGCGCCGTCCCTGCTGCTGATGATGAGCTCGTTCACGAAGATCTTCGTGGTGCTGGTGATGACGCGCAACGCCCTGTCGCTGCCCTCGATCCCGCCGAACCAGGTCATCGCCGGGCTGGCGCTGTTCCTTTCGTTCTTCATCATGGGCCCGGTGCTGGGGGACATCAACAGCGGCGCCGTGCAGCCCTACCTCGACGGCGACTTCACCTTCCAGGAGGCCTACACGGAGGCTGCCGGCCCGATCCAGCAGTGGATGCTCCAGTTCACCCGCGAGGAGGACATCGCCCTGATGACCCGGGCCGCCGGGATGGACAACCCGGCCACCCCCGAGGATGTGCCGCTGACCACCCTGATCCCGGCGTTTATGATCTCGGAGCTGCGGGCCGCGTTCATCATCGGCTTCGTCATCTTCATCCCCTTCCTGGTCATCGACCTCGTCGTGTCCTCGGCGCTGATGTCGATGGGCATGATGATGCTGCCCCCGGTGATCATCTCCCTGCCGTTCAAGATCCTGCTGTTCATCCTCGTCGACGGCTGGGGCCTGATCGTCACCGCACTCATTCGAAGCTACGCCTGAGCCATGGATACCAACGCCGTCCTCGACATCGGCCTGCAGGGCCTGTGGGTCTCCGCCAAGCTCGCCGCGCCGGTCCTGATCACCGCCCTCGCCGTGGGGTTCGGGATCTCCCTGCTGCAGTCGATCACCCAGATCCAGGAAGTCACCCTCTCATTCGTCCCCAAGGCCGCCGCCGTGGGCGTCGTGCTGCTGATCTCCGGGCACTGGATGATCGCGGAGATGGTGTCCTTCACCCACGCCCTGTTCGACAAGATCCCCTCCCTGCTCGAGGGAGGCTGAGTGGAACTGGCGCTGAACCTCGGCTGGCTCGAACCGGTGATGCTCGCCGGCGTGCGCATGGTGTCCTTCCTGGTCATCGCCCCGCCGTTTTCCTACACCGCGTTTCCGGCGCGCATCAAGGTGATGCTGGCCCTCGGCCTGGCCCTGGCCGTCTCCCCCGCCGTCACCCCCGGCTACATCGATCGGGGCACGGCGGCGTTCTTCGGCGCGCTGGTGCTTGAGATCGGCGCCGGGGTGCTCATGGGCTTCCTCGTGTACCTGGTGTTCGCCGCGATCCAGTCCGCCGGCGGCCTGATCGACCTGATGAGCGGGTTCCAGATGGCCCAGGCCTTCGACCCGCATTCGCTGATCAACGGCGCCCAGTTCACCCGGCTGTTCCAGATGACCGCCCTGGCCCTGATGTTCTCCTCCGACGCCTACCAGCTGATCCTCGGCGGGCTGATCCGCAGCTTTACCGCCATCCCGCTGGGCGGCGGGGTCTTCCTCGCCGACCCGGTCGCGGCGATCATCACCGCGGTCACCGGGATGTTCCTGGCCGCGGTCCAGATCGCCGGCCCGCTGCTCGTCGTGTTCTTCCTCTCCGACGTCGGCCTCGGCCTGCTCAACCGGGTCGCGCCGGCCCTCAATGCCTTCGCCCTCGGGTTCCCGCTGAAGATCCTGCTGGCCCTCGTCCTCGGCTCCGTCGTCATGCTCGCCCTGCCGCGGATCGTGTCCGCGCTCACCCTGGACGCCCTGGCGCTGCTGGGAGGTGTGGGATAGATGGCCGACGATTCCTCCCAGGAACGGACCGAACAGGCCACCGACAAGCGGATGAAGGAGGTCCGCGATAAGGGACAGCTGTCCAAATCCTCCGACCTGACCGCCTGGCTGGGCATCGGCGCGGCCGCGGTGATGCTCCCCTCGACCATCTCCCGGGGCGCCGACGCGGCGGCCGACCAGCTCTTCAGCGTCCGCACCATCGCGGCGGCGCCGGAGCCCGGCATCGCCCTGGGCGTCCTCGGCGAGGCCCTGGCCTCGATGGCCGGAACGCTGCTCCCCATGCTGCTCGCCGTCGTCGGAGCGGTCCTGGCCGGGGCGGCCGGCCAGGGCGGGATCCAGTTCAAGAAGTTCCGCGGAAAGTTTGAACAGTTCAACCTGGTCACCGGGGTCAAGAACACCTTCGGGATGCAGGCCCTGTGGAACGGGGTGAAGGCGCTGCTCAAGACCGCCGTCCTCGGAGCGGTCCTGTACTGGGTGGTCCAGGGGCTCATGCCCACCCTGATGAGCGCCGGCGGGATGCCGGTGGCCGCGCTGCTCTCGGCCACCGGCGGCGGCGTCGCCGCGCTGCTGCGGTTCGCCATCCTGGCCGGGGTGGTGCTCGCCCTCGCCGACGTCTTCGTGGTGGGCCGGCGCAACCGGAAGAAGACCCGGATGACCCGCAAGGAGGTCAAGGACGAGAACAAAAGCACGGACGGCGACCCCCTGATCAAGTCCCAGCGGCGGGCCCGGCAGATGGCCCTGTCCCGGAACCGCATGATCGCGGCCGTCGGCGGGGCGGACGTCGTCCTGGTCAACCCCACCCACGTGGCCGTTGCCCTCAAGTACGAGGCCGGGGTCTCCGCACCGCGGGTCGTCGCCAAGGGGGCCGGCCCGGTGGCCCTGAAGATCCGCGAGAAGGCCGAGCAGGAGAAGGTCCCGCTGGTGCAGGACATTCCGCTGGCCCGGGCTTTGCACGGGGCGTGCGAACTGGGCCAGGAGATCCCCGCCGAGTTCTACACCGCCGTCGCCGGGGTCCTGGCTTTCGTCCTGCGGCTGAAGCAGCGCGGCAGCGCCGCCGGCATCCACCGGGCCTTCCGGAAGGGGTCCTTCCTTGACTGAGACCTCCGCCCCCCACCACCTCCCCCGAGTCCTGCCCCGAGTCCTCCCCCGAAGGAGCGCATCATGAATTCCAAGCTCGCCCGCCTCGCGGTGCCGATCGGCGTGGTCGGCATCATCATGCTGCTCATCGTGCCCGTTCCCGCAGGCCTGCTCGACTTCCTGATCGCCGTGAATATCCTGCTGGCGCTGGTGGTGCTGCTGACCTCGATGTTCGTCCAGAAGCCGCTGGACTTCTCGGTGTTCCCCTCGCTGCTGCTGGTGGCCACGCTGTTCCGTCTCGGACTGAACGTCGCCTCGACCCGCCTGATCCTTGGGGAGGCCCACGCCGGGAAGATCATCGAGGCGTTCGGGCAGGTCACCGTGGGCGGGAACATCATCATCGGCAGCGTGATCTTCCTGATCCTCGTGGTCATTCAGTTCCTCGTGGTCACCAAGGGCGCCGAGCGGGTCGCGGAGGTCGGTGCGCGCTTCACCCTCGACGCAATGCCCGGCAAGCAGATGGCCATCGACGCCGACCTCAACGCCGGCCTGGTCACCGATGAACAGGCCAAGGAACGCCGGGCCGAGGTCTCCGCCGAGGCCGACTTCTACGGAGCCATGGACGGGGCCTCGAAGTTCGTGAAGGGCGATGCGATCGCCGGCATCGTGATCCTGATCATCAACCTGGTGGGCGGGGTGGCCATCGGCATGGCCATGCACGGCATGCCCGCCGGGGAGGCACTGCGCACCTACGCCATCCTCACCATCGGTGACGGCCTGGTCACCCAGATCCCGGCGCTGCTGATGGCGGTGGCCACGGGCATGATCGTCACCCGATCCAACGCCGAGGCCGACATGGGCACCACCGCCTCGAACCAGGTGGCGCAGTCCCGCAACGCCCTGCTGATCGCCGGCACCGCGGCCGTGGCCCTGGCCCTGATCCCGGGCATGCCGAAACTGCCGTTCCTGCTCATCGGCGGGGCGCTGATCTTCGCCTCGCGGAAGATCAAGGCCACCGAGACCGCCGCCGCGGCCGCAGCCCAACGGGAGGCCGCGGCCGCCGTCGAACCGGCCCCGGAATCGCCCGAGGAGCTCATCCGCAGGCTCCGCGTCCAGCCCCTGGAGATCCTGCTCGCGGCGGACCTGGTGGACACCGTCACCGGCGCCTCGGACGACCTCCTGGCCCGGGTGCGCAGCCTGCGCCAGAAGATCGGCATGGACCTCGGGTTCGTGCTGCCGCCGGTCAACGCCCGCGACAGCATCGACCTGCCGCCGGGAACCTACGCCATCCGCATCGGCGGCGTGGAGGCAGGCCGCGGGGAGGCCCCGGCGGGCAAGGTGCTCGCCCTGGGCGATGCGCTCGACGCCCTGCCCGGGACCGCGACCATGGAACCGGTGTTCGGGCTGCCGGGCAAATGGGTGCCGGCCGGCATGGCGCACAGCGCCCAGATGACCGGGGCGACGGTCATCGACCGGGTATCGGTGCTCATCACCCACCTTTCCTCGATCGTGACGGCCAATGCAGCGCGCCTGCTGACCCGAGAGGACGTCCGGCTCCTCACCGAGAGCGTCAAGGAGGCGAGCCCGTCGGCGGTGGACGAACTGGTCCCCGGGCTGCTCTCCCTCGCCGAGGTCCAGCGGGTCCTGCAGGGCCTGCTTGAGGAGCATGTGCCCATCAACGACCTGCCGCGCATCTTCGAGGCACTCACCCTCCGGGCCAAGGTCTCCACGGACCCCGAGGGGCTGATCGAGGCGGCCCGGCGCGCCCTGGGGCCGGCGCTGGCGGTGCGCCATCTCAGCGGCGGCCAGCTGAGCGTGGTGATGATCGAGCCGGGCCTCGAACAGTCGATGCTCGAGGGCCTGCGCCCGGCCGAGGGCGGCAGCCAGATCCTCCTCGACGCGAACCGCATCGAGGCGGTCCTGGCCTCCCTCCACGCCACCGTGGCGGCGGCCGGGCACCAGGGCCACGAGCCCGTCCTGGTCTGCGCGCCGCTGATCCGCCCCGCGGTGCGCCGGCTGGTCTCCGCCCGGGTGGGGGGACTGCCGGTATTGTCCTATCAGGAGGCCCAGGCGGCCAACGTGCCCATCGAGACGATAGGAGTGGTCCGTGGCGCTGAACCGGTTTCACCTTAGCGGCCCGTCGATCGAGGCGCTCCGCCGGCAGGTCCGGGCCGAGTACGGCCCCGAGGCAGTGATTGTCCGGGCCGAGGCCGTCACGGTGGGCGGGCTGGGGGGATTCCTGGCCCGGCACCACTACGAGGTCACGGTCGAACTGCCCGACGCCGCCGCCCCGTCGACCGATCCCCTTCCGGTGGTCAAGCGCACCGGCATCGCTGCCCTGCTGGCGGACGCGGACACCGCCGAGGCGGCCCTCAACGCCGTGCCGGTGTCAACGGAATCCGGAGAGTTCTCCTCCTTTTTGAAGGACCTGGAGTCCGCCGTCGATCCCGCGGCGGGTGCCGGAGGGCCGACGGCGGCCGCTCACCGGTTGCCGCGGCCCCTGGACGGGCCGGGCGACCTCATCGTCGTGGCCGGGCCCGGCCGCGACGCCCTCGAGGCGGGACGGTCCCTGCTGGCGCCGGGGGCTCCGGCGGCCCTGCTGACGGCCGGGGCGCTGCGGGTCGAGGGGCTGGCCCACGTGGCGGACCGGCGTGCCGCCACCGAGGCGCGGGCCGGCGGGGTGCTCGCCGGGGCGCCGGTGGTCGTCGCCTTCGGGCTGGGCTACCCCTCCGAGGCCTTTGTCCACCTGCCCGCGCTGGCCCTTGTGGGATTCGACCAGCTGTGGCTGGCCGTGGATGCCACCCGCAAACACGGGGACACGGTGGCGTGGGTTGAGGCCGTCGAGGCGGTGGCCGAACCCGACGCCGTTGCGGCCTTTTCCCACCGTGACACTGCCACCCCCGAAACGGTCCAGGCACTGCGCTTTCCGGTCAGCTGGGTGGACGACGTCCCGGAGGTTCCGGCGCGGCCTGCGGGCCCGTCTCCGGCCGCCCACCCGACCGCAGTTTTCCCTCCGACGCGGATTCAAAGATAGGCTTTCACTGTGCTGGTACTAACGCGGAAATTCAACGAGAAGATTCATATCGGCGAGGATATCGTCATTACCATTCTCGAATCGCGCGGTGATGGCATCAAGATTGGGATCGAGGCGCCGCGGGGGGTTAAGATCCAGCGCGGCGAGATTCTCCAGGCCGTGATCGAAGCGAATCTTTCGGCCAATGTCTCCGATGCGGATGCCGAATCACAGCTCAAGGCGCTGCTGGGCCGCAGGGACCCCGAAACGGAGACTGATTCCTAGACTCCTGACGTCTGGGCCCCGAGACTTCTGAAACCCCAAGGCTCCGCGGCGCTCCGGCGGGTGCCGGGGCCTCAGGCGGAAACGGGCGCCATGGCGGCCAGCCGCACCGGGACGCTCAGGGTGGATCCACCCCGGGTCCGCGCCGCGAGGGAATTGAGATAGGCGGTGCGCCGGGCGGGGGCGACGCGCGACTCCGGCGCCGGTGCGGCGCCGTCGGTGTCGGAATACACCGCAGCCATCCCGTCGCGCAGCAGCCGGATGGCCTCGGCCCGCTGCTGGGACACCGCCGAGTGGGTGGACCCGAACTCCTCGGCCAGGTCCTTGACCGGGCGGTCCTCGAAGTAGGTCTGCTCGATGATGTAACGCATCTTGTCGGGCAGGGCCTGTACCGCTGCCCGCAGAACCTGGGCCTGCTCGGAGACCAGCAGGGATTCCTCGGGGGTGGCCATGACGGCGGTGAGCGACTCCGGCGCGTTCTCGTCCAGGGTCGAAACGGTGCGTGAGGCGTCGGCCAGGGTCGCGGCCACCGCGTCGCGTCCGACGCCCAGCACCTCGGCGATCTCGCCGACCGTAGGGTTGCGCTGCAGTGCCCCGGTGAGCAGTTCGGACACCGCGAGGGTCTCCTTGATCCGCCGGCGGGTGTCCCGGCTGGCCCAGTCCGAGGCCCTCATGTCGTCGGCGAAGGCGCCGAGGATGCGCCGCCGGGCGAAGGTGCCGAACTTTACGCCGTAAGAGGGGTCGAATGACTGGGCGGCGGAGACGAGCGCGAGGGCGCCGGCACCGGCGAGGTCCTCGCGTGAGAGGTGGGGGGACCGTGCGCAGATTTCCGAGACAAGATATCCAACCAGCGGAAGATTCTCCACAATCATCTTGTTGCGTTCTTCACGGTTCAACTCGGACATCCCCTCATAAACACGATTTGCAATCCGCGCCGGTGGCTGTGGATTTTCGCCGGCCGGACTCCGGGTCCCCGGGGGCAATGGCCGGTGAAATTCCCGGTTTTCCAACAGTAAGACTCCGTACAGGGCCGAAATAGCAAGGTGCAAAAACAGCGTGGAATTCCTACTGAAATACTGCGCCGATCCTGCGGATATCCAGAGCATCGCCGGAGGGAGCGGAGGAGCCGCCCGTTTCCGCCCCCGCCGAAGCGATTGGGAAACCTCTATCAATGGGGTGGAAACCGGTCTAGGATGACTGTTCGTGCGCTCCTTTCCCTACCCCGATTCCGGCCCGCCGGACCTCCGCTCCCCCACCCGGTTCCTGGTGTGGCTTGCGTCGAAGCAGAAGGCGACGCTGGCCGCCGGCGCCCTGCTCGGCGCGGTGTGGATGGTGGCGCAGGCCCTCATGCCCTTCTTCCTCGGCCGGGCCGTGGACCGCGGCATCCTGGCCGGGAACGGCCGCGCCCTCGCGGTCGAGGTCCTGATCCTGCTGGGGCTGATGGTGGTGCAGGCCGCGGCCGACACCTTCGGGCACCGCGTCGCCGTCAGCAACTGGCTCCAGGCCTCCTTCCGGTCGGTTCAGCTGGTCGGACACCACGTCACCCGCACCGGTGACGCGCTGCCGAACACCCTCTCCACCGGAGAGGTTGTCTCGACCGCCGCGTCGGACACCTTCCGGCTCGGCGAGATCTTCGACGTCTCGGCCCGGCTTGCCGGCGCCTTCGCGGCCTGGCTCGTGGTCAGCGCCCTGATCTTCGGCACCTCCCCCGAGCTGGGGCTTCTGGTGCTCGCCGGCGTTCCGGCGTGCTGCGCCCTGCTGCTGTTCGTGGTGCGCCCGCTGCAGGCCCGCCAGCGCGAGCAGCGGGCCGACTCGGGGAAGATGACGGCGGTGGGGGCCGACACCGTCGCCGGGCTGCGGGTACTGCGCGGCATCGGCGGCGAGCACATCTTCGTCCGCCGCTACCGCGCCCGGTCCGCGGCGACCCGCGATTCGGGCATCCGCGTCGCCCGCTCCCTCGCCGACCTCGAGGCGTCCCAGGTGTTCATCGCGGGTGCCTTCAGCGTGGTGTTCACCTGGGTCGGCGCCGGCCTGGTGATCGATGGCACCATCTCGCCCGGTGAGCTCGTCGCGCTCTACGGTTTCTCGGTGTTCCTCGTGACCCCGATCCGCACCGCGGCCGACGCCGTGTCACGGACCATCCGTGCCCAGGTCGGGGCCCGGAAGATCCTCGCCGTGCTCCGGGTGGAACCCTCGGTCTCCGACGCTCCCGCGCCGGTGCCGCCCCCGGCTCCCGGTGCGGCCCTGCTGGACACCGCGAGCGGGCTGGTTCTTGAGCCGGGCCGGATCACTGCACTGGTCTCGGCGGACCCCGACGACGCGGCCGCCGTCGCCACCCGGCTCGGACGCTTCGACGACGCCGCGCCCGGCGCGGACGGCATCCGCTGGGGCGGGGTGGGCCTGGGCTCGGTGGCGCTGGCGGAGATCCGCCGCCGCATCGTCGTCAGCGAAGCGGCGCCCCAGCTCTTCACCGGTTCCCTGCGGTCCCAGCTTGACCCGCAGCAGCGCCATGACGACGCCGCCATCCTCGATGCCCTGCAGGCCGCCAGCGCCCTGGACATCCTGGACGGGGTGGAGGACGGCCTCGACACCGCGGTGACCGAGCGCGGCCGCGGGTTCTCCGGCGGCCAGCGCCAGCGCATCGTGCTGGCCCGGGCGCTGCTCACCCGCGCGGAGACCCTGATCCTTATCGAGCCGACGAGCGCCGTCGATGCCCACACCGAGTCCCGGATCGCCGCCGGTTTCCGCAGGGAGCGGGCCCGCCCCGGCCTCACCACGCTGGTGGTGACCGCGAGTCCCCTGCTCCTGGGGACCGTTGACTCGGTGGTCTTCCTCGAGGACGGCAGGGTCAGCGCGGCCGGCGCCCACCGCGACCTGATGGCAGGCAATCCGAACTACCGAAATGTTGTGATCCGCAGTGAGTGAAACAGCAACCCGCACCGGCCCGGACGCCGGGCAGCGCGGCGGGGAACCGGACCGCCTCCCGGTGGCCGGCGCGCGTGCCGTACGCGCCGAGGCGGCCCGCCTGATCCGCCACCACCGCCGCGGCCTGGCGGCCGTGGTGGCCCTGTACGTGGGCTCGGCCGTGGCCGGGCTCGCCGGTCCGCTGCTGCTGGGCGTCGTCGTGGACGCCGTCCTCGCCGGCACCACCCGGGAATTCGTCACCTGGGTCTCGCTGGCGATGCTCGGTTCCCTGCTCCTGCAGTCCCTCCTGCGCCGGTTCGCCGTGCGGTCCGGCATGGTGTTCGGCGAACGGGTCTTCGCCCGGCTGCGTGAGGACTTTATGGAGCAGGTCACCGCGCTGCCGCTGTCGACGGTGGAGAAGGCCGGCACCGGCGACCTGGTGGCCCGCACCACGAACGACATCGACGCCGTCTCGCACACGGTGCGGTTCGGGGTGCCGCAGGTCGTGGTGTCGGTGGTGACCATCGTGCTGACGCTGGCGGCCGCCGTCGTCGCCTCCCCGCTGCTGTCGGTGGCCCTGCTGACGGGCCTTCCCCTGCTCTATCCGGTGACACGGTGGTACCTGTCCCGCTCCTCGGCCGGGTACCAGAGGGAACGCGAGACCTACGCGGTGATCAACGGCGCCGTGACCGAAACCATCGAGGGGGCGCGGACCGTTGACGCCCTGGACCTGGGCGGCGCGCGCAGGGCCACCATCGACGCCGCCCTGGCGGACAGCTACCGCGCCGAGCGGTACACGCTGTGGCTGCGCAGCGTCCTCTTCCCCGCGGCGGACATCGCATTCTGGCTGCCCGTCGCCGGGGTGCTGGTGTGGGGCGGCTGGCTGGCCTCCCTCGACGTCGTGACCCCCGGGGCCGTCGCCGCGGTGGCCCTGCTGGCCGTGCGCCTCATCGATCCCGTGGACCTGCTCATCATGTGGACCGATGAAATCCAGGTCGGGGCCGCGTCGCTGGCCCGGATCATCGGGGTGAAGGAAGTGCCTCCGGACCGCACGGCGACGGATGAAGCACCGGTGAACGGGGACATCCGCGTCTCCGGGGCCACCTACGCCTACCGGCCGGGCCACAACGTGCTCCACGGCGTGGACCTGACCCTGCGGCGCGGGGAACGTTTGGCGGTCGTCGGGCCCTCGGGCGCCGGCAAGTCCACGCTGGGCCGCCTGATCGCGGGGATCCACCCGCCCACCTCAGGGTCGGTCACCGTCGGCGGAGTGCCGTTGGTGGACCGCCCCCTCGACGACCTGCGCCGCGAGGTCGCCCTGGTCACCCAGGAGCACCATGTGTTTGTCGGCTCGGTCGCCGACAACGTGCGGCTGGGGCGCGCCGATGCCTCCGAAGCGGAGATCGCCGGCGCGCTGGAGTCGGTGGGTGCGCTGTCCTGGGCCGCCGCCCTGCCGGAGGGGATCGACACCGAGGTCGGCTCCGGCGCCCACGAGCTGACCCCGGCCCAGGCGCAGGAACTGGCCCTGGCCCGGCTGATTCTCGCCGACCCGCACACCCTGGTCCTCGACGAGGCCACCTCGCTCATCGACCCGCAGTCCGCGCGGGACCTCGAGCGTTCGCTCAGCGTCGTCCTCGAGGGCCGGACGGTGATCGCCATCGCCCACCGCCTGCACACCGCCCACGACGCCGACCGGGTGGCGGTGGTCGAGGGCGGCAACATCACCGAACTCGGCTCCCATGAGGAACTGCTGGCCCTCGACGGCGCCTACGCCTCGCTGTGGCGCTCCTGGCGCACCGAATAGCAGGCACGGCGTGCCCGGCGCCCGCGCGTCGGCGCCCGGATGCCCGGGGTGGCCGGCGCCGGGGCGCGGCCGATGCCGGGGCTCGGCCCGGCGCCCTCAGTGGTCGAAGAACACCAGCGAGGAGTTGATCAGTTCGGCGATGACCTCTTCGTCGTGGGCCCGCCGCAGGGAGTCCCGAAAGTTTTCCTTAAACAGGCTGCGGGCGATGGTGGCGAGCACCTCAAGGTGCTCGGAGAAGGACGAGGCGGGGGTCGCGATGAGCAGCACGAGGGTGGCGGGGCCGTCGACGGCGCCGAAGTCGAGGCTGTGCCCGTACTTGGTGATGCCGACTCCGATGGAGGTCTGGCAGACATACTCGCTGCGGGCGTGCGGCAGGCCGACTCCGCCGGGCAGGCCGGTGGCCATCTGGTGTTCCCGCGAGTTGACCTGTTCGAGGAACGCGTCGAGGTCCGTGATCCTGCCCGCGGCGTACATGCGGGCGGCCAGCTGCGCGCTGGCATCCTCCTTGGACCCGGCCTCCATCTCGAGGATCACCAGGTCCGGCGTTGTCAGCCCGGCCTCGTGCAGCTCCAGGGACAGCTCACTCAATTTGTGCCTCTCATCGTGCCCGCGGCCGCCGATGCCCTGCGGTGTTCGTACCGCGGCCGCGGCCGCTCCCTAGCTTACCGGGACGATGTCCTCAGCACCCATGCGGGCGCTGTCCGCCGACTCGTCGTCGGGCTGTTCCTGGCTGAGCCGCTCGGCCTGGACGCGGGCGAGGTAGTGCTTCACCTCGCGGTTGACCTGCTGCTCGCTCCAGCCCAGGAGCGGCCCCATCAGCTCGGCGACGACCGGAGCCGCCGAGACGCCGCGGTCCCAGGACTCGATGGAGATCCGGGTGCGGCGGGTGAGGATGTCCTCGATGTGACGCGCCCCCTCGTGGGTGACGGCGAAGACGGCCTCGGCGGCGAGGTAGTCGTCGGCGCCGGGCAGCGGCTCACCCAGCGCGGGGTCGGCCTTGATCAGCTCAAGGACGGAGTCGGCCTGGGTGCCGTAGCGCTGGAGCAGGTGCTCCACCCGGGCCACATGGATCCCCGCGGCCTCGGCCATCCTCGCCCGCATGTTCCACGCGGCCTTATACCCCTCCGCTCCGAGCAGGGGAACGGAGTCGGTGCAGCTTTCGGGAACGCGCTCGTCGAGGGCGCGCGAGGCCTCGTCGACGGCGTCCTTGGCCATCACCCGGTAGGTGGTCCATTTGCCGCCGGCGACGACAACGAGCCCGGGCACCGGGTGGGCGACGATGTGCTCACGGGACAGCTTCGCCGTGGAGTCGCTCTCCCCGGCCAGCAGGGGCCGCAGGCCGGCGTAGACGCCCTCGACGTCCTCGCGGGTCAGCGGGCGGTTCAGCACCCTGTTCACATGCTCGAGGATGTAGTCGATGTCCTGCGACGACGCCGCCGGGTGGGCCTTGTCGAGGTCCCACTTGGTGTCGGTGGTGCCGATGATCCAGTGGCGTCCCCAGGGGATGACAAACAGGACCGACTTCTCGGTGCGCAGGATCAGGCCCACGGTGGACTGGAACCGGTCGCGCGGCACCACGAGGTGGATGCCCTTGGAGGCCCGGACCTTGAGCTGCCCGCGGTCGGTGACCATCGCCTGGGTCTCGTCGGTCCACACGCCGGTGGCGTTGATGACCTGCTTGGCGCGGATGCTGAACTCCTCGCCGGTCTCCTGGTCCTTGACCTGGGCGCCGACGACGCGCTCGCCCTCGCGCAGGAAGTTCACGACGCTCACCCGGTTGGCCGCATGGGCCCCGTAGTGCACGGCGGTGCGGATCATGTTCACCACGTACCGGGCGTCGTCGACCTGCGCGTCGTAGTAGCGGATGGAGCCGACCATCGCGTCTTTCTTCAGGCTGGGCGCCGCGCGCAGCGTGCCGCGCCGGGTGAGGTGCTTGTGGAACGGCACCCCGCGGGAGTGCCCGCCGCCGATGCTCAGGGCGTCGTAGAGGGCGATGCCGGCCCCGACGTAGGGGCGTTCGACAAAGCGCTTGCCCAGCGGATAGAGGAACGGCACCGGCTTCACCAGGTGCGGGGCGATCCGCTGGATCAGCAGCCCGCGTTCCTTCAGTGCCTCCTGCACCAGGGCGAAATCGAGCATTTCAAGATAGCGCAGCCCGCCGTGGATCAGCTTCGAGGATCGTGAGGACGTCCCCGAGGCCCAGTCCCGGGCCTCGACGATACCGGTGGTCAGTCCGCGCGTCGCCGCGTCGAGGGCCGAGCCGACGCCCACCACTCCGCCACCGACGATCAGGATGTCGAGTTCTCCGCCCGGCCGGCTGGTGGCCTTCAGCGCCTCAAGCGCCTCGCTGCGGTACTGGGGACTGAGTGCGCCTGCTGCCATTGCCGTAACCCTCCGGAACGTTGAGTTCTGCGTACCCCAACTTTAGGCACTCAACCGCCCGGAACGCACTCAATCGTTCGAAACATAGGGCGAAAGGACAACCTCCACCCGCTGGAACTCCTTGAGATCCGAGTATCCCGTGGTCGCCATTGCGCGGCGCAGCGCGCCGATCAGGTTCGAGGTGCCGTTGGTGTGGTGGGAGGGGCCCCACAGCACTTCCTTCAGCGGGCCGACGGTTCCGAGGTTGAACCGGTCGCCGCGGGGAAGCTCGGCGTGGTGGGCCTCCTGGCCCCAGTGCCAACCCTTCCCCGGCGCCTCCTCGGCGCGGGCCAGGGCCGAGCCGAGCATGACGGCGTCGGCGCCCATGGCGATGGCCTTGATGATGTCGCCGCTGGCGCCCATGCCGCCGTCGGCGATGACGTGCACGTATCGTCCGCCGGACTCGTCCATGTAGTCCCGGCGGGCGGCGGCCACATCGGAGATGGCCGAGGCGAGCGGGGAGTGGATGCCGAGGGCCCGCCGGGTCGTCGTCGTCGCCCCTCCCCCGAAGCCCACGAGGACGCCGGCGGCACCGGTGCGCATCAGGTGCAGGGCCGGGGTGTAGCCGGCGGCGCCGCCGACGATCACCGGGACGTCGAGCTCATAGATGAACTGCTTGAGGTTCAGCGGTTCCTCGTTCTTCGACACGTGCTCCGCGGAGACGGTGGTGCCGCGGATGACGAAGATGTCGACGCCGGCGGCGAGGACGGTCTTGTAGAACTGCTGGGTGCGCTGGGGGGTCAGCGACCCGGCGACGGTCACGCCGGCCTCGCGGATCTCGGCCAGCCGGCTCGTGATGAGGTCGGCCTGGATGGGGGCCGCGTAGATCTCCTGCAGGCGCGCGGTGGCGGCGGGGCTGAAGTTTTCGGTGCTGAGCCCGGCGATCTCATCGAGCACCGGCTGCGGATCCTCGTAGCGGGTCCACAGGCCTTCGAGGTTGAGCACGCCGAGCCCGCCGAGCCGGCCCAGCGCGATCGCGGTCGCCGGTGACATCACCGAGTCCATGGGCGCCGCGATCACGGGCATCTCGAACTGGTAGGCGTCGATCTGCCAGCTCACCGACACATCGAGCGGATCGCGGGTGCGCCGTGAGGGCACCACGGCGACATCGTCGAGGGAGTACGCCCTGCGTCCACGCTTGGCCCGGCCAATTTCAATCTCGTAAGTCACTGCTCTAGGTTATCCCAGCCCCGCATGGCCCCCTCATCAGGGGATACCCTCCGGCTTGCGGCCCGCGGCCGCACCCCCGCCGGACCGACCCAATTAACCCTCTTACCCCCGCACGGAATAGAGTTGCACAAAGGAACACTGCTGGAAAACACCGGCCGGGCAGCAGAACTGCGGGCGCCGGCACCCCGCACCGCAACGAAGCGGGCGGTTTCCCTCGGCCATTCGACCCGGCGCAGCCACCGGGCCCCGGAGGTTCGCACCGCTCCACCCGGTGGAACAGCACCGGACGGTCCCCGCGGACTGCGCGGATTTATTTTTTGAGCATCACCCTTCGAGCACGACCATTCCACGCGGCGGCCCGCCCGCCGCGACATCGACGAGAGAATACCAATTCGTGAATAAAACACCCGCCGCACTGAAAACTCCCCCGACACTCGCCAAGGGCGCAATGCGCATCGTGGCCCTGGGCGGAATCGGTGAAATCGGCAGAAACATGACCGTCTTCGAATTCGGCGGAAAGCTGCTGATCGTTGACTGCGGCGTCCTGTTCCCCGAGGACCACCAGCCCGGCGTCAACGTGATCCTGCCCGACTTCTCCTACATCCGCGAACGCATCAACGATGTCGTCGCCGTCGTCCTCACCCACGGCCACGAGGACCACATCGGCGGCGTTCCGTACCTGCTGCGCGAACGCGCCGACATCCCCCTCGTCGGCTCCCAGCTGACGCTGGCCTTCATCGAGGCCAAGCTCAAGGAACACCGCATCACCCCCAAGACCATCCAGGTCAAGGAAGGCGACCGCACGACCATGGGCGGGTTCGACCTCGAGTTCTTCGCCGTGAACCACTCGATCCCCGACAGCCTCGCCGTCGCGATCCGCACCGCGGCCGGCATGGTGCTCCACACCGGCGACTTCAAAATGGACCAGTTCCCGCTTGACCGCCGCATCACCGACCTCGGCGCCTTCGCCCGCCTGGGCGCCGAGGGTGTCGACCTGTTCCTCACCGACTCCACCAACGCCGAGGTGCCGGGCTTCACCACCTCCGAGAAGGATCTCGGCCCCGCGATCGACGCCGTCTTCCGCACCGCCCCGCGCCGGATCATCGTCTCGAGCTTCGCCAGCCACATCCACCGCATCCAGCAGATCATCGACACCGCGCACCGGCACCGCCGCAAGGTCGCCTTCGTGGGCCGCTCGATGGTGCGCAACATGACCATCGCCGCCGACCTCGGCTACCTGAACATCCCCCACGGCCTGCTGGTGGACTTCAAGAAACTCGAGCGCAGCGACGACCACAAGGTCGTGCTGATCTGCACCGGCTCCCAGGGCGAGCCGCTGGCGGCCCTCTCACGGATGGCCAACAACGACCACGCCATCAAGATCAGCGAGGGCGACACCGTCCTGCTGGCCAGCTCGCTCATCCCGGGCAATGAGAACGCCATCTACGGCATCATCAACGCCCTGACCGAGATCGGCGCCAACGTCGTGCACAAGGGCAACGCCAAGGTGCACGTCTCCGGCCACGCCAGCGCCGGCGAGCTCGCCTACTGCTACAACATCGTCAAGCCCCGCAACGTCATGCCGGTGCACGGCGAATGGCGCCACCTGCGCGCCAACTCCGAGATCGCCGTCGCGACCGGCGTAGAGCCCCGCAACGTGATCATCGCCCAGGACGGCGTCACCGTCGACCTCCAGCGCGGACGCGCCACCGTCTCGGGCAAGGTGCCCGCCGGTCTCGTGTTCGTCGACGGCGCGAGCGTCGGTGGCATCACCGAGGAGACGCTGCGCGAGCGCCGCCGCCTCGCCGAGGAAGGCTCGGTGACGGTCCTGGCCATCATCGACGCCGAGACCGGCACCATGACCGAGCCCCCGGAGTTCTTCATCCAGGGCTTCTCGTGCGACCCGGCCGACCTCGAAAAGGCGGGCACCGCCGTCGAGAAGGCCCTCGCCGACGGGCCCTCCGGCCGGCAGGGCGGGCGCGGAGCCCGGAACCTGGATCCGGAGGCCGTCATCGAGCGCGCCACCGCGAACTGGATGCGGCGCTTCTACAACCGCACCCCGGTGATCACCGCGATCGTCGTCGACGCGTAGCCGCACGATCCCCGGTCAGCACCGATTTCCCGTGAGCACCGCTCCCCGGTTCCACGCCTCCTTGGCGCGGGGCCGGGGATCGGCATTTAACCGGACGGGCTCGGCCTCCCGGGGCTGCACCCGCTGCGGAGCCCCGGCACGTCCGACGGGGTCCCGGCGTCCCGCTGGACAGCATCTCCCGATGCGGAAATTCCCCCGCCCGTGGGTACACTTCGGGTGAATTTAGTTCAACTGGGGGAAATAAGTGGCAAGAAAACTCTTCGGCGAAATATCGCCGTTGACCTACCGGATCGCCATGGAGCGGATGATCCTCCTGCGGCATCTGCGGAATTTCCGGCAGCGGATGGAAATCGCCTCGACCCGTTCGACGGAGTCTCTGCCCGCCACCGTCTACAAGCACAACTCGCTGATCCGTCGCCGGCTGGGGAACGTGGAGACCGAGCTCCAGGACAACAAGGCGGTCAGCCTGGGCCTCACTGCCCCGAAAATCGACGGGATTGTCATCGCCCCCGGTGAGCGCTTTTCCTTTTGGAGCCTCGCCGGCCGGTGCTCGGCGAAGGAGGGCTACAAAGAGGGCCTGACCATCAGCAACGGCAAGCCCACCCGCGGCGTCGGCGGAGGCATGTGCCAGTTCACCAACCTGCTCCACTGGATGGTCCTCCACAGCCCGCTCACCGTCGTCGAGCACCACCACCACAACGGGCTTGACCTGTTCCCGGACTACAACCGCCAGATCCCGTGGGGCACCGGCACCTCGATCGCCTTCAACTACCTCGACTACCAGGTCGAAAACCGGACTCCCTACACCTTCCAGTTCCGGACCCGGACCTCCGAGGAGTACCTCAGCGGGGAACTGCGTGCAGACCGGGAGCTGCCCATGAAGTTCCACATCCGCGAACGCGACGCCTACTTCTATGAGGCCGGGAAGGAGGTGTACCGGCACAACAAGGTGTACCGGATCGAACGCGACAAGCGGACCGGGCTGGAGGTCTCCGAGGAAATGATCCTCGAGAACGAGGGCCGGGTCGCCTACGACCGGTCGCTGATCCGGGCGGAGATCCTTCCGGCGCGACCCGCCGGGCACGCCGTCGCCCGCTGACGCACCCTGCCGGGTCGGGTCCTACGGCCCGGTGGGCTGGAGCTGGCTCTCGAACATCCGGTAGTAGCGGCCGCGCAGCTCCACGAGCTCCCGGTGCGTGCCGGACTCCACGACCCGCCCGTCCTCGAGCATGTAGACGACATCGGCCTTCTCGATCGTGGCAAGCCGGTGGCTGATGGCGACGATGGTCCGTGAGCGGTCCTCGAAGAGCCGGGTGAAGATGCGGTGCTCGGCCAGCGCGTCGATGGCCGAGGTGGGTTCGTCCATCACAATGAAGGGCGCGTCCCGGTAGAGGTTTCGGGCCATGGCCAGCCGCTGCCACTGCCCGCCGGAGAGCCCGCTGCCCTTGCGTCCCCGCGGGTCCTCCATCCAGTTGCTCACGTGGTTCTCGAAGCCGTTCGGGAGCCGGCGGATGAAGTCCGCGGCCTCGGCGTCGGCGGCCGCGCGTTCGATCCGGTCCTCCTCCCGGGGCGAGGCGACGTCGCCGAAGTAGATGTTGTTTCCCGCCGTCGCGAACTCGTATTTCAGGAAGTCCTGGGACATCACCGCGAGGTAGCGGTGCCAGGAGGAGGTTCCGACCGTGTCCAGATCGCGCCCGTCGAGCAGGACCGCGCCCGAACTTGGTTGGTAGAGCCCGGCCAGGATGCGGATGAGGGTCGACTTTCCCGCACCGTTTTCGCCCACGATGGCGATGTGCCGCCCGCGCTCGATGCTCAGGGAGATCCCCTTGAGCACCTCCAGGTCGCTGCCGGCGTAGGTGAAGCGGATGTCCTTCAGGTCGATCCGGGAGGGCGGCCCGGACAGGGGTTCACCGGTGGCCTCGGGGACCGGCAGCTCCATGAACTGCTCGTAGTCCTTGAGGTTCGACAGGTCCTCGTCGATGGAGCTCAGCGAGCTCACCAGGTCGTTCGCGGTGCCCAGGGCCCGGCTGACGATCTGCTGGATGTAGAGGAACTGGCCGACCGGCTGGGCGCGGGCGATGATCTGCCCGACCACCCACAGCAGCGCGATCACCTCCGCGCCGTACTGCAGGGCATCGGCGAGCAGCTGCTTGGGAATGTAGCGGCGCTGGAAGTCGAGCCGGCGCAGCTCGTCGGCCTCGCGGAGCCGCGAGCGGAGCTGCATGAGGTACTCCACCACCCCGTAGAGGCGGATCTCGGCGATGTACTGGGGGCGCATGATGTTCGTTTCGATCATGCGCCGCTGCCGGCGGGAGTCCACCTGCGTGTTCCAGTGCGCCATCTGCTCCCGGGAGAGGCGGAACTGCAGGTACACG
>NZ_CADCTE010000196.1 GCF_902805515.1 uncultured Arthrobacter sp. | reverse complement strand
CACGCTCCCTCCGTGGCCCGTGACGAGCTCATCGAGGGGCTTCAGATACAGGCTTTCCAGCGTGGCCCCGGCACGGACATCCTCAAGGTCGTGCGCAACGAGGAGTTCACCGTCGACGAGCCAGACGTCCGCTTCGACACTCGTGAAGCCGTGCTCCAGCGCATCGAGGAGCGGGCGGTCGTGTTCGTAGTCGTTGTGGGCGTGGGCCGCGGCGTGGGGCTCGCCCAGATCGACGCCGTGCTGTGCCGCCGGGGCCGGCGCGAGGCCCAGGGTGCTCAGGGCGGTGAGGGCTGCCGCCAGCGTGGCTGTCCTTTTCAGGAACATTGTGGTCCTTTCGGTTGAGGCCCCGGGGCCCGGGGCCCCTTCACGCTAGGGACCGTGGATGGTCGGCAGGCCGCGCACAGTTGACGCCCCGGTGAACTCCAGGAAGACACCCCCGGTGCGGAACCAATCGGGTCCAAGGGCCCTGTCGGACGTACGGTCCCGGGAGCAAGATGTGCGCAGGGCAGGCAGCGGCGCGCGTGCGGGCCCTTCCACGTGGAGGAGGGGCCATGGCCATCGACAATGACATCTACAACCGCCTCGGCGAGACCTGGTGGGACGAGGACAACGTCCTGAACATCCTCCACGGCAGCTGCACCCCGGGACGGATGGCCTACTTCAGGGAGGTGCTGCGGACGCACCTGCAGAATTCCTACGCCGGTCGAACGGCGTTGGACGTCGGCTGCGGCTGCGGCTTCCTGGCCGAGGAGTTCACCCGGCTGGGCTTTTCGGTCACCGGTGTGGACCCGTCCGAGGTGGCCATCTCCGCCGCCCGGAAGCACGCAGGACAGGCCGGGCTGAACATCCGGTATGTCGTGGGCGCGGGAGAGGAGCTGCCGGTCGGCAGCTCAACGTTCGACGTCGTCTACTGCTGCGATGTGCTCGAACACGTCACAGACCTGCCGCGCGTCCTTGAGGAGAGCGCACGGGTCCTGAGACCGGGGGGTCTCTACCTGTTCGACACCATCAACCGCACGCGGACCAGCAGGTTCCTGGGCATTAAGGTCATGCAGGACTGGTCCCTCACGAAGGTCACCGACGCCACCCTGCACGACTGGAAAATGTTCATCACGCCGGACGAGCTGACCGCCCAGCTCGCCCGCAGGGGCCTCGTCGTCGAGGAGATCGCCGGGCTGGCGCCGCGGGCCAGGACGCCGGTGGTGCTCAAAAGCTTCTCCGACGCCCGGAGGGGCAGGATCAGCTACGGGGAGCTCAGCCGGCGGCTCGATTTCGGCAGGGTCAGGAACACCCGGGTTTCGTATATGGGCTATGCCCGCAAGCCGGCAGCGGCCGGGAACTAAGAGCGCCGGGAGGCACCGATGGCAACGTATCTTCTCTGCAGCTCCCCGATCTACGGGCACGTGGTGCCCCTGGTCGAGATCGGCCGGTACCTGCGCGGGCAGGGGCACCAGGTGGGCATGCTCACCGGAGCCCGGTTCGAGGACACCGTCACCGGTGCCGGCCTCAGGTTCCTGCCGCTGCCGGAGGCCTGCGACTTCGACGACCGTGACCTTGACCGATCCTTTCCGGGGCGCGTCGGGAAGAAGGGGCTGGCCCGGCTCCGGTTCGACATGTCGGAAGTCTTCATCAAGGCCATGCCCCACCAGTACCGTGCCCTGCGGGAGGAGCTCGACGGGACCCCCACCGACGCCGTCCTGGCCGAATCCGGCTTCACGGGCGCCGTCGTCCCGCTGCTGCGCACGGAACCGCGCCCGCCGATCCTCTTCAGCGGGATCATCCCCCTCGCCTTCTCCAGCAGGGACACCGCTCCCTTCGGCCCCGGCCTGCCGCCCCTGCCCACGAAGGCCGGGGTGCTGCGCAACGTGCTGCTCAACACCCTGATGCAGAAGGTCGTCTTCCGGCCCACCCACCGGGCGGCGAACCGGCAGATGAAGGCCGCCGCCGGAGTGTCCCTGCCCGTGCACTTCCTGGACGCGGCCTCCCTCGCTGACCGGTTCCTGCAGTTCACCTGCCCCGGCTTCGAATACCCCCGCGGCGACCTTCCGGCCAGTGTGCGCTTCGTGGGCCCTGTCCTTCCCACCGGGAGCGATGATTTCACCCCGCCGTCCTGGTGGAGCGAGCTGCACGGCGGGCGCCCGGTCATCCACGTCACCCAGGGCACCATCGACAATAAGGACCCGGGCCGGCTCATCCTGCCCACGCTCCGGGCCGTGGCGGACCTGGACGTCCTGGTGGTCGCCACCACCGGAGGTGCGCCCCTGCCTCCCGGCGACGTGCCGCCGAATGCCCGCGTCGCCGATTTCCTTCCGCACGAGCACCTGCTGCCCCTGGTCGACGTGATGATCACCAACGGCGGATACGGCGGAACCCAGCGCGCGCTGGCGGAGGGCCTGCCGGTGATCGTCGCCGGGGACCGCGAGGACAAGCCCGAGGTGGCGGCCCGGGTGGCCTGGGCCGGGGTGGGGATCAACCTGCGCACCGGGTCACCGACGCCTCGGGCGATCCGCAAGGCCGTCCGGCAGGTCCTGTCCGACCCCTCCTACAAGGAAGCGGCGGGACGGCTGGCCTCGGAGTACGCACGGTATGACTCCCTGCCCAAAATCGCCAGCGAACTCGAGACCACCGAGGCAGGACCACCGCGGGGCCGCGGCCTGTCGGGCGGGGGCCCGGGCCGGAAGGGGCTGGCCCTTGTCTCAGCGGCCCAGCTGCCCCTCGGCGTCGCAGGATTGCGCCCGGCGTTGAGGAAACGCACCGCCTACGACATAGGATTTCTCCGTGGCTCAACGGACACCATCGAGCGTGACCAGTGGTTAACGGGTACCAACCTGTCGGCGCCCGGAGTTCTGCTCGTGCTCCAGGCGGCCTGCACCGCGGCCCTGCTCCACGGGCCCAGCCGCCGAGCGGCCAGGACCCTCGGCATCCTTGGAGCCATCATGACGGGCGGGTATCCGGCGGAGCGGTCGGTCCGGGCCAGCTGGCGGCGGCCCGACGACGGCGTGGCGCCCCTGACGGCGGCGGCGGCCCTGCTCGCGGCGCTCATGGCGGCCCTGGGCTTCCGGACCGCCGGGAGGTAACCCCGGCCGGCGGCGGGTGCGCGCGCCGTGGCTGAGCGCTCCGCCTCCCGCCTGCCCCTGGTTCCGTACGCCCGCGCCGTGGGCCGGATCCTTGCCCTGAGCGCCAAAGCCTCCCCGGGCGCCGTCGCCATGAAGGTCCTCGGGTCCCTGATCGGGGCGGTGCTGCCGCTGGTCACCACCTACTTCGCCGCGCTCACGACGACGGCGCTCGCCGAGGCGTACGCGGGAGACCCCGACGCGGGCGGGCGCGCCGTCGTCTATGTGGTGGTGACGGCGGCACTTGGCCTGTTCTGGGGTGCCTTCACCAGCGTCGACCGGTACATCCAGCAGGTGCTCAGTTTCCGGGTCGGTGCCATCGTGGGCGACTCGATGTACGAGAGGTTCCTGGCGCTGGAGTTCTGGCGCTACGACGACAAGGAGACCGTTGACCTGTATGACAGGGCGCGGCGGTTCTCCGACTCCTACCCGCGGGTGCTGGACCGCATCGCGGCGATCTTCACCCAGTTCGTTTCGGTGGTGCTCGCCATCGGTGCCCTGCTGCTGGTGAGCTGGTGGGTGGCGCTGATCGTCCTGATCGCCATCGTGCCGAGCGTGTACCTGCAGTTCCGCCTCTCCCGGGAGCAGATGGCGCACTGGAACACGCAGGTGGACTCCCGCCGGCAGCGGCGCATGATCGAAACGAACATCATGCGCCCGCAGTACATCGCCGAGATCCGGCTCTACGGGGTGGTGGAGTACCTGATGCAGCTGAGGTCGCGGCTGCGTGACGCCGACGAAAAACGCCGCCTCGACTTCCAGCGGCGTTACATTCCCAAGCAGCTGCTCGCCGACGCGCTGCAGTACGGGGCCGAGGTCATCGCGCTGCTGTGGGTGGTGGGGCAGATCATTGCCCGCGCGCAGCCGGTGGGCCAGTTCCTGTACATCCAGCAGATCGTCAGCCGGGCGCTGAGCACCGCGAACGATCTTGTCAGCTCGCTCAGCTCCATCGACGAGGACCTCTCGAACCTCAAGGACTATGAGCAGTTCATGGAGCTTCCCCTCCCCGTGGCGACCGGCGAACCGCTGACCGGGCCGCCGTCGCGCATTGACCTCGTGGACATCCGCTTCACCTATGCGGGCAGCGATCTCGAGGTCCTGAGGGGCATTTCGCTGAGCATCGAGCGCGGCCGGCACATCGCCATCGTCGGGGAGAACGGTGCAGGAAAGTCGACCCTGATCCGGGTCCTGGCCGGGCTCTACCTGCCGAGCGCCGGAAGCGTGCTGCTCGACGGGCGGGACCTGCACACCGTCGGGACGTCCTCGTGGCACCGCTACCTCGCGGTGATGTCGCAGGACTTCCTGAAATATGAGTTCGCGACGGCGGGCAACAACATCTACTTCGGCGACGTCGCCTCCCCCCGGGAGGAGGAGCGGATCGAACGGGCGGCCGCGGACGCGGAAGCCGCCGACTTCATCCGCAGGCTCCCGAACGGGTTTGAGAACCATGTGAGCAACTGGATGGAGGACCCGCGCGGCCGCAAGGGCAGCGGCCTCTCGGGCGGGCAGTGGCAGCGGCTTGCCATGGCCCGCAACTTCTACCGGGACGCGCCGTTCATCGTGATGGACGAACCGACCTCGGCCATCGATGCCCTCGCCGAGCACCGGATCTTCACGCGGCTCTTCGCCGACCGGTCGCGGACCATCGTCGCCATCAGCCACCGGCTGGCGACCATCGAGAAGGCCGACGTCGTCTACATGCTCGAGGACGGTCGGGTCGTGGAGTCCGGCACGCACCGCGAGCTCGTGGAGCTGCGGGGGCGCTACTACAGGATGTTCGAGAGCCAGCTCCAGCCGACAGTTCCCTGAAACCCGGCAGCCGACCCCCTCAGGCAGGCCCGCTGCAGCAGACCCGCAGCAGGCTTAAACCAAAGCCGGCCCCGCGCCGGGAAGGCGCGGGACCGGGTTCGGTGCTGCTGGGAGCCGGGTGCTGCTAGGCGTCGACGACGATCGCGGTGATCACCGGCGTGCGGTTGTAGAACCGGCGCATCCAGTTGGCCGTGGCCTTCTCGATGACGGCCTCCGGGTCCAGGTTGCGGGCGCCGCGGCCGCCCTGGCGGCCCGAGGGGCCGTCGGTGAGGGCCTTCTCGACGGCGGTGCCTGCCTTGTCGAGGTCGGCCGGATCGCAGGAGAAGCCCTGGATGAAGAACTCGGGGGCTTCGGCCATGGTGCCGGTCTCGGCGTCGATGATGGCCAGGACCGTCACCGAGCCTTCCTCGGCGAGGCGGCGGCGCTCGCGCAGGGTCTCCTCCGTGATGCCC
>NZ_CADCTE010000195.1 GCF_902805515.1 uncultured Arthrobacter sp. | reverse complement strand
GCGCTCACCGGGCTCGCCGCCGTGCTGGGGGCGCTTGCCGTCCTGCAGCTCGTGCTCCTGCTGCGCCTGCGCCGGGGCCGGCGCAGCGCACGTGAACTGCTGAGCACCGTGGGAATCATCGCGGGGCTTCCGGTGCTGGTGCGCGGCACGCCCGGCCTGTCGGTCATCGCCGTCGTGATGCTGCTCGCCGTGGTGCTGATGTGGCTGCCGGCCAGCAGCGCCTATTTCCAGGCGACCGATCCCAAGGCCCGGAAGAAGCGGGGGCTGCCCGGTACCTGACCGGACAGCCCCTTCCTTCCGCTGACGGGGCCGCTAGGCGCGAAGGGCGGCCAAGGCCTGCTCGAGGTCGCCGATGAGGTCCTCAAGGTCCTCAATGCCGACCGAGAGCCGGATGAGGTTCTCCGGCACCGCCAGGTCGGTGCCCTTCACCGAGGCGTGCGTCATGGCCGAGGGGTAGTTCATGAGCGATTCAATGCCGCCGAGTGACTCCGCGAGGGTGAAGACCTTCGTCGATTCGGCCACCGCGCGCGCCGCGGCCTCCCCGCCGGTGAAGGTCACCGAAATCATGCCGCCGAAGCTCTTCATCTGCGCCGCGGCGAGGTCGTGGCCCGGGTGCTCCTCCAGCCCCGGGTAGTACACCCGCTCCACGCCCTCCTGCTCGGTGAGCCACCGGGCGATCGACGCGGCGTTCGAGCTGTGCCGGTCCATGCGCACGCCCAGGGTCTTCAGGCCCCGCGTGGTCAGCCAGGCCTCCATCGGCGCGGATACCGCGCCCACGGCGAACTGGATGAAGCCCACCTTCTCAGCCAGGTCCTCATCCTTCACGATCACAGCCCCGCCGCTGGCATCGGAGTGGCCGCCGAGGTACTTGGTGGTCGAGTGCACGACGACGTCGGCCCCGAAACTCAGCGGCTGCTGCAGGTACGGGGAGGCGAAGGTGTTGTCGACGACCAGCAGCGCGCCGGCCGCGTGCGCGATCTCCGCGATGGCCGCGATGTCGGTGATCTTCATCATCGGGTTCGATGGGGTCTCGACCCACACCATGCGGGTCTTCCCGCCGGCGACGGCGGCGCGCACGGCGTCGAGGTCGGCCATGTCGACGGCGCTGTTGGTGATGCCCCACTGGGAGAGCACCCGGTCGATCAGGCGGTAGGTGCCGCCGTAGGCGTCGTTCCCGAGCACGATGTGGTCGCCGGGCCGCAGCGCCGCCCGGATGAGCGAATCCTCAGCGGCCAGGCCCGAGGAGAAGCTGAACGCGTGCGTTCCGCCCTCGAGCGCCGCCAGCTGGGACTGCAGGGCATCGCGCGTCGGGTTGGTGCCGCGGCCGTACTCGTAGCCGTTGCGCAGCTTGCCGATGCCGTCCTGGGCGAACGTCGTCGTCTGGTAAATGGGAGGGATCACGGCCCCGGTGGTCGGATCGGGAACCTGGCCCGCATGGATCGCGCGGGTGTTGAAGCCGGAATTGCTTGAGTGCGTCACGCTGCTCCTGTTGGTCGAGGGGTTAGCTGCTCATATAGGTCAGCAGGTCATGGCGGGTCAAAATTCCCACCGGCGCCCCGGCGAGGGTGACCAGGACCGTGTCACTGTGCTGGAGGCGCTCCCGCGCCGTGCCGACGGACTCCATCGAGCCGATCAGCGGCAGTTTCGGGCCCATGTGGGCCGAAACGCTGTCACTCAGCTTGGCCTGGCCAGTGAAAATCTTCTCCGTCAGCGAGCGCTCGTCGACCGATCCGAGCACCTCGCCCAGC
>NZ_CADCTE010000194.1 GCF_902805515.1 uncultured Arthrobacter sp. | reverse complement strand
GACAGCGTCGAGTTCCCGGCGGACAGTATGCCGTCCAACGCGCATGTCCCGCGCGTGACGGTGGAGAAGGATGGTGTGGAGCTCAAGATCTTCCGGCGGAACGTCGCCTACGGCGGGGTGACCGATCACGGGACGGCGTTCGTCGGCTTCTCCCGGGATCAGTGGCGCATCGCCGAGATGCTCCGCCGGATGGCAGGCGCGACCGACCACATCCGCGACAGCCTGACGTTCTGGGTGACTCCGCTCTCCGGTGCGTTCTACACGGTGCCGTCGCTCGAAGCACTGGCCCGTTTCGTGGCGCCCGACGAGACGCGCTGAGCCGACCGCACCTGTAACGCATCTCGACTTCCACGGCACACATGACAGGCATGGCAACGACTCAGGTGCCACGGGTCGACGGGGCCACGAGACCCGCGGACCGCCTGCCCGTCACCTGACGCCGACCACCCGTGGACGCCGGTGCCTTCCCCGATCCCGGCGTCCACGGGTGCAGCACCGCTCGCCTCGCCCCGGCCCTACCCACCTGGGACCGGCCCCCGCCCGAAGGAGAACCATGAAGGTACTGATGGTCCTGACCTCGCATGACATGCTTGGTGACACCGGGCGCAAGACCGGCTTCTGGCTGGAGGAGTTCGCCGCCCCGTACTACACCTTCCGCGACGCAGGCGTCGAGACCGTGCTCGCCTCGCCCCAGGGTGGCCAGCCCCCGGTCGACCCGAAGAGCGCCGAACCGAAGGCCCAGACGGACATGACGCGCCGCTTCGACGCCGACCCCGAGGCGCAGGCCGCGCTGGCCAACACCGTGCGCCTGGACTCGGTGTCCGCCGCGGACTTCGACGCGGTCTTCTACCCGGGTGGGCACGGTCCGCTGTGGGACCTCGCCGAGGACAAGAACTCGGTGCAGCTGATCGAGGACACGGTGCGTTCGGGCAAGCCCGTCGCGCTGGTGTGCCACGCCCCCGGTGTGCTGCGCCACGTCACCAACGAGGACGGGACGCCGCTGGTCCAGGGCCGGGCCGTCACCGGCTTCACCAACACCGAGGAGGAGGCCGTCGGCCTGACCGACGTGGTTCCTTTCCTGGTCGAGGACGAGCTGACGAAGCTCGGCGGGAACTACAGCAAGACCGCCGACTGGGGTACGCACGTCGTCGAGAACGACCTGCTGATCACCGGTCAGAACCCGGGGTCGTCGACGGCCGCCGCGACCGCGCTGATCGCCCGCCACGGCCTGACGCAGGCCTGACGCAGGCCTGACCCGGGGCGACCTGTCCGGGGGTGGGCCCCACGGCCGCACCCGGACGGGTCTGCCCCACGCCGCCGGACCCACAGCCAGGGCGGATGACCGGCCCCGCACCTGCGGGGTGCTCTCTCGATCGGTAGGTACCGGACCGCTGGTCCAGGCCGAGCAGTGCGCCGCGGCCTGGTCTTCGATGCCCTCGGCTGCCGCACGCCAGCGAAGCCCGCATACCGGCACGGTCCAGTCTCACCGCGCTCCAGATCTGGACGACGAACTCGATGACACGTGCCCGGCACATCGAGCCCATGCAGCCTCCGAACAAGCCACACACCCCGCCCAGTGATCGAGAACATCGACGAGGAGCACTACATGACGGCATCCACGCACACCGGCGTTGGCAGTGTCTTCCTCATCGGCGCGACAGGCGGTGTGGGCCAGCACGTCGTGCGCCTCCTGCGGGAGCAGGAACACCGGGTCAGCGGGCTGCACCGTCAGCCGTCGCAGGCGACCGCGATCGAGGCCACCGGGGCGATGGCTGTGCGTGGCGACCTGGTCGACGACTCGGCGCAGACCCTCGCCGCGGCCATGGCAGGTCACGATGCCGTGGTCTTCACTGCCGGCGCCGGCGGCAACCCCGACATGGTGACCGCGATCGACGAGCGCGGCGCCATGAAGGCAGCCGACGCCGCCGCCCTGGCGGGGGTCCGCCGGTTCGTGCTGGTGTCGGTGTTCATGGACGCCTGGCGGGGCGAGAAGTCACCCGGCCCGGGCTTCGAGCGGTACATGGAGGCCAAGCGAGCCGCTGACGTCCACCTGTCCGGCACCGAACTCGACTGGTTGATCATCCGGCCCGGGACCCTCACCGACGATCCCGGCACAGGGCGGGTCGACGCCGGAGTGGCCATCACCTACGGCGACATCCCGCGAGCCGACGTCGCCGCCGCCATCGCGCACGCCGTCTTCGCACCCCAGCTCAACCGACTCGCCATCGAGATCACCACAGGCTCGCAGCCCATCGACGCGGCGCTGTCAGCGATCAGGTCCGGCCCTTGGCAGCCGGGTCTCTAGGGGCCGGTCGGGTCCAGCCGACCCGTTCGGCCGGGGTTGCGGTCCGGTCGTGCCACCAGCCCGACCAGGGAGCGGGCAACTCGCACTCGCGGGCCGGCACAGCAACAGCTGCAGGTGTGGGGCCGGCGCCACCGTGAGCGCAGCCCTGCGGAACTCCACCATCGCCCCGCACACGCTGTCGAGTGCGACGTCACCGATTACCTCCCGCACGATCCCCCATGCCATTTCGACGAATCGAGCACCGCAGTGGACAAGGACCCGTACTTCAGGATCTCCGATACATCGTCGACTGAGGCCCGAACGCTTCGGATGGACGATGTCGAGTCCGGGCTACCTGTCTCGGGCCATGACCCCGCGCCATCCGGACCGGCCGCCGTCGGGTCGATCAACCTCCTGAACGGCCACTCGTGAGCGCCTACGTCGTCATGATCCGGAAAGGAACCAGCGACGACCACGAGATGGCGACGTATCGCACGATGGCAAAGCTGGCTCGAGAGGGGCACGAAGTCACGCCGATCGCGGCGTACGGGGAGCTCGATGTCCTCGAAGGAGATGACCTGGACGGTGTCGCAATCAATCGCTTCCCATCCATGGACGCAGCGAGGGAGTGGTACAACAGCGACCGGTATCAGCAGGCGATGATTCACCGCCATCGAGGAGCTGACTACCAGGTCTTCGTGATCGACGGAGTCGATCAGCCGTAAGCGGGGAGACGAGAATGACCAGTGAATACACAGGTCAGAAAAGTGGAGTGACGTCACCTCGGAACAGCGCGTCCCGTTCCTGGGTGAGCGCAGCTCTGGCAATGTTCGTCGTCGCCTGGGGTGCCAACATGTTCGCCGCACTCCTGCACGTGTACCGCGCATCGCTCAGTTCGGTCGAGGTGGCGGCCCTGTTCGGCGCCTACGCCCTCGGCCTGATGCCGGCATTGTTGCTCCTGGCTCCGGTATCGGATCGCTGGGGTCGCCGAGTCGTCGTCATCCCGGCGTTGTTGCTGTCGGCGGTCGGTTCCGGGATTCTCCTGCTCGCAGGCGACTCGTTCATGGGCCTCCTCCTCGGTCGCATCCTCGTAGGAATCGCCGCCGGCGCGACGTTCGGGCCCGGAACCGCCTGGGTGAAGGAGCTCTCCGATCGAGCGGGAGCACAATCGTCCGGAGTGACCCGTGCAGCGGTCGCCCTCAGCGCCGGATTCGCCGCGGGTCCGCTCATTGCAGGGATGACTGCGCAATGGTTGCCCGGGCCGGAGTCGACCTCATACATCGTGCACCTCGTGCTCGTCGCCCTGCTGCTGCCCTTCATGTGGAAAGCGCCGGAGACCATGACGTCACCGCGAGGCGGAAGCGACGAGGCAACCTCTGGGATCGGAGATGCCTTGCGAAGCGGTGTCTTCCTCAAAGTCATCCTCCCCACCGCGCCCTGGGTATTCGGCGCTGCCACGACGCCTTTCGCCGTACTTCCGGGATTGGTCGGGCTCGGAGAATTCCGCGTGGTTGCCAGCGGTATCGCCGCCGCGGTGACCCTGGGCGTGGGCGTGCTCGTTCAACCGTGGGCGCGTGGTCTCGCGGCCCGTGCGCCTGCCGTGCCCTACCGGGTCGGACTCGGTGCACTCGTGGCGGGGATGCTCATGGCGGCGGCGACCGCACATACGCACTACGCCGTACTGCTCATCCCGACTTCGATCACTCTCGGCGGGGCATACGGGTTGTTGCTCGTCAGTGGATTGAGGTGCGTCGAGGCATTGGCGTCATCGAGAGACCTGGCCACTCTGACCAGCATCTTCTACGTCCTCACATATATCGGCTTCGCGTTCCCGCTGGTCGTCAGCTCGCTGACCCCCGTTCTGCCGGCGCCACAACTGCTCGTCGCCGCCGCGCTCGTCGGCGCAGCCGGATCAGTGGGCACGTTCATCGTCTGGCCGGCGCGATCGGTGCGGGCAGTCACGTAGCCGCTATCCACGATGAGTGTCCCCACCGTCGCCGCACCGTCTCGACGGGTAGGAGAAGCCACCACGGCCATCGCTGAGAGGTTCGCCCGCTGCGGTAGCGCGTCTGGGCTCGCGTCCCGGTAAGGACGCTCGGTGACTACACCGAGACGTCGGAACGCGGTCTGCCCACGACGACGAGTCCGCACGGGCCGCCGTTGGTGCTGTGCTGGCGGCCCGTGCGAACTCATCGGGACTGCTACCGCGTCTCAGATGTCGTAGTACATCGCGAACTCGTGCGGGTGCGGGCGGAGGCGGATCGGGTCGATCTCGTGCTCGCGCTTGTACTCGATCCACGTCTCGATCAGGTCGGGCGTGAACACCCCACCGTCGATGAGGTAGTCGTGGTCGACCTCGAGCCGGTCGAGGACGGCGTCCAGCGACGCGGGCACCTTCTCGATGCCCAGGGCCTCCTCGGGCGGCAGCTCGTAGAGGTCCTTGTCGACCGGGGCCGGCGGCTCGATCTTGTTCTTCACGCCGTCGAGGCCGGCCATGAGCATCGCCGAGAAGGCGAGGTAGGGGTTGGCCGACGGGTCGGGGACGCGGAACTCGATGCGCTTGGCCTTGGGGCTGTCGCCCGAGATCGGGATGCGCAGGCACGCCGAGCGGTTGCGCGCGGAGTAGACCAGGTTGATCGGGGCCTCGTAGCCGGGCACCAGGCGGTGGTAGCTGTTCACCGTCGGGTTGGTGAAGGCCAGCAGGGACGGCGCGTGGGCCAGCAGGCCCCCGATGTAGTGGCGGGCCATGTCCGACAGGCCCGCGTAGCCGGTCTCGGCGTGGAAGAGCGGCTCGCCGTCCTTCCAGAGGCTCTGGTGGCAGTGCATGCCGGAGCCGTTGTCACCGAACAGCGGCTTGGGCATGAAGGTGGCGCTCTTGCCGGCGGCCCAGGCGGTGTTCTTCACGATGTACTTGAAGAGCATGAGGCTGTCGGCCGACCGCAGCAGCGTGTCGAACTTGTAGTTGATCTCGGCCTGACCGCCGGTGCCGACCTCGTGGTGACCGCGCTCGAGCTGCAGCCCGGCGTTGGTCAGGTTGGTCATCATGTCCGACCGCAGGTCGCTGAAATGGTCGTAGGGCTCGACCGGGAAGTAGCCGCCCTTGGCGCGGGTCTTGTACCCCAGGT
>NZ_CADCTE010000193.1:498-21691 GCF_902805515.1 uncultured Arthrobacter sp. | reverse complement strand
CTGGTCGGTGTAGGCCTCGTAGGATTCGAGCATGGTGAATTCCGGGCTGTGGGTCGAATCGACGCCCTCATTGCGGAAAATCCGGCCGATCTCGTACACCCGGTCAATTCCGCCCACGACCGCCCTTTTGAGATAAAGCTCGAGCGCGATGCGCAGGGTCATTTTCTGGTCGAAGGCGTTCAGGTGGGTTTCGAACGGCCGCGCGGTCGCCCCGCCGTGGACCAGCTGGACAATCGGAGTTTCGACTTCGATGTAATCGTTGGCGTGCAGGGTTTCGCGCAGGGAACGGGTGATCGCAGCGCGGGTGCGGACCATGCTGCGGGCTTCCTCGCGGACCATCAGGTCAACGTAGCGCTGCCGCACGCGGGTTTCCTCGTTGACTCCGGCGTGAAGGGTGGGCAGCGGGCGCAGTGCCTTGGACGCCATGGCCCAGCTCTCTGCCATCACCGAAAGTTCGCCGCGCCGCGAGCTGACGACCTCCCCCTGAACCTGGACGTGGTCCCCGAGGTCGACCAGTGCCTTCCACTCGGCGAGCTGCTCCTCACCGACGACGGCGAGGCTGAGCATCACCTGAAGCCGGGTGCCATCGCCCTCCTGGAGGGTCGCGAAGGCGAGCTTGCCGGTGTTGCGGATGAAGACGACGCGCCCCACCACCGAGACCCGGGTGCCGGTGGCTTCATCGGGTTCAAGGTCCGGGAACGCTGCGCGGATCTCGGCGAGCGAGTGGGTGCGTTCGGGCTTGACCGGGTAGGGCTCCCTGCCGCTTTCGATCAGGCGGGCACGCTTCTCGAGGCGGATCCGCATCTGCTCGGTGAAGTCGTCGGCGGAGAGGCCATCAAGGGTGGGGTTTTCTTTCGTCACGGTAGCCAAGTTTACGGGGTTCGGTAATCCCCGGATTTCACCCGCCGTTCAGTTCCATATTGTCGATGAGCCGCACAGGACCGACCCGGGCGGCGACGAGCGCCAGCGCGGTCCCCGTGAACGGGGTGTTGGCGCAGGCAAAGGCGAGCGGTTCGAGGCTGAGCGGGTCGACGACCTCGAGGTACTCGAGGCTCACGGCGGGCACGCTGGCGATCATCGCAAGCACCGAGTCGGGGTCGAGGGGCTCGTTCCGCTCCGCCCGTTCCCTCAGCATGCCCAGGGCTCGCTGCAGCACGAGGGCAGCCTCGCGTTCGGCTGCCGAGAGGAAGCGGTTGCGGCTCGACAGGGCCAGGCCGTCGGCGTCCCTCACCGTGGGCACGCCGACGATGTCGACGGGGAAATTGAGGTCGCGCACCATGCGCTTCACGAGCGCCAGCTGCTGGGCGTCCTTCCGGCCGAAGTACGCGCGGTAGCCGGCGGCGGCGTCGGGGGCACCGAGGTTCAGGAGCTTCGCCACGACGGTGAGCATGCCGTCGAAGTGTCCCGGCCGGAACGCCCCTTCGAGTTTCTCCCCGAGGGCGCCGGCCTGCAGCCGGACCTGCGGGGGGCCGTCGGGGTAGACCTCCTCGGCCGCCGGGGCGAAAACCAGGTCCACCCCCTGGGCGCCCAGCAGTTCGAGGTCGGCCTCAAGGGTGCGTGGGTAGCGGTCGAGGTCGGCCTGTTCGCCGAACTGCAGCGGGTTGACAAAGATCGTGACCACGACGACGTCGTTCTCGGCGCGGGCCGCCGCGGCCAGGGCGGCGTGGCCGGCGTGGAGCGCGCCCATCGTCGGCACCAGTCCCAGCGACGGACGCCGCGCGGCCCCGCCGCGGGGAGTTTCTGCGGCCCGGTGAAGCAGCTCGGCGCCGGCGCTGCGGAGCTCGCCGGCCGTCGTGACGAGCCGTGGAGTGCCCGGGGTGGTCTCGGTCATCGTTCGTCCTCGGTGGGGGTCGGTTCAAGGGCCGCAAGCACCGCTGCTCCCTGCTCGGCGCTGAGCAGGCCGCGGTCGAGTGCGCGCAGGGTGGTGGCCCGGGCCATGTCGCGGTAGGCAAGGGCGACGTCGGCCGCGTCGTGGCGGGCAAGTGCGGCGGTGTGGGTTCGAACGGTCTCCACGTCGCCGCGGGCGACCGGGCCGGTCAGGGCCGACTCCCCAGAGCTCAGCGCGTTTTCGAGGGAGGCCTTCATGAGCGGGCCGAGCATCCGATCGGGGCGCTGCACGCCGAGGTCGCTGAGCAGCTGCGCAGACTGCGACGCCAGGGTGACCAGATGGTTCGAGGCATGGGCCAGTGCCGCATGGTAGAGCGGCCGGCTCTCCTCCTCGATGATCACCGGCTCCGCACCCATCTCCACGACGAGGGCCTGGGCGATGGGCAGGACCGCCGCGGGCGCGGTGATGCCGAAGGTGCACTCGGGGAGGCGTCCGAGGTCAAGGCTGAGTCCGGTGAACGTCATCGCCGGGTGGATGGCCAGCGGGATGGCGCCGGCGCGGCGGGCCGGGGCGAGGACCTCGGTGCCGGAGCGGCCGGAGGTGTGGACCACGAGCTGTCCGGGCTGCCAGACCCCCAGGCGTGCCAGGCCTTCGACGAGCCCGGGGAGGGCGTCGTCGGGCACGGCAAGGAGCACCAGTTCGGCCCGTTCGACGATGACGGGAATGTCGAGGATGGGCACCCCGGGCAGGAGGGTTTCCGCGCGTTCCCGGCTCGCTTCCGAGACCGCGGACACTCCGACCACGGCGTGTCCTGCGGTGCGCAGGGCGGCGCCGAGGACCGCGCCGACCCTGCCCGCTCCGATGACGCCCACCCCGAGGCGTCCGGGTCTGCGCGAGGCTTCAGCGTTGTTCATGGCTACCGGGTCCCTCCGGGATCTGCTGCCTGTTCGGCTGGTCAGGCGGTAACTGGTCAGTCGGTGACTGGTCAGGCGGGGGCTGGTCGGGCGCTCCTTGGACAAGCGGGGGCGAGGCCGGCGCTCCTTGGTCAGGCGGGGGCTGGTCGGGCGCTCCTTGGACAAGCGGCGGTGAATCCGGCGCTCCTTGGTCCTGCTGCGGCGGGTCTGGAGGCTCGTGCGGTTCGAAGCCGGCGCCGGGCGGACCGTAGCTGGGCGGCGGAGGCATGACGGCGCCGGAGGGCTGCTGGATGGGCTTCATCCACTGTTCGGGGATGCTCCGCCGGCGCGCCTCCGCAGCGCGCCGGGCCTGCCCCGAGAACAGTTCGAGCGCCGCGGTTTCGTCGATGTGGCTCAGGGAGGGCGCGACTGGACCTGGCGTCGTCTGCAGCTGCAGCTCCATCACCCGCAGGGCCCGCTCAAGGGGGCCCTGATGAAGGGAAAGCGACTGCGTCCGCTCGTGGGGCACGACGGCGAGCCTGCGGTGGAAGAACCCCGAGCGGACGAGCAGCGCCGTACCGGTCACGGCGAAGCCGCTGCGCCGCCAGGTCAGCGGTGCAAGCCACCGGGCGCGGCGCGGCGCCGTGGTGAAGCCCTCGGCCGCCCCCGAGGCGTCCAGGCCGGCGGAGAAGACCTCCAACGGGCGCACGGTGCCGGGGTCGGGAAGGACGAGCGCGAGGATGGCGAACACCTCGGCGCGGGTTCCGACGGGCAGCAGCGTGGCCCGGGCCTGTCCCTCGCCCGGGGCACCGGCCCCGTACCCGGCGACATTGGCGTTGATCCGGTACCAGCCCTTGAGCCGCCAGAGCAGCGGCTGGTCGATTCCGACGGCCTGGACCCGCCCCGGCGGGACGGTCTGCGCCCGGGTGTCGAGCAGGCCGTACCGGACCCGGATGCCGTCGGGTGAGAGGGCGGCCCGGAAGTTGTAGCCGGAGTTGAGCGCGCTCCAGTACGCGCCGGCGACGCCCAGTGCCATGGGGATGAGGGTCGGGGCCGCGAACGGGGTGCGGTACACCACCGTCACCGTGGCGACGACGACCACCGCGGCCAGGAGCAGCACGGTGGTGCCGGAGAGCAGGACCGCGCCGATCACCCGGCCGGACGGCACCGCGACGACCTCGCGCTCGGGCGCCTCGGCGATGCCGCCGGAGGCGTCGGGGGCCACCGAGGCGCCGGAGGCGCGGGCGAGGATGGTGGCCCGGAGCTGCTGGGCCTCGGTGAGGCGGAGGAAGGCCAGGCGGACGGCCGACTCGCCGGCATCGGCCACTTCGAACTTCAGCTCGGCCAGTCCGAAGATGCGGGCGAGGAAGGGCTGGACCACGTCGATCGCCTGGACGCGGTCGAGGCGGGCCTGCCGGTTCTGCCGGAACAGGACGCCCGAATTCACGCGCACGTACTCGGCAGTGACCTGGTAGCGGGTGAAGTACCAGGACACGAGGAACCCGAGCGCGATCAGGACGACGATGCCCAGGATGAGCGCGATGGTCAGCCCGATCCCAAGAGCACCCGGCAGCCCTTCCCGGGCACCGGGGCCGAACAGGCCTTCGAACCAGTCCCTGCCGAAAAAGAACGCGATGGCGGCAAGCGCGATCCAGCCGCGGACCAGCGGGGAGATCACCGAGACCCGGCGCCAGCTGTCATCAACCGTTCCGGGCGCCGGCGTGGCATCCGACAGGAGCCCGTCCGACGGGCCCGCCCCGTCGCGGGGCGGGCCGGGGTAGGGCGTTCCGGGGTGCGGGTCGGGGACGCTCACAGACCCGCCAGCCGTGCTTCCCCGCGGCTCGAAAGCTGCTCACGGAGTCGAGCTCCCTCGGCGGCGGGAAGGCCCGGGATGGCGGCATTGGTGGCTGGGGAGGCCGTGTGCAGTTTGAGGGTGCACAGCCCGAACGCGCGCTCGAGGGGGCCCACGGCGACGTCGACGTACTGCATGCGGCCGTAGGGCACCACGAGGGTGCGCTGGAAGATGACGCCGCTGCGGATCAGCAGGTCGTCGTCGCGCTCAGCATACCCAAGGGCGCGCACCTGGCGGGGAAGCAGCAGGCCCCTCCATGCACTGATGAGGAGCACGACGGCCGGCAGGGCGATGGCGATGGCCAGCGGCGGGAAGTCCGGCCATACCCCGGCGAGCCGGAGGATCAGCGGGATGCTGAAGATCAGCAGGTAGATCACCGAACCGACGAACCAGCCGATCAGGCGCACCCGGAGGTACTTGGGTGAGACCCTCGACCAGACAATGCCTTCGGGGTCGATCGGTTCCCTACGCATACTCTCCCTCGCTTGTTCCCGGGGTGCCGGCGCCGCCCTCGTCCTCGGGCGGGATCCTGCAGAACCCCTCGACGACCAGGCCGACGACGACCATGACGATACCGCCGGCCATCAGGGCGAGGGTCCCCCACGCCGGTCCAAAGGTATCGCGAACGGCCAGCAGCGAGAGCTGGTCAACGAAGATGCCCGTATGCCAGCCGAGGCTCAGGGCGCCCGCGTAGGCCGTCGCCTGGGCCAGCACCAGGGTGCGGGCCGCGAGGATGGGGTTCAGCTCACGGTCCCGTTTGCCGTTGCGCCACCGCAGCACCCGCACGCCGAACACGAGCGTCACGGTGATGATCAGGGCGACCGTGAGCAGCGAACTCAGGTGGAGTGAAGTGGTGGGGTAACCGTTGCGGCCCGCCCAGAAGTTGACGGTCCAGCCAACAATGCCGGAGACGATGCCGATGCCAAGCAGCCAACTGAACCGAATGCTCGTCATGTGCGGCTAGCCTTCCTGGAACAGGGCCAGGCCCGGGAGGTCGGCGGCATTGGCGGCGAGTTCGGCGACGGACACCCCGCCGAGGGTTGCCGCGGGGTCCATCAGGGACCACGGTTTCAGGACGAATGCCCGTTCGGCCGCACGGGGGTGGGGCACCGTCAGCCGCGGATCGGTCGAGGTCCATGCCCCGAAGGTGATGATGTCGACGTCGAGGGTCCGCGGCCCCCACCGTACGGTGCGGGTCCGGAGGTGCGTCTGCTCGACCGCCTGGCAGTGTGCCAGCAGCTCATAGGGTCCGAGGTCGGTGACGACCTCGATGACCTGGTTGAGGTAATCCGGCTGCTCCGGCCCGCCGACGGCCCGGGTGCGCACCACGGGCGAGGCGGCCGTCAGCCGCACCCGGTCGCCTCCGGTGAGGTCCGCTACGGCCGATGCCAGCGTGCCGCGGCTCTCCCCGAGGTTGCTGCCCAGGGCCAGGACGGCCCGGGTCCCGGAGGCCGCCCCGTCCGGAGTCCGGGAGGCTGTTGTCACTGCCTGCTCCTGTGGATCGTGACGGCGACGTCGTCGAAGGGCACGGGGATGGGGGCCTTCGGTTTGTGCACGGTGACGTCGACCGCCTCGACGGGGTAACGGGCGAGGATCTCGGCTGCGATCGTTTCGGCCAGCGCCTCGATCAGCTGGAACGGCTTCCCGGCGATGATGGAACTGACCAGCTCGGCGACCTCGCCGTAGTGGGCCGTCCGGGTGAGGTCGTCGCTGGTTCCGGCGGGGCGCAGGTCGAGGTGGAGGACCACATCGACGAGGAAGGGCTGGCCGTCCCGCCGCTCGAAGTCGAAGACGCCGTGGTGGCCGATGGCGCTGATGCCCGTCAGCGAGACTGCGTCGAGCTGCCGGAGCGCCGTCATCGGGAGCCCTGGCCGGCCCAGGCCGAGGCGACCTTGACGGCGTCGAGGGTGGGGCCGACGTCGTGCACCCGGACCGCCCAGGCGCCGTTCGCGGCGGCGAGCGCGGAGACCGCCAGGGTCGCCGCGTCGCGTTCGGCCGGCACCGCCGGCCTCCCTGCCGAGGTCAGCAGGGTGCCGAGGAAACGCTTGCGGGAGGCCGCGACGAGCACCCGGTGGCCGAGGGATCCGAGGCGGTCGAGGGAGCGGAGCAGCTCCCAGTTGTGCACGCCGGTCTTGGCGAAGCCGAGGCCCGGATCCAGGATGATGTTTCCGGGCTTCACGCCCGCCGCGACGAAGGTGTCGCGCACCTCGAGGAGTTCGGCGATGACCTCCTCGACGACGTTGGAGTAGGTGGCCAGGGAGTCCATCGTCTCGGCCGTCCCCCGGCGGTGCGTCAGGATGTAGGGCACGCCCAGTTCGGCGGCCAGGGCGGGCATGTCGGGGTCGAAGCCGTTCCCCGAGATGTCGTTGATGATTCCGGCCCCCGCCCGGACGGCCTGGGCGGCCGTCTCGGGGTGCATGGTGTCGATGCTGACGAGCGCACCGGCCTTGACCAGTGCCCGCACCACGGGAAGTACGCGCTGGAGTTCCTCCTCGACCGGCACCGCGGCGGCGCCGGGGCGGGTGGATTCCCCGCCGACGTCGATGATGTCGGCACCGGCGTAGTGCATCCGCAGTCCGTGCGCGATGGCGTCGTCGGTCGATGAGTACTTTCCGCCGTCGCTGAAGGAGTCGGGTGTGACATTGAGGATCCCCATCACCACGGTGCGGTCAGCGGGCAGCGCCTCGAAGGTGCGCGGGACGCGCACCGGCCGGATCACCGGCAGGGGTGAGGTGGCCGGGCCGGTCCCGGGGGCTGCGGCGAGTGAATCCAAGGGGTGTCCTATCTTCCAAGTATCAGGCTCATGGCCTCGGCGCGGGTGGCCGTTTCACGGATCTGGCCGCGTACGGCCGACGTCACCGTCTTCGCACCCGGTTTCCGGATGCCCCGCATTGACATGCACATATGCTCACACTCGATGACGACGATCGCACCCTTGGGCTTGAGGTGCGTCATGAGTGCCTCGACGATCTGCGTCGTCAGCCGTTCCTGCACCTGCGGCCGGCGGGCGTAGACCTCGACCAACCGGGCCAGTTTGCTCAGGCCCGTGACCCGGCCGTCCTCGGAGGGGATGTACCCCACGTGGGCGGAGCCGTGGAACGGCACCAGGTGGTGTTCGCAGGTGGAGTAGAAGGGAATGTCCTTCACCACCACCAGCTCCTGGTGATCGAGCTCGAAGGAGGTCGAGAGGACGTCGGCGGCGTCCTGGTGGAGCCCCGCGAACATTTCGGCGTAGGCCCTTGCCACGCGCCGCGGTGTCTCCACCAGGCCGTCGCGGTCGGGGTCCTCGCCGATGGCGGCGAGGATCTCCCGGACGGCCCGCTGGATGCGGGGCTGGTCCACCGGGGATCCCGAGGCGGCCAGGGCGGCGTCGATCACGTCGTTGTCGAAGTCAGTCACGGCTCTGATCCTATCCCTGTGCCCGCGGGCCGGCCGCCCCCTAGGGCTGCCGGGACCCGCTCCCGCCCTTGCCGTCGACGGCGGCGCCATCGGACTCGGGCGAGGGGAGGTCGGAGCCGTGGACGTCGAAGTCACCGGGGATGTCGGCCTCGGCGATCTGGTCCTGCGGTGCGACGGTTTCGGGCGCGGGCTGGCCGTTCTGCGCCGCCTGGGCCCGCTCCTTGGCCGAAACGACCGGGGGCAGCGAATGCACGGGGCGGGAGTCCTTCGACAGCCACACGTTGCGCAGGCTGCGCTTGCGCACGCTCGCGAAGACCTCGGCGATCTCGGCCTGGTTCAGGGTCTCGCGCTCGAGCAGTTCGAGCGCGAGGCGGTCGAGCACGTCGCGGTTCTCGGTGAGGATCTCGTAGGCCTCATCGTGGGCGTTGTCGATCAGCCGGCGCACCTCTTCGTCGACGACGAAGGCCACCTGGTCTGAGTAGTCGCGGTCGCTGCCCATGTCCCGGCCCAGGAAGGGCTCCCCGGCGCCCTGGCCGAGCTTCACGGCGCCGATGCGCTCGCTCATCCCGTACTGGGTGACCATCTTCCGGGCGGTGCCGGTGGCCTTCTCGATGTCGTTCGAGGCGCCGGTGGTCGGGTCGTGGAAGACGATCTCCTCGGCGACCCGGCCGCCCATGGCGTAGGCGAGCTGGTCGAGCAGTTCATTGCGGGTGACCGAGTACTTGTCGTCCATCGGCAGCACCATGGTGTAGCCGAGGGCGCGTCCGCGCGGCAGGATGGTGATCTTCGTGACCGGGTCGGTGTTGCGCAGGGCCGCGGCGACCAGGGCGTGGCCGCCCTCGTGGTACGCGGTGATCTTGCGTTCGAGTTCCTTCATGACGCGGCTGCGCTTCTGCGGGCCGGCGATGACGCGGTCGATGGCCTCGTCGAGCGCCCGGTCGTCGATCAGCTGCGCGTTCGAGCGGGCGGTGAGCAGCGCCGCCTCGTTGAGGACGTTCGCGAGGTCCGCACCGGTGAAGCCGGGGGTCTTCTTGGCGACCGACTTCAGGTCCACCCCGGGCGCCATCGGCTTTCCCTTGGCGTGGACGGAGAGGATGTGCTCCCGGCCCTTCATATCGGGGGCCTCGACGCCGATCTGGCGGTCGAACCGGCCGGGGCGCAGCAGCGCCGGGTCCAGCACGTCCGGGCGGTTGGTGGCGGCGATGAGGATGACGTTGGTGGTTGAGTCGAAGCCGTCCATCTCCACCAGGAGCTGGTTGAGGGTCTGCTCGCGCTCGTCGTTGCCGCCGCCGACGCCGGCACCGCGGTGACGGCCCACGGCATCGATCTCGTCGACGAAGATGATGGCCGGAGAGTTGTTCTTGGCCTGCTCGAAGAGGTCACGGACGCGGGAGGCGCCCACGCCGACGAACATCTCGACGAAGTCCGAGCCCGAAATCGAATAGAAAGGCACGCCGGCCTCGCCGGCCACGGCCCGGGCCAGCAGGGTCTTACCCGTGCCGGGAGGCCCGTACAGCAGCACGCCCTTGGGAATCTTGGCGCCCAGGGCCTGGAACTTCGCCGGCTCCTGCAGGAACTCCTTGATCTCGAGGAGTTCCTCGACGGCCTCGTCGGCTCCGGCGACATCGGAGAAGGTGACCTGGGGCATGTCCTTGGAAATCAGCTTGGCCTTTGACTTGCCGAACTGCATCACCTTGGAGCCGCCGCCCTGCATGCGGCTGAGCAGGAACCAGAAGATCAGGCCGAGGATCAGGATCGGGAAGATCAGGCTGAACGCGCTCACGAACCAGTTGCTCTGGACGGGCTGATCGGTGAAGCCCTCGACGTCGGATTCGTTGACCGCCTCGACGACGTCCTCGGCACGGGCGGCGCTGAAGAAGAACTGGACGCTGCGGCCCAGGTCCTCGTAGTCATCCCGGAGGGTCAGGTCGACGCGCTGCTCGCCGTCGTGGATCTTGGCCTGCTCGACCCGGTTGTCCTGCAGGAGCTCGAGGCCGACGTTGGTGTCGACCCTTCCGGAGCTGCCGCTGAACAGGCTGGGGACGATAAACAGGAGCCCGGCGATTGCCAGGACGATCCAGATGACCGGCCCCTTGAACATGTTCTTATATTTCATTCTTCTCAGGGCTGCGCGCCCTGTCCCTCCTGCTTATGCCGGAAATGCGGTGTTCCGTCCGCCGTCACCTCGAAACACTCAAGATATACACGGTTTCAGATTCAACACGTCCCGTTTGGGGCATAAGTTCCCTGTGGGCGTACAGCCCGGGCCCCGGCGGAGGCGCTCGGCCTACTCGTAGACGTGGGGGGCGAGGGTGCCGATGAAGTCGAGGTTGCGGTACTTTTCGGCGAAGTCGAGGCCGTATCCGACGACGAATTCATTGGGGATGTTGAATCCGACATATTTCACGTCGATGTCGACCTTCGCGGCGTCGGGCTTGCGCAGCAGGGTGCAGATTTCGACCGAGGCGGGGCCGCGGGAGAGGAGGTTGGCCTTGAGCCAGGACAGCGTCAGGCCGGAGTCGATGATGTCCTCGGCGATGAGCACGTGCTTGCCCATCAGGTCGGTTTCAAGGTCCTTGAGGATCCGCACCACGCCGGAGGACTGGGTGCCCGAGCCGTAGGAGGACACCGCCATCCAGTCCATGGTGATGTGGGAGTGAAGTGCCCGGGCCAGGTCGGCCATCACCATCACCGCGCCCTTGAGCACGCCCACGAGGAGGATCTCGCGGCCCTGGTAGTCCGCGTCGATCTCGGCTGCGAGTTCGTTGACGCGCTGCTGAATCTGTTCCTTGCTGAACAGGACGTGCTTCAGGTCTGACTCGACGTCGTTGGAATCCACCAATTACTCCTGGGTTGAACGGCTCGGCGGCTCCGTGCCGGGACGGTTGTTTCTAAAGACAAGATTGCCATAGCTTGGCCCGCCCGGAAGAACCGATTTCCCCCGGACCTGCCGGTAAACGCCGACACGTCCGCCGAGCTGGACGGGGCCCGCCGAGCCCCGGCGTTCGAGGAGGGTTTCGGCGGCGAGGAGGCGTTCGAAGCTGGGCTGGAAGCCGCCGACTTCGACGGCGGCCAGGGCGAGGACCCGCTGGCGCAGCGACGCGGGCAGCTCCCGCAGGCCCTCCTCGGGCAGGAGGATGTCCGCGCCGGCCTCGGTCCGGAGCCCGGCGTAGGCCTTGGAGCTGAGCTGTTCGAGGTAGTCGGCGTCCTGGCCGAGGATCCGCGCCGACCGGTACAGCGCCTGCGCTATGCCCGGCCCGAGCTGTTCCTCAAGGTAGGGCAGCACCTGCGTACGGACGCGGGAGCGGGCGAAGGCAGGATCCGCGTTGGAGGGATCGTGCCAGGGGTCGAGCCCGTAGAAGGCACAGATCTCCTCGGTGTCGGCCCGCCGCAGGTCGAGGAACGGCCGGCGGTAGGGTCCCCGCCGGGCCGGCATGCCGGCCAGGGAGCGCGTTCCGGAGCCGCGGGCCAGCCCGAGCAGGACCTGCTCCGCCTGGTCGTCGAGCGTGTGGCCGAGGAGGACGGCGGCGGCGCCGGAGCCGCGGGCGGCGGCGTCCAGTGCGGCGTACCGGGCGGTGCGGGCGGCGGCCTCGGGGCCCATGCCGGTGGCGGCGACCTCCACCGTGCGGACCTCGACCGGGGACAGTCCCAGACCGGTGAGCTGGTCCGCGGCACGCCGGGCGACCGCCGCGCTGTCCTCGTGCAGGCCGTGGTCGACGACGACGGCGCCGACCCTGCATCGGCCTACCTTCGCGAAATAGACGGCGGCGGCGGCCAGCGCGAGTGAATCCGGGCCGCCGCTGCACGCCACGAGCACCAGCGGTGCCGCCTCCTCCCCCTCCCCCGGGGCGGCCCCGGAGGGGGTGCCGGCGGGAAGCAGCACATCGGCCAGGGCGTCCTCCACCCGGTTCCGTGCCGCGGCGGCCACCGGGTTGAGGCGCGGGCGCCTACCCATGGCGGGTGAGGCTCATCCTGTCGATCCACTCGTCGGGTGCGTGGATCTCGCGCTCGGTCGGCAGGTGGTCTTCGGCCTCCCAGACGAGGTTGAACCCTTCCATGCCGGTCTGGTCCACGACCCGGCGCACGAACTTGGCGCCGTCGCTGTACTGGCGCATCTTCGCGTCGAGGCCCAGGAGCTGGCGGATCAGTTTCTCCACCGGCCCGCGGGATTTTCCGCGGGCGTTGAAGCGGCGGCGGATGGTTTTCACCGTCGGCACGATCCGTGCGTCCACGCCGTCCATGACGACGTTCGCGTGGCCCTCGAGCAGGCTCATCACGGCGGTCAGGTGGGACAGGCGGGCCTTGTCGTCGGGGTCCTGCAGCACCGACAGCAGCCCGGTGCCGTGGACCTTCCCGCCGTCGGGCCATTGCTCAACCGCGGCGGACCGGCGGCCGGGGTGCTCCCCCTTGGGCATGCCGAGGCTCTTCGCCGCGGCGGCGAGGCGCTCGGAGAGGGTGTCGGCCTTGTCCATCATCCCGGTGGTCAGTTCCGAGATGGCCGAGGTCATGTGATCCTTCAGCCAGGGCGCGGCGGCGAACTGGACCCGGTGGGTCTGCTCGTGGAGGCAGACCCAGAGGCGGAAGTCGGCCGGGTCGACGTTGAGTTCCCGCTCGACGGAGATGATGTTGGGCGCCACGAGCATCAGGCGCCCGCCGGCGCCGTTGCGGGAGGGCACGAACGGGTCGTACTGTCCCAGCACCTTGCTGGAGAGGAACGCCAGGATGGCACCGAGCTGCGCGCCGGTGAGGTTGCCTCCGAGGCTGACGGACGCCGCCTTGAGGATCTCCGGCTTGGACTGCGCAAGATGGTTCAGGGCCGGCTCGACGAGCACCCGGAAGCTCTGGGTGTTGGCCTTTGCCCAGGACGCCCGGTCCACGATGAGGAGTTCGGAGTCGCGCAGGTCCCGTGCCGCGTCAAGGCGGGAGATTGCATGGACGTGCGCCACGGAGGCGTCGGCCTGGGCACGGAGGTTATCGACGGCGGCGGCGATCTCGCGCGGCGTCATCGTCGGTCCGGCCGGGGCGAGACGGGCAGCGCTGCCTGCGGCGAAGTCCCAGTTCACCAGCTGGGGGCGTTGGGGGGTGGATGAAACGGTCGGCTCATTGCTCTCCATGACCTTATTCGACCACATCCGGCTTCCGGCCGCTCGGCCCTGCCCCCGGCAGGCACGATTGTGAGGTGCAGGTCATGGGCGGCGCTCAGCGGCACCCGCAGGCCGCCAGCACGGCCGCGGCCCGGTCGACGGCGTCGCGGGCCTCCGGCGTCCGGCCCTCGATCCCCGAGCCCATCAGGGAGAAGCTGAGCAGGCGCCCTTCGGCCGTGACGACGTAGCCGCTGAGCGCCGTGACGGCGCTCAGGGTGCCGGTCTTGGCCCGGACCACCCCCGCCCCGCCGGCCGCCGCGGCGTCCGGGACGAAGCGCTCCTTCAGGGTGCCCGACAGTCCGGCCACGGGCAGCAGGCCGGGCATCCCGGCCAGGGCGGGCCGCTCGGAGGCGGCCACGGCGGAAAGCAGCGCGGCGAGCTGGGCAGGGGTTGCCGAGTTGTCGACGGAAAGCCCTGCGGCGTCCCCGACCCGGAGCCCGCCGCCCGGAACGCCGAGCCGGTCGGCGGTGGCAGCGAGCAGCGCCGTGGCGCCGTCGGAGCTCGCCGGCCCGCCGGACGCCGCCGAGGCCAGGCGTGCCAGGGCCTCGGCGAGGTAGTTGTCGGAGAGGACCAGCATGTGCTCGACCTGCTCGGCGATGGTCGCCGACGGGACCGAGGCCACCGCTTCGGCGGAGTCGGGCACCGCGGCGCGGACCGGTCCGCCGAGCACCTGGATGCCGCGTTCGGCGGCCGCGGCGGCGAGGGCGGCGGTGAAGGCCTCCGCGGCCCTCAGCGCCGGGTCGGCGTCGCGGGCCCCGGCCTGCAGGCCCTCGTCCTGCCAGGCGGAATTGACGGCCAGCGGGTACACCGGTGCCAGCTCCCCTGCGTCGAGATCCCCCTGCGCCCAGGACGGGTTGAGCGGCGGGCCCTCGAAGAGGGAGTCGTCCACCGCGACGCTGTAGGGGCCCGACGCCGGATCCAGCGCCGCGGCGGTCTCCTGCGCCAGGGTGGAAAGACCGGCGTGGCCGCGCACCGCGCCGGGCTCCGACGGACCGGAGCCCAGCAGCACGTCTCCGCCGCCCCGGAGATAGAGGACACCGTCCCCGGCGGCATGCACCGCCGTCTCGAGCCGGTCCCGCGGATCGAGGGTGTCCAGGACGGCCGCCGCCGTCAGCAGCTTGAGGTTCGACGCCGGGGCCTGGGCCTGGTCGGGGCTCCTGCTGTAGAGCACCGCGCCGGTGGCGGCGTCGCGCACCACCCCGGCGAATCGACCGCCGCCGCCGGGCAGCTGCAGCTCGGCGTCGAGCAGCGGGGCGAGCACCTCCGGGACCGGCTGCGGCGCCGAGTCGGAAAGGGCGGAGACCACGCCGGGTTCGAGCACGCCGGCCGGCGGGCGCTGGAGGGCGGGCGGCCGCACCTCCGCGTCCTTGCCGGCGAACTCCTCCACGGCGGCCGGGATCACCCGGACCGAGAGGGGCAGCGCCAGCACCGCAAGGACCACCGCCAGCAGCACCGCGGTCAGCCGTCGGGCCTGGCGCTTCATGGATTCCTTCCGGAGGTTCAACGGGGACGCCGGTCGGCGGAAAATGCCGGGAAGCGGGCCGCGACCGATATGTTAGTGCAGAAGTTTAAACAGTAAACGGGCGGCCGGGCGCCGCGGACCGGGCTCGCCGGGCCCGTGCTGTCCCCGCCCGCCAGCCACACCACCGAGGAGTTGCCATGAAGCTCGACGTCACCATCGAGATCCCCAAGGGATCCCGCGTCAAGTACGAGATCGACCACGACACCCACCGCCTCCGCCTGGACCGCGTGCTCTTCACGGCGATGCAGTACCCCACCCACTACGGCTACTTCGAAAACACCCTCGGCGAGGACGGCGACCCGCTCGACGCCCTGGTGATGCTCCAGGACTTCGACCTGATCCCGGGCGTCCTGGTCGAGTCACGGCCCATCGGGGTCTTCAACATGACCGACGACGGCGGCGGAGACGCCAAGGTGCTCTGCGTCCCGGCGGACCCGCGCTTCGAGGACATTCGGGACCTTTCGGATGTTTCGACCTTCCTCCTCGACGAGATCAAGCACTTCTTCACCCTCTACAAGGACCTCGAGCCGGGCAAGTGGGTCGAGGCCGCCGAGTGGGCCGGCCGGGAAGCGGCCGAGGCCGAGGTCGAGGCATCTCTGGACCGGTTCAAGCGGCAGGGCGACGTCAGCGCCGCCGATGAGCCCCAGGGCCGCGGCGTCGACGTCGAGGCCGACAACGCCACCGCGGTCCCCGAGGGCCGCTAGGCACGAACGCCCCTGCTGCCGCCGGGTTTCGATAATTCGCGCGGGGCGTGAAGCATACTGAAGCAATGCAATATGTGCTCACCATCAACCAGCGCGACTCGCGTGAGGTGGGCGACCTGGTGCCGGAGCTCATCCGCGAGCTCCGGCACCTTCCCACGGTGGTGCCGTTCCAACGTTCGGTGGGCGATGAGCTCCAGGGCGTCGTCGATTCCGCGCGCACGGCCGTGGATGCGGCGCTGCGCGCCATCCGCTTCCGCCGCTGGCATGTGGGGATCGGCGTCGGCGGGGTCCTGCCGCCGGTGCCCGAGCACATCCTCGACGCCGACGGATTCGGCCTGGTGTATGCGCGCCGTGCGGTGAACCGGGCACAGAAAACGGGCGAGCGCATCCCGCTGGCCGTCGAGGGTCCCGACGCCGGGATCGCCGGCGAGGCCGAGGCGGTGCTGCGGCTGCTGGGCCACCTCGTGTACACCCGGACGGACGCCGAGTGGAAGGTCCTCGACCTGATGACCCCCGGCGCGCGGGGGCAGCAGAAGCTCATCGCCCAGGAACTGGGAATCAGCACGCAGGCCGTGAGCAAGGCCGTCCTCCGCTCACACTGGATGGAGGAGTGGGCCACCCGGCCCGCCGCCGCCCGGCTGCTGGAGCTGGCGCACGGCCCGGCCGTCCTGCCGCCGGCCGCCCTGGCCTACTGAGCAGGCCTACTGAACGCGGCCTGCCAAACCGGGGCTACACCAGCGAGCCGGGATTACACCAGCGAGCGAAGGACCTTGGCCGCCCCGTCGTCGTACACCGAGCCGGTGACCTCAGTGGCCGCCGAGCGTACTTCCTCGGGTGCCTGGCCCATTGCCACTCCGCGGGCCGCCCATTCGAGCATTTCGATGTCGTTTCGCCCGTCCCCCACCGCCACGGTGAGGGCCGGGTCGGTGCCGATCCTGCGCCGCAGCAGCTCAAGGGCGCTGGCCTTGGTGACGCCGGCGGCGGCGATGTCCAGCCAGGCGGTCCACCCCACCGAGTAGGTCACGCCGTGGAGGCCGATCGTCTCGACGGCGTTGCCGAACTCCTCGGCGGTGCTGTCGGTGCTGAAGACAACGACGCGCACGGCATTGGCGTCGAGCATCTGCTCGAAGTCGACGCTCTGCGCCTCGGCGCCGAAACTCGCGTCCTGAAAGCTTTCGGTCGAGAGGAACCGGCCCTGGTCGTCCTCGAGGGCATACTTGGCGCCGGGCAGGCGCACGCGCAGGGCCCGGAGGGCGGGGCTGGGATCGAAGGTCACCTTGTCGATGACCTCGAAGCCGCGGGGAAGCCCGGGATCGACGCGGAGGGTGACTCCGCCGTTCGAACACACCGCGTAGCCACGGGCGAGCCCGATCTCCCGGATCACCGGCAGGGCGGCGCCCAGCGAGCGCCCAGTGGAGATGATGATGTCGTGCCCGGCCTCGATGACAGCAGCGGCCGCCGCGCGGACCTCGTCGCTCATGACGCCGTCGTGGTCTACGAGGGTGCCGTCGACGTCGAGCGCAACCATGTACTTTGTTCGGGTCTGGGGCTGGTCCTCGATGCCAGCCGATAATGAAATAGCCATTTCATCAGTGAACCAGATCAACCCCGAACCGGGTAGGGCGGGCCTCACAGTACCGGCAGAACCTCGAGTCCACTAAGATACGGGCGCAGTGCCTCGGGAACCCGGACCGAGCCGTCAGGGTTCTGGTGGTGCTCGAGGATCGCCACGATCCAGCGGGTGGTGGCCAGGGTGCCGTTCAGCGTCGCCACGGCCCGCGTCCCCTTCGTTCCTTCCCCGCCCTGGCGCTCCCGGATGTTCAGCCGCCGGGCCTGGAAGGTGGTGCAGTTCGAGGTGGAGGTCAGCTCCCGGTAGGCCCCCTGGGTGGGCACCCAGGCCTCGCAGTCGAATTTCCGCGCGGCGGACATGCCGAGGTCGCCGGCGGCAGTGTCGATCACCCGGTAGGGCAGTTCGACCTTCGCGAGCATCTCCTCCTCCCAGGCCAGCATCCTCTGGTGTTCCGCGTACGATTCCTCGACCGTGGTGTAGCTGAACATCTCCACCTTGTTGAACTGGTGGACCCGAATGATGCCGCGGGTGTCCTTGCCGTGCGAGCCGGCCTCACGCCGATAGCAGGAGGACCAGGCGGCGTAGCGCAGGGGCCCGCCGCTGAGGTCGAGGATCTCGTCGGAGTGGTAGCCCGCCAGCGCGACCTCGGAGGTGCCCACCAGGTAGAGGTCGTCCTCGGCCAGCCGGTAGATCTCGGCGTCGTGGGCCACGTCGAAGCCGGTGCCCTGCATGATCTCGGGCCGCACCAGGGTGGGAGTGATCATCGGGGTGAACCCCGCCTTCGTGGCCTGGTCCATGGCCATCTGCAGCAGGGCCAGCTCAAGGCGCGCCCCGACGCCCTTGAGGAAGTAGAACCGCGAGCCGGAGACCTTGGCCCCGCGCTCCATGTCGATCGCGCCGATGAGTTCACCGATCTCCAGGTGGTCCCGCGGAGTGAAGCCCTCGGCGTCGAAGTCCCGTGGGGTTCCCACGGTGCGCAGGACCTCGAAATCCTCTTCACCGCCTTCGGGCACCCCGTCTTCGATCCGGTTGGGGAGCCGCCGCAGCAGCGTCTCCTGCAGCGAGCGTGCCTCGTCGGCGAGCGCCGCGGCCTTCTTGACCTCGGCGGCCAGTTCCTTCACCTCGGCGAGCAGCGCCTGCTTCTCGTCGCCCTTGGCCTGCGCGACCCGCTTGCCGAACGCGTTCTGATCCGCGCGCAGGTTCTCGTGCCGGGTGACCGCTTCACGGCGTGCCGTGTCCGCCGAGAGGATCTCCTCGACCAGCGACTCGTCGGCCCTGCGGGCGCGCTGGGAGGAGCGGAAGTTGTCGGGGTCAGCGCGGAGCTCGTTTACGTCGATCACGCCCCCCAGCCTACCCAATGCCCTTCCCCCACCGGGCATGGAGCCGCGCCCGGCGGTACTCTGGAAAAATCATGCGCCCTAAACTGATCGTCCTCACCGCCGCCGCGGCAGCAGCGTCGGTTCGGAGCTGGTGGCAGGTGCGGCGCCTGAAGGTCCAGGGAGCCCCGGCCGCAACGGTTCATCCGCTCGTTGCGCGGACCGCGGGGCCGCAGCGGGTCGCCCTGATCCTCAACCCGGTCAAGCTGAACGCCGCCGAGACCCGCGCCCTGGTGGAGCAGGCCTGCTCCGACGCCGGCTGGGATCCGCCGCTGATCCTCGAGACGACCATCGAGGACCCGGGGACCGGCCAGGCGCACCTGGCGCTCGAGGCGGGGGCCGACGTCGTGCTCGCCGCCGGCGGCGACGGGACGGTACGTGCCGTGGCGCAGGCGATGGCGCACGGGCCCGCCGCGCTGGGGCTGCTGCCGCTGGGCACCGGGAACCTGCTGGTGCGCAACCTGGGCCTGCCGTACAACGACATCGCCGGCTGCCTCCAGGTGGCCCTCCATGGAAGCCAGCGCCGGATCGACATGGCGACGGTGCTGCTGCGCAACGAAACCACCGGCACCGCCTCGGAGGCCCCGTTCCTGGTGATGGGCGGCGTGGGGCTTGATGCGGCCGTGGTGGCCGCGACCAAGGACGACCTCAAGGAGAAGTTCGGCTGGCTTGCCTACAGCGAGGCCGGGGTGCGGCACCTTCCCGGGCGGCGGCAGCGGGTCTCGATCAGCCTCGACGGCGGAGCGCCGCAGAGCCGGAAGGTCCGCACCGTCCTCTTCGCCAACTGCGGAAAGCTGCCCGCGGGCATCGACTTCATTCCCGACTCGATCATCGACGACGGGTACCTCGACATAGTGGTGATGAGCCCCCGGAGCCTGGCCGGCTGGCTGTGGATGGCGGCCAAAATCGTGTTCCGGCATCGGGGTGAAATCCCGGTCATCAAGTACTACCGCGCCCGCGAGGTCACCGTCTGGACCGCGGAGCCCACCCACACCCAGCTCGACGGGGACCTCTCCGGTGCGGTGACTTCCCTCACGGCCCGGATCGACCCGGGCGCCCTGCTGATCCGGGTGCCCGGCGGGCAACCGGCGGCCGCGTCCACCGTCGCCCGTGTGATGAGTGCCGGACGCGCCTGACCCCTCCCGGGCCGGCACCGGCCGCGCCGGGGGAGGGGTCCTGCAGGGTCAGCCCTGGTCGCGGTCGGTGTACTCGCCGTCGACGTCGGGGCTGTTCAGCCGGTCCCGGTCCTTCTCGGGATACTCGCCCTCCTGCTCCGGCTGCTGCGCCCCGGTGTAGCCGCCCCCGGTGTCCGCGGGTTCGGCGCTGGTGTAGCTGCCCTCGGTCTCCTTGGAGGTGCCGCCCGCGGCGGCTCCATGCCGTTCGGACTGCTGGTTGATCAGCTGCTGCTCCTCGGCGAACCGGAGGTCGTTGCCCTGGTCGCCGACATCTCCGCGGCGGCTGGGATCCGAACCGGACTCGTCCTCACCCGCCGGATTGACGATGCGTCCTTCGCTCGCGCTGTCAGTCATGATGCTGCCTCTCGTTGAAGGTGCCGCCCCTGACGGGGCGCCCACTGTAAGCGTACTTACGAACGGGCCGCGGTGAAAGCCGCCTCAGCCCCCCAGCAGTTCACGCACCGCCCGCTCCGAGGCGGCATAGCCGGCCACCGGGATGACCTCGCCGCTCATGAACCGGTCGACGAGCCGCGGATCGACGTAGGAGCTCCGCGCCACCGTGGGGGTGTTGCCCAGGTGGTCGGCGACGGCGCGCATCGTGGCGGTGACCGCCTTCTGCCGCGCCGTCCTGCTCGTTGAGACCAGGTCGTGCCGGGCGAGTTCCATGGCGGCGACCACGGTGGCCTGCCAGGTACGGAAGTCCTTGGCCGTGAACGGCCCGCCGGTGACCTGGCGCAGAAATTCATTGAGCTGCGAGCCGTCGACCGAATGCCACCTCTCGTCGGCCGACCGGTAGGCGAGCACCGTGTCCGCCTCCTCCCGGCGCAACATCGGGCGAAGCGCGGCGGCGAGGTCCTCATCCTCGATGGTGGTGTCCCACTGCTGCCCGCTCTTGCCCGGGAAGTTGAAGGTGATGACCGCACCCTCGAGAGTGACGTGCTCGACGCGCAGGGTGGTGACCCCGAAGGAGCCGTTCTCCTCGGCGTACTGGGCGGAACCGATCCTCAGGGCGCCGGCGTCGACAATGCGCAGCGCCGCGGCGAAGGCCCGCTCGCGGGTCATCCCGCTGCTGCGCAGGTGCTGGGTGATCACGCGGCGGGCGCTGGTGAGCCGTGCTCCGAACTCAAGGGACCGGTCAAACTTCTCGCGGTCCTTCTGCTCCCGCCAGGCCGGGTGGTAGATGTACTGGCGGCGCCCTGCGTCGTCGGTGCCGAGGGCCTGGACGTGGCCGTTCGGGTAGGGGGCGATCCAGACGTCCTTCCACGCCGGCGGGATGACGAGTTCCCGCACCCGCTGCAGTTCGGCCTTGTCGGTCAGCAGGGCACCGTCGGGCGTGCGGTAGCTGAACCCCTTCCCGGAGCGGCGCCGGGTGATTCCCGGCCTGTTCGAATTGCTGCGGCGCAGTCGTGCCATGCGGCTACCAACCTTCGACGAACGGAGGACCCTGAGATTGGTAAGCCTACTGTTCTTTTGATCCGCGCGTCAGGATCCTCCCCGCAGCCCCGCCACCCAGGACTCGGCGGCGTCGAACGCATCATCGGAGGTCCGGGGGGCGATCGTCGAGGGCCGCCGATCGGCACGGGCATAGGAGCCGAGGAACCGCAGGTTGGGGCTGATGCGGTGGAGGCCCTTGAGGGCGTCGGCGACCCGCGCGTCGGCGAGGTGGCCGTCGGCGTCGATGCTGAAGAAATAGTCGCCCAGGAACTGTCCGGTGGGCCGGGACTCGATCC
>NZ_CADCTE010000193.1:0-488 GCF_902805515.1 uncultured Arthrobacter sp. | reverse complement strand
CGCGGCGAACTGGTCAAGGATCTCCATCAGGGCCCCGGGGTGGTCCTCGGGGAGGGGGATCACCAGGGAGGTCTTGTCGGCGCCGGTGGGCGCCGGCAGCACCGTGGGCCGGGTGACGAGGATGAAGCGGGTCACCGCGTCGGAGACGTCTCCAATGTCCGCGGCAAGCACCTCCAGACCGAGGCGTTCCGCCAGCAGGGGCGAGCAGATGGCCGCGTCATAGCCGCCCGCGGCGAGGCCGTGCGCCGCCGCCGCCGTCGACGAGGACGGAAGATATTCTACATTCGGAATGTTAGCGTCGACCCAGCCGCGGCACTGGGCCCAGGCATGGCCGTGCGTCGAGATCCGGCGGACATCCGCGGGCCGGACGCCGGTCCGGGCCGCGAGGACGAACGTGATCGCGACGAGTTCCTCCCTCACGATCCGCAGGGGCTCACCGACCGCGACGGCATCGAGGGTGGCGCTCACGCCGCCCTCGACCGAGTTCT
>NZ_CADCTE010000192.1 GCF_902805515.1 uncultured Arthrobacter sp. | reverse complement strand
AGCTTGGGGTCGACACCGACGCGCTCCTGGTGTCCCAGCCCGACACCGGCGAGCAGGCGCTCGAGATCATGGACATGCTCGTTGGATCCGGCTCCATCGACATCGTGGTGATCGACTCCGTCGCGGCGCTTGTTCCCCGCGCGGAAATCGAAGGCGAGATGGGCGACAGCCACGTGGGCCTGCAGGCCCGGCTCATGAGCCAGGCCCTCCGAAAGATCACCGGCCGCCTGAGCCAGACCAAGACCACCGCCATCTTCATCAACCAGCTCCGCGAAAAGATCGGTGTCTTCTTCGGCAGCCCCGAAACCACCACCGGTGGCAAGGCGCTGAAGTTTTACGCCTCCGTGCGCATCGACGTCCGCCGGATCGAAACCCTCAAAGAGGGCGTGAACCCGGTCGGTAACCGCACCCGGGCCAAGATCGTGAAGAACAAGATGGCTCCGCCGTTCAAGCAGGCCGAGTTCGACATTCTCTACGGACACGGCATCTCCCGTGAGGGTGGTCTGATCGATGTTGGCGTCGAGAAAGGACTGGTCAAGAAGTCCGGCGCCTGGTTTACCTATGACGGCGACCAGCTGGGCCAGGGCAAGGAAAACGCCCGCAAGTTCCTCATCGACAATCCCGACCTCGCCGATGAGCTGGAGCGGAAGATCCGCGTCAAGCTCGGAATCGACGAGCAGCCGGAAGAGCATGAGGACGGGCCCAAGCTGAAGGCCGTCGGCGGAGAGTAGCCGCAGTGGCGGGAAGCGGATCCTGGGGGCGGCCGGCCGACGGCCCGCCGCCCTCCGGTGAGTCCCCGTTCGGGTCCTCCGGCCGCAGGTCTTCCTTCGGGTCGTCGACTGGTAAGTCCTCCTTCGGGTCCTCCTCCCGTAGGTCTTCGTCCGGTAAGTCCTCCTTTGGGTCTTCCTCGGGTAAGTCCTCGTTTGGGTCGTCTTCGGGTAAGTCGTCCCTGGCAGGGCAAGGGGCACGGCCCCGCCGCCGGCGGAAGGCCGAACGGGAGGCCGAAGATTCCGCCTTCGGGCCCGTCGTCGGCCGCTCGGCCGACCTCCCTCCCGAATATGACGACGACGCGCCCGGCCCCTGGGACAACCAGGATCCCGGGCAGGCCCACGACGGCGCATCCGCCGAAGCCGGCAGGCCCGGGAACGGCAGGACTCCACCCGGTGGCCGCGGGCGCTCACGGCGCCCCCGCGCCGGAGAAGGCGCAGCCGGGCAGCCGTTCTCGCAAGGGGCTGCCTTCGGAGAGCCCGGGCCCGGGGAGCCGGCGCCCAAACGGCCGGGACGGGAACCGGCACCAGGGGAGACCCGGTCGGGAGACTCTCCGGACGCGTCGGATCCGCTCGCCCTGGCACGCTCGATCGTGCTGCGCCAGCTGACTCTGGCCCCCCGCAGCCGGCACCAGCTGGCCGTGAAGCTCGCCGAGCGGGGCGTGCCCGAGGAAGCCGCCACGGCGGTCCTCAACCGCTTCGAAGAGGTCCAGCTCATCGACGACGCTGAGTTCGCCCGGATGTGGGTCCGCAGCCGCTCCGCCACCCGGTCCTTGGCCCGCTCCGCTTTGAAGCGGGAACTGGCCGAGAAGGGGGTTGACCCGGCCCTTGCCGAGGACGCCCTCGCCCAGGTGAGCGACGACGACGAGCGTGACGCCGCAGGTGAACTGATCCAGCGGAAGATGCGGCAGGGCGTTGACCTTTCCGACCGCGCCGCGCGGGACAAGGAGGTGCGCAGGCTCGTTTCGATGCTCGCCCGGAAGGGCTACGCACCCGGCCTGGCCTTCGCACTCGTGAAGGACGCCCTCGACGGACAGGACGCCGCCGCCGGATGACGCGGCCAGGGCATCCTCCTGCGCTCCTCCCGCCGGATGACGCGGCCAGGGCATCCTCCTGTACTCCTCCCGCCGGATGACGCGGCCAGGGCATCCTCCTGCGCTCCTCCCGCCGGAGTGAATCCTCCCCTCCGGCGCGGGATTGTGGGCCGGTGGCGGGGCGGTCGTACCCTTAAGCCGTGAGTATTACAGTCCCCGCACCTTCCTCCGCCGAACCGTCGACAACACCGGCGGCGGCAGTTTCCGCCGGCCCGCAGCGCACCTACGAGGTGCGCACCTTCGGGTGCCAGATGAACGTCCACGACTCGGAGCGGATCTCGGGCCTCCTCGAGGGGGCTGGACTCACCCCGGCCACCGGAGGGCAGGCCGACGTCGTCGTCTTCAACACCTGCGCCGTCCGTGAGAATGCCGATAACAAGCTCTATGGAAACCTCGGCATGCTCGCTCCCGTCAAGGAGGCCAACCCGGGAATGCAGATCGCCGTCGGCGGCTGCCTGGCGCAGAAGGACCGGGAGACCATCCTCCGCAAGGCACCCTGGGTCGACGCCGTCTTCGGCACGCACAACATCGGGGCGCTGCCGGCCCTGCTCGAGCGCGCCCGGCACAACGACGAGGCCCAGCTCGAAATCCTCGAATCCCTCGACGTCTTCCCCTCGACGCTGCCCACCAAACGGGACTCGGTGTACGCCGGGTGGGTCTCCATCTCGGTCGGGTGCAACAACACCTGCACGTTCTGCATCGTGCCCTCCCTCCGCGGGAAGGAGCGCGACCGCCGGCCCGGAGAGATCCTCGCCGAAATCGAAGCCCTCGTGGCCGACGGCGCCATCGAGGTGACGCTGCTTGGCCAGAACGTTAACTCCTACGGCGTCGAATTCGGCGACCGGGGCGCCTTCGCGAAGCTGCTCCGCGCCTGCGGGGGCATCGAAGGACTCGAGCGGGTCCGTTTCACCAGCCCGCACCCGGCGGCGTTCACCGACGACGTCATCGACGCCATGGCCGAAACCCCCAACGTCATGCCGCAGCTCCACATGCCGCTGCAGTCCGGCTCCGACCGCATCCTCAAGGCGATGCGCCGCTCGTACCGGTCGGCGAAGTTCCTGGGCATCCTTGACCGCGTGCGCGAGCGGATGCCGTCGGCCGCAATCTCCACCGACATCATCGTCGGCTTCCCCGGTGAGACCGAGGAGGACTTCCAGGCCACCCTCGACGTCGTCGAGAAGTCCCGCTTCGCGACGGCCTTCACGTTCCAGTACTCGAGGCGCCCGGGCACCCCGGCAGCGGACCTTCCGGACCAGCTGCCCAAGCACGTGGTGCAGGAACGCTTCGAACGCCTCACCGCGCTGCAGGACCGCATCGCCGAAGAGGAAAACGCCCGCCAGGTGGGCCGGTCGGTCGAGGTGATGGTGACGGCGAACCAGGGCCGGAAAGCCGGGGAGACCCACCGCCTGACCGGACGCGCCCAGGACCAGCGGCTGGTGCACTTCAGCGTTCCCGCCGGCGCCGAGGTGCCCCGCCCCGGCGACCTGGTGACCGTCCCGGTGACCCACGCCGCGCCCTTCCACCTGCTGTCCGATCCCACCGCCGCCGAATACTCGGTGCGGCGCTCCCGCGCCGGGGACGCCTGGGACCGCAGCCAGGCCGACTCCTGCGGGGCGCCTGTCCCCGGGAGCGGGTCCGGCGCAGCCGGCGCGGGCGTGTCCCTGGGCATGCCGGTGCTGCCCCCGCGCCGCTCTTGATACCGTCCGTCCCGGGCCCCGGTCCCGCAGGCGGACCCGGGGGAGGAGAAGCCGGGGACGCCCCGCCGCCCATCGTCGCGGTCGTCGGTCCGACCGGCACGGGCAAGTCCGACCTCGCCATCGCCCTCGCCCTTGAGCTCGGCGGTGAGATCATCAACGCCGACGCGCTCCAGTTCTACCGCGGCATGGACATCGGAACGGCCAAGGTGCCGGTTGAGGAGCGGCGCGGAGTCCCGCACCACCTCCTGGACATCCTCGACATCCGCGAGGAGGCGAGCGTCGCCGCCTACCAGTCCGAGGCCCGGCGGGCCATCGATGCCGTCCGGGCCCGCGGCAGGGTCCCCGTGCTCGTCGGCGGGTCCGGACTCTACGTCCGCGCCGTCCTCGACCGGCTGGAATTCCCCGGCACCGATCCTGCCCTCCGGGAACGCCTCGAGGCCGAACTCGCCGCCGGAGGGTCCGCCGCGCTGCGCGTCCGGCTCGCCGCGGTGGATCCGGTGTCGGCGGAGCGGATCGCCGATGACCGCCGGCTGGTGCGGGCGCTGGAGGTGGCCGAACTCACCGGCCGCCCGTTCAGCTCCTTCATGCCCGACCGGCAGTACTACGCGCCGGCGGTCCAGATCGGTCTGGCGGTCGACCCGCAGGAGCTCCAGGTGCGGCTCGCGGAACGGGTGCACACGATGGTCCGGGGCGGCCTGCTCGAGGAGGTCCGGGCCCTCGACGCCCGGGGCCTCCGGAACGGACGCACCGCCTCGCGGGCCCTGGGCTACTCCCAGCTCCTTTCGGTCCTCGACGGCACCCTCAGTGAGTCCGCGGCCATCGAGGACACCATCACCGCGACCCGGCAGTTCGCCAAGCGCCAGCGCACCTGGTTCCGGGGGGACCCCCGCGTGCAGTGGCTGCCCTGGCGGGCTCCCGACCTGATCCAGCGGTCGCTCCTCCTTGCACGCGGCGCCGGGCCATTATCCTAGAAGGGTGAGTACCGCACCCGCCCCGCAGGCCCCGACCGTATCGTCCCTGACCGGTGTGCCGTTCACCAAGGGCCATGGAACGGGCAACGACTTCCTCCTCCTCCTTGACCCCGAGGCGGCCCTCGACCTTCGAGCCGACGCCGTCGCCGCTGTGTGCGACCGCCACCGTGGGGTCGGAGCCGACGGGCTGATCCGAGCCGTGCGCTCCGGGCAGCTCCCCGAGGGGCGTGAGCTGCTCGCCGGGGCCCCGGAGGCCGAGTGGTTCATGGATTACCGCAACGCCGACGGTTCCGTCTCCGAGATGTGCGGCAACGGCGTCCGGGTTTTCGTCCACTTCCTGATCAGCAAGGGCCTGGTGAGCCTCGACGACGGGGCCACGGTGTCAGTGGCGACGAGGGCCGGCGTCAAGGTGGTCTCACGCTCGGCCGACGGGTACTCGGTGGACATGGGTCCCTGGGAGTTCATCCATCCCGGGGAGGCTGCCGCTCGGGCGGTGGACTCGACGGTGGAGGCGGCGGGCCTGGGCGTCCCGCGGCCGGGCCTGTCGGTGAGCATGGGCAACCCGCACACGGTCGTCGCCCTGGCGGGGCTCGACGAGCTCGCCGCGCCCCCGCTGATCAAGGTCCCGAAGGTCGAGCCGGTGCCCCCGCACGGCACGAACGTCGAATTCGTCGTGCCCGCCGAGCCGCTCGTGGAGGACGGCGTGGGCAGGCTCACCATGAGGGTCCACGAACGCGGGGTGGGCGAGACCTTCTCCTGCGGCACCGGAGCGTGCGCGGCCGCCGTCGCCACCCGCTACTGGGCCGGACCGGAGTCGCCCTCCCACTGGGCAGTCAGCGTCCCCGGCGGCGTGCTGGGAGTCGTCTTCCACATCGGCGCCGATGGACGGGAGCACGTCGACCTCAGCGGGCCCGCGGTGCTCGTGGCCGAGGGGACCCTGCTCGGAGCCTGAAGGGACCCGCTGGGCAATCGACCCGGCCCGCGGTCTTTCGGAACGCCGGCGCTGGCCAGGGCAGCGACCGCGCCGCGGCCCTGCCCGGCGCGCGCCGTCAGTCCGCCGGACGGGTGATGTGCAGAATCCGGAAGGACTTCGCGGTGTCTGCCCGGCGCACGGTGAAGCCGGGGGGAAGGGCTTCGGCGAGCCAGCGCTGCAGGGAATCGGCGCCAAGGTTCTTCTGCACCACGAGCCACGCCTCCCCGCCGGGGGCGAGCCGCGGCAGCCAGCGCAGCAGGAGGGCATGAAGCTCCGCCTTGCCGATCCGGATGGGGGGATTCGACCAGATGGTGTCGAACTCGAGCGAGGGGTCGACGTCGTCCGGCGTGCCGGCAGAGACATTCGCCAGGCCGAGGCGGGCCGCATTGTCCCGGGTCAGGGCGATGCACCGCTCATTGACGTCCACGGCGTATACCTGGGCGTCCGGCGCCTTCAGCGCAAGGGTCAGGGCCAGCGGACCCCACCCGCTGCCGACGTCGAGCAGCCGCCTGCCCCGCGGCTCGGGGACGGAGCCGAGCAGGATGGCGGTGCCCTTGTCGATTCCGTCGGGGCTGAACAGGCCCGACGACGTCACGAGGTCGCGCTGCTCCCCATTGAGGACAACCGACAGCGGCCGCCGGACGCCCGGGCCGGCGGGCTGGGGGCTGAAGTAGTGCTGGGATTCCATAAGCAAAAGCCTAGTGCCCCGCCGGGCCGCCCACCGGGCGGAGGCCTGCCGGAACCCGGTCCGCCCGAAGCGGCCGGCCGGCCGGGGGCAAGACCGTTGCGCGGAGAGTGAATTCGCTGTGCTGGCGGTTTTCGTGCTACTAGCATTGAAGGACGCAATGACAAAGGAGAACATGACCACGAACCACGAAGGATCGACCGGAGCCGAGATGGGACCCGCGGAGATCCAGGCTGTCATCGACCGGATTCTCGCCCACGACGAGGCGGTCGAGTCCAAATCTTCGGCGGCAGCCAAGCCCCCGGCCGGCGACGGATCGACCGGTGGTGCCCCGGCGACGTGGCGCTCACGCGCCCAGGCCCTTTCCGCTTCCGCACAGGAGCACTCCGAGTTCGACGGAGACCAGGAGGACCTTGCCGAGCGGCACGCCCTGCGCCGCGTGGCCGGTCTCTCGACCGAACTTGAAGACGTCACCGAGGTCGAATACCGCCAGCTGCGCCTTGAGCGCGTCGTCCTCGCCGGTCTGTGGAGCGACGGCACGGCGCAGGACGCCGAGAACTCGCTCCAGGAGCTCGCCGCCCTCGCGGAGACCGCCGGCTCGGAGGTGCTCGACGGGATGGTCCAGCGGCGCCTGAAGCCGGACCCCGCCACCTTCCTTGGCTCCGGCAAGGCCCAGGAGCTCAAGGATGTGGTGGCGGCCGTCGGAGCCGACACCGTCATCGTCGACAGCGAGCTTTCCCCCTCCCAGCGCAGGGGCCTCGAGGACATCGTGAAGGTCAAGGTCATCGACCGGACCGCCCTGATCCTCGACATCTTCGCCCAGCACGCCCAGTCCCGCGAGGGCAAGGCCCAGGTGGAGCTCGCCCAGCTCGAATACCTCCTGCCGCGGCTTCGTGGCTGGGGTGAATCGATGTCCCGCCAGGCCGGTGGCCAGGTCGGCAGTGCAGGCGCCGGCATGGGCTCCCGCGGTCCGGGTGAGACGAAGATCGAACTCGACCGCCGGAAGATCCGCACCCGCATGGCGAAGCTGCGCCGCGAGATCGCCGGTATGAAGCCGGCCCGGGAGACCAAGCGCTCGAACCGGCGCCGCAACCAGGTGCCGTCGGTCGCCATTGCCGGCTACACCAACGCCGGGAAGTCCTCGCTGCTGAACCGGCTCACCGACGCCGGAGTGCTGGTGGAGAACGCCCTGTTCGCGACCCTGGATCCGACGGTGCGCCGGGCCGAGACAACCGACGGCCTCGGGTACACCCTCGTGGACACCGTCGGCTTCGTCCGGTCGCTGCCCACCCAGCTCGTCGAGGCCTTCCGGTCAACCCTCGAGGAGGTGGCGGACGCCGACCTGATCCTCCACGTCGTCGACGGCTCGCACCCCGACCCCGAAGGGCAGATCGCCGCCGTGCGCACGGTCCTCGCCGAGGTCGACGCCCGGAAGATCCCCGAGATCATCGTGCTCAACAAGGCCGACGCCGCCGACCCGTTCGTCCTCGAACGGCTCCGCCAGCGGGAGCCGCGCCACGTCGTCGTCTCGGCCCGCACGGGCCAGGGCATCGATGAACTGCGCATGCAGATCAGCACCTCCATCCCGAGGCCGGGGGTGCGGATGTCGCTGCTCGTTCCCTACGACCACGGGGAGATCATCAGCCGGCTCCACGAAGAGGACGCAGAGATCCTCTCCCTGGACCACGCCGAAGAGGGAACCGTGCTTGAGGTGATGGTGAGGGAAGGCCTCGCCGCCGAGCTCGAGCCGTACCTGAGGCATGAGTAAAGGGCCCGAGCCCGACGCGTTGAACCTGCTGGATGCCGCCGTTGCGGCGATGGGCGGTGAAAGCCGCGCCGGTCAGCATGAGATGACGCGCCGGGTGGGCGAGGCCATCGACACCGGGGAGCACCTTCTCGTCCAGGCCGGAACCGGAACAGGAAAGTCGCTGGCCTACCTGCTGCCGCTGATCGCCCATGCCATGGAGAGCGAGAAGCCCTCGATCGTGTCGACGGCGACCCTGGCCCTGCAGGCACAGATCGTGGGCCGTGACCTGCCGCGGCTGCTGTCGGCGGTCCAGCCGCACCTTCCCCGGCCCGTCGACGTCGCCCTCCTCAAGGGGCGGTCGAACTACGTGTGCCTGCACAAGACGGCGGGGGGATTCCCGGAGGAGGACGCCCCCGACGCCCTGTTCAGCCTCGGCGAGGACGCCGTCCAGCACCCCGGCGCGGCACCGGCCGCGCCGGGCAGCGCGCTCGGCCGGGAGGTGGTGCGCCTCCGCGAATGGGCCGAGGACACCGAGACCGGTGACCGCGACGAACTGCTGCCGGGCGTCAGCGACCGGGCCTGGCGCCAGGTGTCGGTCAGCAGCCTTGAGTGCCTGGGTGCCCAGCGGTGCCCGGTGGCCAAGGAGTGCTTCAGCGAGCGTGCCCGCGAGGCCGCCGCGACCGCCGACATCGTCATCACGAACCACGCGATGCTCGCCATCAGCGCCTTCGAGGGCCTGGCCGTGCTCCCGGACTACGACGTCGTCGTCATCGACGAGGCCCACGAGCTCCACGACCGGGTCACCGGGGCCGTCTCGGGCCAGCTCTCGGCGGCGATGGTCTCCGCGGCCGCGACCGCGGTGCGCCGTCACGCCTCGCTGCGCACCGACGCACTCGACTCCGCGGGCAAGGCCCTCGAGGAGGCCTGCGCGCTCCTGCCGTCGGGGCTGATGCCCGGACGGCTTCCGGACGAGCTCGAAGCCGCCCTCGAACAGGTCCGCGACGCCTCGCGTGCGGCCCTGTCGGACACCAAGACCGACGGCAAGGCGGACGGCCCGGGCGACGCGGACGGCGGCCGGCAGCAGGCGCGCGGACGGCTCGGCCTGGTCTTCGAGGTGGCCGAGCGGCTCCTGGCCGCCGGTGAGGCCAGCGAGGTGGTCTGGGCCTCCCGGCCCAGCACCTTCACCCCGGGTGCCGGCTACTCAATGGCCGACGAGAGCGCTCCGGCCATCCTGAACGTGGCCCCGCTGTCGGTCGCGGGGCGCCTGCGCGAGGGATTGTTCGAAGATCACACGGTCGTCCTGACCTCGGCGACCCTGGCGATCGGCGCCGAGTTCGGTCCGGTCGCCGGCTCGCTCGGGCTCACCGGGGCGGGCGCACCGTCCTGGGCCGGGGTCGACGTCGGAAGTCCCTTTGACTACCCGCGCCAGGGGGTGCTGTATGTGGCCAAGGACCTCCCCAAGCCGGAACGGGGAACCTCCGAGGCCCAGCTGGCCGAACTGGCCGCACTGCTCAAGGCCTCCCGCGGCGGAGCGCTCGGGTTGTTTTCCTCCCGCCGGGCGGCGGAGGAGGCAGCCGAGGCGCTGCGGCCGCTCGTCGACTTCGAGATCCTGTGCCAGGGGGAGGCGTCGCTTCCCTCGCTCGTGCAGCAGTTCGCCGAGGAGCCGGACACCTGCCTGTTCGGGACGATGTCCCTGTGGCAGGGAGTCGATGTGCCGGGGCAGTCCTGCCGGCTCGTGGTGATCGACCGCATCCCCTTTCCCCGCCCCGACGATCCGCTGATGACCGCCCGCACCCGGGCGGTGGCGCGGGCCGGCGGCAACGGGTTCATGAGTGTGTCCGCCACGCACGCGGCCGTGCGGCTCGCCCAGGGGGCAGGGCGCCTGATCCGGGCCTCCGGCGACCGCGGCGTCGTCGCGGTCCTCGACTCGCGCCTGGCCACTGCGCGCTATGGGTCGTTCCTGCGCGCCGCCCTGCCCCCGTTCTGGCAGACGACCGATCGAACGACGGTGCTGGGCATCCTCCAGCGGGTCGCCGCCGGGTAGGAGCCCGGGGGAGCAGCGGTCCAGCCGCGGGCTACACGGCGGCCCGGACCGCCCGGTTCCGGCCCTGCGACTTCGCAGCGTAGAGCGCGGCGTCGGCCGAGGCGATGACCGCCTCCAGCCCGCGGCCCGCCGCGGCGGCGTCGGCGATGCCGTAGCTGACCGTGGGCAGCGGGAATCCCTCCGCCGTCCGTGTTCCCTGCAGCACCCGGCTGATCTCCGCGCTGACCGCCTCGGCACGCTCCCCATCGGCGCCGGCGAGCAGGATGATGAACTCCTCCCCGCCGTAGCGCCCTACGAGGTCGGTCGAGCGCACCGACCGCGAACACGCCTCCGCGAACGCCCGCAGCGCCGTGTCGCCCGCTGCATGGCCGTAGGTGTCGTTGACCTGCTTGAAGCGGTCGAGGTCCGCAAGGATCAGCGCCCCCGGGATGCCGGCGGCGGTGAGGCGTTTCAGCTCACGGTCCGCCCGGTCAAGGAAGGCGGAACGGTTGAGCAGCCCGGTCAGTCCGTCCCGTGCTGCCTTGTGCCGCAGGTCCCGGGTGACTTGTTCGTTGCTCAGCGCGGCCATGGTGAAGGAGACCACGACGAGGAGGGTCAGGGTGATCAGGGTGGTCACCGCCGACCCGAAGTAGGTGGTGAAAACGAACCCGTCGACGCCGTCAACGACGAACGCGATGCCACGGCCCAGATAGAAGAGCGAGAGGAAACCCGAGGCGACGGCCAGCGGTATCTGGGTGCGCACCAGGTGGGGCACGGGCCGCCACACCTCGCGGGCGGCGAGCCCGAACAGCAGTGACATCATCGCCAGGAACACCGGCCCGCCGGACCAGGCGTTGACCGCGGGGTTGTCCGCGGCCGAGGCGAGAGCCGTGAGCAGGGGCGGGGCGGCGAGCTGCGCCACCCGCGGGCGCCCCCGGTGGAGCGAACGGGCCGCCGCCCAGACGGCCGCGGCGCCGGCCACGAGCAGGGTGTTCCCCAGCGGGTTGGCCCAGACCTGGTGGGAGGTGCCGTCAAGGAGGAACGCCGCGGACCCGGCAAGGAACAGGCCGATGGCCGTGCACCACCAGGCGCTGTAGGCCGACCGGGTGCGGCGGAAGGTCACAAGGTAGAACAGCACGAGCTGGATGAGCGCGACGACGCCGAAGGCGACCCTCAGGGTAGAGGTATCAAGCGGCATCCGGCGGACCTTCCCTTCCGAGCGACATGCCGCCAGTATCGCACCGGGCGCCGACTATTGCGGCCGAGCCCCGCCTCCGGCGTGGCCGGCACGGCCGGTCACGATATCTCCAACCGGCGCGGCGGGCCCGCCGGCAGAACGCCCGCGATCGATACAGCCAGCCAGCCGGCACGGCCCGCACGGTCGGGGGACCGGGAGCCTACAGGGCGCGCATCACCGAAACCACCTTGCCCATGATGCTCGCGTGGTCGCCCAGAATCGGTTCGTACCGGGTGTTCTGCGGCAGCAGCCAGGTGTGCCCGTCGCGCTGGCGGAAGGTCTTGACGGTTGCCTCGTCGTCGAGGAGCGCGGCGACAATCTCACCGTTCTGGGCGCTCTGCTGGCGCCGGACCACCACCCAGTCGCCGTCGCAGATGGCGGCGTCGATCATCGAGTCACCGGAGACCCGGAGCATGAAGAGTTCGCCGTGGCCGACGAGCTGGCGCGGCAGCGGCATGACGTCCTCGACGACCTGGTCGGCCAGGATCGGACCACCCGCGGCAATCCGTCCGACCATGGGGACCATCGCGGTGTCCACAGCGCCGGAGAACTCGGAGGCCGGGCCTGTGCCCGACCGGCCCTGTTCGGAGGCCGGGGCGTCCGCCAGGGTCAGCGGAAGCAGGATCTCCATGGCCCGCGGCCGTTTCGGGTCCCTGCGGATATACCCAAGCCGCTCCAGCTGGGACAGCTGGTGCGTGACGCTTGAGAGACTCGCGAGCCCCACCGTGTCCCCGATCTCACGCATCGACGGGGGATACCCGTTGGCGCCGATCGACCGTTGGATCGTTTCGAGGATCTTCAGCTGCCGCGTGGTCAGACCCTTGGGGACGCTCCGGCCCCTTGGACGCCCACGCACCGGCGCGCCGGTGGGAACTCCTGCGGCTGCCTCTCCCACCGGGACGGCCGGAACCGCCGGCGCCTCTTCCGCTGCCCGCTCTGCCACTGGTTTGTCCCTTCGCTGCGCCGCCACCTGCGCCGGACCCGTCGGCGGATCGTTTTGTCGGTGGCAGATGGTGTTGTCAGGTTGTCGCCGTCCGGGAGTGAAACCCCGGAAGCCGCGTCTTCCTCTGAACCCAACGGTAGGCGAGCACGGGGGTGTTTTCAAACATATGTTCGAGCGAGTCTCGACAAAGCTCGATGACAGATGCTAAGAATAAGCAGGACGAAATAGAAGACATGTTCGAATATCTTGTTCGAACGGGTTGAACTTATTCGAAACTCCAGAAGAGGTACACGTCATGACCGCAACGCCAGGCCCGCTCAGTGCCATCGCAGGTTCCGCAGTGGCGGGTGGTTTCCGGTCCCTCGGCCAGAGGGGCGGCCGTCTTCCCAGTCAGCGGGATGCGGACCTGCCCCCGCTGCGGCTGACGCGCCGCGGCCGGGTGCTGCTGGTCGGAGTGCCGCTGGTGCTGCTGGTGGCCGCCCTGGTGTTCCTTGCCGCGTCCACGACGGCGCCGGCCCGGGCCGGCAGCGACGCCGGACAGCCGACCGAGACCCTGGACGTCAATGTGGCACCGGGGGAGACCCTCTGGTCCCTGGCGGGTGAGTTCGCTCCCGAGCGGGATCCGCGCGATGTAGTCTCGGAGATCGTCGAGCTCAATGGGCTGGGGTCATCGACGGTGCAGGCGGGCCAGGTCGTTGCGATTCCGGTCTCCCGGTAGCCCGCACCCGCCGGCGGCGGCCGGTCATCGGCGGGCCTCAATTCCACGCCCGGGCGGACCGTCGCTTAAGCTCGAGAGGTGAGGAACCGCCTTGAGTCCCTGTCCCGCCTTCCGCTGCGTGAGAACCTTGTGGGGCTATCTCCCTACGGTGCACCGCAGATTGACGTACCGATCCTGCTCAACGTCAATGAGAACACCCATGGGGTGCCCGCCGAGGTTCACCGGGCCATCGTGGACGCGGTGCAGGCAGCAGCCCTGGGCCTGAACCGTTATCCCGACCGCGAATTCACCGAACTGCGCGGAAACCTGGCCCGCTACCTCAGCGGTGGAGTCACCGCCGATCAGGTCTGGGCCGCCAACGGCTCCAACGAGGTGCTCCAGCAGATCCTGCAGGCCTTCGGGGGCCCGGGACGGACCGCGATCGGCTTCCCACCCACCTATTCCATGTATCCGCTGCTGGCCAGCGCCACCGACACCCGCTATGTCACCGCCCCGCGGGATGCCTCATTCCAGCTCGAGGCCGGCTATGTCGCCCAGGAGGTCGCCTCCTCGGGAGCCAATATCGTCTTCCTCTGCTCGCCGAACAACCCGACGGGGACGGCGCTGGGACTCGACGTCGTTGAGGCCGCCTACGAGGCCGGTGCCGCGGCGCGCGCCATCATCATCGTCGACGAGGCCTACGCGGAGTTCTCCCACGCCGGGACGCCCAGCGCAATCACCCTGCTCCCGGGCCGGGAACGGCTCATCGTCTCGCGCACCATGAGCAAGGCGTTCGCCCTGGCCGGCGCCCGCCTGGGGTACCTCGCGGCGGCACCGGAGGTCGCCGACGCGCTCCGCCTGGTCCGCCTGCCGTACCACCTCTCGGCCATCACCCAGGCCGCCGCCAACGCCGCACTGACCCACTCCGCCACCCTCCTGGCGAACGTCGAGGCGATCAAGGTCCAGCGCGACCGCATCGTCACCGAGCTCACGGCGCTGGGCCTCAACCCGGCCCCCTCCGATGCCAACTTCGTCCTGTTCGGCGGGCTGGCGGATCCACAGCGGGTCTGGCGGGGCCTGCTCGAGGCAGGGGTGCTGATCCGCGACGTCGGAATTCCCGGCCATCTGCGCGTGACGGCCGGTACCGAGAGCGAAACCACAGTGTTCCTTGAGTCACTGAAGCGCCTCCTCTGACCGGCGTCTCTTAGACTGGAGGGGAACGTGCGCCGCCCCTGAACCTCCGGATGCAGGCAGCACCGACGCGAAGCCCCTAGCGAAGGACACCAATGACCGTGGAGATCTCCGCCGCCCGCACTGCGCGGATCGAGCGGACCACCAGCGAATCCAGCGTGTACCTCGAGGTCAACCTCGACGGCACGGGTACCTCGGACATCAGCACCTCCGTGCCGTTCTACGACCACATGCTCACCGCCCTCGCCAAGCATTCGCTGATCGACCTGACGGTGAAGGCCACAGGGGATACGCACATCGACGTCCACCACACCGTCGAAGACACAGCGATCGCCTTCGGCGAGGCCCTCCGTGAGGCGCTTGGCACCAAGGCCGGCATCCGGCGTTTCGGCGAGGCGACAGTTCCCCTCGACGAGGCCCTTGCCAATGCCGTGGTCGACATTTCCGGGCGCCCCTTCCTCGTTCACGGCGGCGAGCCGGCCGGCCAGGAGTACCACCTCATCGGAGGACACTTCACCGGATCGCTGACCCGCCACGTCTTCGAAGCCATCGCGCTGCACGCCGGGATCTGCCTGCACCTCACCGTGCTCGCCGGCCGCGATCCCCACCACATCGTCGAGGCGCAGTTCAAGGCCTTCGCACGGGCCCTCCGCGCCGCCGTGGAGTCCGACCCCCGGGTCGAAGGCATCCCGTCGACGAAGGGGGCACTGTGAGCGCGCCGAAGGTAACCGTGCTCGACTACGGGTCGGGCAATGTCCGCTCCGTGGTGCGGGCCCTTGAGCACGTCGGTGCCGAGGTCACCCTCAGCGCCAAGTCGCAGGACGTCCTCAACGCCGACGGGCTGGTGGTGCCCGGCGTGGGCGCCTTCGCGGCCGTCATGAAGGGCCTGAAGGACGTCGATGCGCTGCGCCTGATCGGACGCCGCGTGGCGGGGGGCCGTCCCGTCCTCGGCATCTGCGTGGGCCTGCAGATCCTCTTCGACGAAGGGGTCGAGCACGGCGTGCGCACCGCAGGGATGGGGGAGTGGCCCGGCAAGGTCGAGCGCCTCCAGGCCGAGGTGGTGCCCCACATGGGCTGGAACACGGTCAGCCCGCCGGAGGACTCGGTGCTGTTCAACGGCATCGAGGACGAGCGGTTCTACTTCGTCCACTCCTACGGAGTGCAGCACTGGGACTTCGATGTCAGCCAGCCCATGATGAAGCCGCCGCAGGTGACCTGGTCCGACCACGGCGGGAGGTTCGTCGCCGCCGTCGAGAACGGCCCGCTCTCGGCGACCCAGTTCCACCCGGAGAAATCAGGCGACGCCGGAGCCCAGCTCCTGCGGAACTGGATCGGCAGGGTAGGAAAATCGTGATCAGCGTCATCCTGATGGGGGTTGCGGGCCTGCTGATCGGCGGGGCGTTGTCCTTCCGCTCGCAGGGCTTCCCCAAGGGGCTGATCATCAGTTTCTGGATCCTCGCCGGCATGGCCCTGGCCGGGGCGTACCTCTTCACCCTGGACGTCTAGGCAGGCGCAGCACGGCACGGCGGGGACACCATCCACCGCCGTGCCGCGCCCGCCCTGCACCAGCGCCCGCCCTGCCCCCCAGCCTTACACCCCCGCCAGCTGTGCGCCTCCACCAGCTGCGCACCAATTCCCGCGGCCCGTCCCGGCCACGTCGACCGAAAGAAGCCCATGAGCCCGTTCACCGACTCTCCCAACCTGGAACTCCTCCCCGCCGTGGACGTCGCCGACGGCCAGGCCGTCCGCCTCGTCCAGGGGGCTGCCGGCAGCGAAACCAGCTACGGCGACCCTGTCGACGCGGCGCTGGCCTGGCAGGAGGACGGCGCGGAGTGGGTCCACCTCGTCGACCTCGACGCCGCGTTCGGGCGCGGATCGAACCGGCCGCTCCTCGAAAAGGTCGTCCGGAAACTCGACATCAAGGTTGAGCTCTCCGGCGGAATCCGTGATGACGCATCACTCGACGCCGCCCTCTCCCTCGGAGCCACCCGGGTGAACCTCGGAACGGCCGCCCTTGAGAACCCCGAGTGGACCGCCAGCGCCATCGCCCGCTACGGCGACGCCATCGCCGTCGGACTCGACGTCCGCGGCACCACCCTGGCCGCCCGGGGATGGACCCAGGAGGGCGGGGACCTCTGGGAGGTGCTGCAGCGGCTCGAGGACGCGGGGTGCGCCCGTTACGTCGTCACCGACGTCACCAAGGACGGCACCCTGCAGGGGCCGAACCTCGAACTGCTGAAGCAGGTGATCGAGCGCACCAGCCGGCCCGTGGTGGCATCCGGTGGCATCTCGACCCTCGATGACCTCGCGGCACTGCGCCAGCTGGTGCCCAGCGGCCTCGAAGGAGCGATCGTCGGCAAGGCCCTCTACGCCGGGGCGTTCACCCTTCCCCAGGCGCTGGACGTGGCCGGCCACCCGGCACCGCGGGAATGAGCAGGGAGCTCCCGGCGCACATCGCCGCCGCGCTGGCGGGAAACACCACGGACTCGGCGGGACGGCCCTGGGCCGGACGGGACCTCTCCGGTGACGGAAACCCCCTCCATAACTTCGACGACGACGACGGACAGGCCGATCCCGGCTACTCGACCGCAGTCCAGGCCCTGATCGAGGGAACCGGCGGTGAGGAGCAGGTGATCCAGGCGCTGGCCTCGGCGCGGGTCTTCATCCCCATCGTGGCCCAGCTCGCCGCCGCCGGGGAGGGCCTCGACGGTGTCGAGGCCGACAAGGAAGCCGACATGGCCCTGGTGACCCTGCGTGCGCCGGACGGGCGGGCGGCGCTGCCGGTGTTCAGTTCGGCGGACCGGCTCGCGGCCTGGCACCCCGACGCCCGTCCCGTGGCCGCCTACGCGGCGCGGGCGGCCCTGGCCGGCGTGGCGGAGAAGGCCGAACTGCTGGTCGTCGACCCGGGAGCCGACTTCACGTTCGTGGTGCGCCGTCCGGCGGTCTGGGCGCTGGCCCAGCAGGAGCCCTGGACCCCGTGCTACCGCGACCCCGGCCTCGGCTCCATCGTCGCGCCGATCAGCACCGCCGAGGAGGCAATCCTCGACGTCGTCCTTGAGCCGGGCTCCGGGGTGGCCGCCCGGACCGCTGGCGGTAGGCTTGTCTCCGGCGGCGGAGCCGGGCCGGAACTGAAGATGAGTGTCCGGCTGCAGCCCGGGCTCAGCCCCACCGCCGTCCGGGACCTGGTGGAGCGCCTGCGCGCCTCGCTCCAGGCCCGCCGGGAGTTCGTCGAACGGGTCGACTCCCTGGAGATCCGCATAACCCGCTGACCGCGAAGGATCAGCAAGAGAGATGCTGCCGTGAACTTTGCCGTCTACCTGGAACTGCTGCGCATCGTTCCGGTCCGGAGGCTGCTGCTCGTCGGCATGGTCGCCCGGTTCCCGCACTCCGCCGCGGGGGTCCTCCTGACCCTTCACGTCGTTCAGACCCTCGACCGCGGCTACGCCGCCGCCGGGACGGTGGCCGCGCTGGTGACGATCGGCATCGCCGTCGGCGCACCCTGGCGGGGTCGGCGGGTCGACAGCGTCGGGCTGCGCCGGGCGCTGATACCCTCGATCATCGCCGAGGCCGTCATCTGGTCGATCGCCCCGCGGCTGCCCTACGAGTGGCTCCTGCTGGCGGCGCTGGTGGGCGGGCTGTTCACCCTCCCGGTCTTCTCCGTGGTGCGCCAGTCCCTCGGTGTGCTGGTCGAGGGGCAGTCCCGCCGCACGGCATTCACCCTTGACGCCATCTCCACCGAAACGATCTTCATGGTGGGCCCGGCCGTCGGCATCGTGCTCGCCACCCAGGTGTCGACGGTGCTCGGCCTCACCCTCGTGGGCTTCGCCACCGCCGCGGCGGGCATCCTGCTGATGATTTACAACCCGCCCACCCGCACCGGACAGCCTGGGGCGCTTCCCGCACCGAGCGACGCGGAGGACTCGGCGATGGCGGTCGAATCCGTGGTGGCCGCCGCGCCTGCCCGGGTCAACGAGGCATCGGCGGAACTGATGCCGCGCGCCGCGGTGCCGATGCTGCGGCGGATGGGCGGCAGGGTCGGTTCCCGGTTCGGTTCCCGGTTCGCCTGGGTCACCATCCCGTTGACCGTCGTCATGGCCGTCGCCGCCGGGGCGGGCCTCGCGCTCTCCGGGACCGAGGTCGGCATCATTGCCACCCTCGAGCACACCGGCAGGGAGGAGCAGCTCGGGCTGGTGTTCGCCGCCTGGTGCGCCGCCTCGATCGTCGGGGGACTGCTCTACGGCGCCCTGCACAAGCCGATCTCACCCCTGGTGCTCCTGCTCGGAATGGGGGTGCTGACCATTCCGATGGCCTTCGCCACCGACACCCTGTCCCTCAGCCTGCTCTCCATCGCCCCTGGCCTGCTCTGCGCACCGGTGCTCTCCGCCGCCTCCGAAAAGGTCGCCGACCTCGTACCGGAGAAGCGCAGGGGAGAGGCCATGGGCTGGTACGGCTCGGCTTTGACCTCCGGCGTCGCCGTCGGGGCTCCGCTCGCCGGGTTGCTGATCGACACGGCCGGCCCGTGGGGAGGTTTCGTCGCCGTGGGCGGCGCCGCGGCGCTCATCGGCACCGCAGGGCTCGCCGCCCAGCAGGTCCGGCGCCGCCGGGCGCCCGTCGGCTGAGAGCCGTTCCCGCACGCCCGTCGGAGAGCAGCTCCCGTACGGCCCGGCAGCTCCCGCATGCGGTGCCGTTGACCGCGGCCCCTGAACACCGTGGCCCTTGCATGCAGTGGCCCTTAAATGCAGCGGCGGCCAGCCCCGTTGGGGGCCGGCCGCCGTCGAACCGGCACCGAGTGCGGCGGGGCTACTTGGGCGGTGCTAGTTGACCGGTGCTAGTTAACTGGGCCCGTGAACTTCTCGCCGGGACCCTTGCCCGGCGCGTCGGGGATCACCGACGCCTCCCGGAAGGCCAGCTGCAGCGAACGCAGGCCGTCGCGCAACGGGCCGGCATGCTGGCTGCCGATCTCGGGGGCGGCTGCCGTGACGAACCCGGCGAGGGCGGTGATCAGCTTCCGGGCTTCGTCGAGGTCCTTGAGCTCTTCCGCGTCGTCGCCGGCGGCGAGACCGCATTTGACGGCGGCGGCGCTCATCAGGTGGACGGCCGAGGTGGTGATGACCTCCACAGCGGCCACCTCCGCGATGTCGCGCATGTGCTGCTGGACCGACTCGTCGGAGCCGTGTTCCGGCGCCGCCTCCTCCGCAAAACTGCGGCGGGTCGGAGAGGGGTCGGAGGCGGAAGCCGGGGCCTCGGGCCCGGTTTCGGCGGGATTGCTGTTCGGAGTGCTCATACTGGTAAGCTTGTCACAGACCAACTGAACGTCGTTACTTCCAGCGCCCGCTGCGGGTATGGGAAAGAACACGTTCAGGATGCAAGCGGAGTCCTCTCCCACCCGCGATTGCCTGGTGCTTCTTAGGGAAGTGCTTCAGGCAGCCGGGTCCAGGTCGGTGCAGCAGGCGCAACCCGCGTCTGAGCACACGCCGGTATCTGCCGGACGTGTACGCACTGATACCCGAGGCCTTCGATTGCGCATGCGATTGGAGGCCTTCTCCATGTGCAGGCGGTCTCCTAAGGTTTTCAACAATCAGGAGCTACACATTAGCGAGCCAAGAATCAATGATCGCATCCGCGTTTCCGAGGTGCGGTTGGTTGGACCTGCCGGCGAACAGGTAGGAATTGTCCGTATCGAGGACGCACTTCGACTTGCCGCCGAGTCCGACCTGGATCTTGTTGAGGTTGCACCGCAGGCCAAGCCTCCGGTTGCCAAGCTGATGGATTTTGGCAAGTACAAGTACGAAGCCGCGGTCAAGGCGCGTGAGGCACGGAAGAACCAGACCAACACGGTCCTCAAGGAAATCCGCTTCCGCCTGAAGATCGACACCCACGACTACGAGACCAAGCGCGGTCACGCCATCCGGTTCCTCGGCGCGGGCGACAAGGTCAAGGCCATGATCCAGTTCCGCGGCCGCGAACAGCAGCGCCCCGAAATGGGCATCCGGCTGCTGCAGCGCTTCGCCGAGGATGTCGCCGAGGTCGGCGTCGTCGAGTCCTCACCGAGGATCGACGGACGCAACATGGTCATGGTGATCGGCCCGGTCAAGAACAAGGCCGAGGCGAAGGCCGAAGCACGCCGCGCCACGCAGCGCGCCGATGCCAAGGCGGCGAACGAGGCGGCCAAGGCCGGCACCCCCCGCGTCGACGTCTCCGGAGCCAGCGGCGCGCCGCGGACGCAGACGCTCGCGGATCTGCTGCCCGAGGGGTACTCGATCACCGGCAGCCAGCCGGAGGAGGCAACGGCTCCCGCCGAGGCTGCACCGGAAGCCTCCGAGCAGGCAGCACCCGCTCAGGAGACGGCCCCGGCCGTCGTCGAGCAGGCAGCACCCGCCCAGGAGACGGCAGCGCCAGCCGCCGAGCCGGCCAAGGCGCCGGCACCCCGGCAGGCACCAGCCAGGGCCACCCGGCCGGCAGCCGCGGCATCAAAGCCCGCAGCCGCCCGCCCGGCGGCGTCGAAGCCCGCCGAGGCCAAGCCCGCCGCGGCAGCACCCGCGGCACCGGCAGCACCGGCGCCCGCGCCGAAGCCAATGGCGGCACCGAAGCCCGGTGGCGCTCCTAAGCCGATGGCGGTTCCCAAGCCCGCTGCCACCCCCAAGCCCGCCGGAAGGACGGCTCCCTCGAAGAGCCCGTCGAGCCGGCCGAAGCCTGGAAGCTCCGAGTAGGAACTTCCCAGCTCTTGGAATCCCTCCGGGTGACCAAGTAAAACCGCAGGCGCTCCTGGGCGCCGTCCAACCGCTGACACCCGTCCGCGGCTAGCAGAAGGAGATCGGTTCCCATGCCGAAGATGAAGACCCACAGTGGCGCCAAGAAGCGCTTCAAGCTGACCGGCAGCGGCAAGCTGAAGCGCCAGCAGGCCAACCGCCGCCACTACCTCGAGCACAAGTCCTCGACGGTGACCCGTCGTCTTGCCGGAGACAAGATTGTCTCCAAGGCCGACACCAAGGTCATCAAGAAGATGCTCGGCGTCTAAGACCCCACCACCCTTTCCGTATAAGGCGCACCGCCTCGCGGAATGCGCTGCGGCCAGCAGGCCGCGCGGACGATCAACTGAAGGAGTACGCACGTGGCACGTGTGAAGCGGGCGGTCAACGCCCATAAGAAGCGCCGGGTTATTCTTGAGCGCGCCAAGGGCTACCGCGGACAGCGCTCACGCCTGTACCGCAAGGCCAAAGAGCAGCTGCTGCACTCGTTTGTGTACAGCTACGGTGACCGCCGCAAGCGCAAGGGCGACTTCCGCCGCCTGTGGATCCAGCGCATCAACGCTGCATCCCGCGCCAACGGCCTCACCTACAACCGTCTGATCCAGGGCCTGAAGGCCGCGGAGATCCAGGTTGACCGCCGCATGCTCGCCGACCTCGCCGTCACCGACGGCGCCGCGTTCGCAACGCTCGTCGGTATCGCCAAGGGTGCACTGCCCGCCGACACCTCGGCTCCTGTCGTGGAAGAGGTCAAGGTCGTCAAGGCTCCCCGGGCTTCCCGGGCCAAGGCCGCAGCAAAGGCCTAGGGTCGCCGGCCGGTTCCGCCGGCAGCAGCCTGACATTTCATGAATATATCCGGACGCCCCCAGGCACCGCTGATGACCAACCCCCGAGCAGATCGGGTGAAGGAGGTCGCGCGGCTTGCGGGGCGTCCGGGGCGTTTAAAGCGGGGCCAGTTCCTCGCCGAAGGCCCGCAGGCAGTGCGCGAAGCGCTGAAACTTCACGCCGTGCGGGTCGGGTCCGGGGCCCAGGAGGTCGTGACCGACCTGTTCACCACCGAAGCCGCCCTCGAACGCAACCCCGATATCGCGGCCCTCACCGGTGGAGCCGGTCAGCCTGCTGCCCGGGTCGTCACCGATGAAGTGCTCGCGGAGATGTCCTCCACGGTCACCCCGCAGGGCCTGATCGCCGTGTGCCGGTTCATCGACGTGAGCCTCGAAAGCGTCCTGAGCGCGCGTCCGCGGCTGATCGCGGTGCTCGTCGAGGTGCGGGACCCAGGGAACGCCGGGACGATCCTGCGCGCGGCCGATTCCGCCGGAGCGGACGCCGTGATCCTCACGGCATCGAGCGTCGATCTCTATA
>NZ_CADCTE010000191.1 GCF_902805515.1 uncultured Arthrobacter sp. | reverse complement strand
GGTCTCCTTGAGGATCGCCCGGGTCGGCGACCCGACGAAGACGGCCTCCGCATTGCCCGCGGCGAACGCGATACCCCGAGGGGACGCGCCGGCCTGGTAGATCACCGGGGTGCGCTGCGGGGAGGGTTCGCTGAGGTGGATCCCCGGCGTCGTGAAGTACTTACCCTCGTGGCCGATCCCGTGCACCTTCGCGGGGTCGGTGAAGACACCGCTTTCAACATCGCGGACGACGGCGTCGTCCTCCCAGGAGCCTTCGAGCAGCTTGTAGAGCACCTCAAGGTACTCGTCGGCGTGGTTGTAGCGCTCGTCGTGCTCGAGCTGGTCGGTCTGTCCGAGGTTCCGTGCCGCCGAGGGCAGGTACCCGGTGACGACGTTCCAGCCGAACCGCCCGTTGGTGAGGTGGTCGAGCGTGGAGAGGCGGCGGGCGAAGGGGTACGGGTGCTCGTAGGCGGTGCCGGCGGTGACGCCGAAGCCGAGGTGCTCGGTCACCAGGGCCATGGCGGAGACCAGGAGGAACGGGTCGTTGACCGGGGTCTGGGTGCCCCGGCGCAGCGTTGCCTCGTTGGAGCCGCCGTAGACGTCGTAGGTGCCGAGGACGTCGGCAATGAAGATGCCGTCGAAAAGCCCCTTCTCGAGCGTCTTGGCGAGGTCGGCCCAGTAGCGGAGGTCCTTGTACCGCCAGGACTGATCTTCGGGGTGGCGCCACAGCCCGGGGGACTGGTGGCCGACGCAGTTCATGTCGAAGGCGTTGAAGCGGACCCGGCGGGGTGAGCCGGAGGCGTGCGGGGATAAGGACATGGCAAAAGAACCCTCGTTCAGGGCACAACCGGGTGGAAGTGCCGTACTTGCCCTCCGGTCATCTGCGCCGGCCGGGCCGAATCCTCACCTGGGGCACCCCGCTACAGCGAGAGGGTTGCCGTCCAACAAACCAGGGTTTTGCGTTGGAACTCTTGATTCTGGGTTTGACCCTACGGGCGATCGGGCCGTTGAGTCGAGAACGGTTCGTCACAGAAAGTCACGGAGGCGCAGCAGCTTACTGCGCACCGAGGGCGGAATCCTTGAAGACCCGCGCACAGACACCGTTTGAAAGCCCGCGAGAGCCGAGGCAGCGGCGGCTGTTCGCCCGCCGAATCACTAGCTTGACAAGAGATATTGGTCTTCGGAATTGCTTCCCCAGAAATGCGCAGGGTGCTTACAATTTTGAACGTCCCGTCACAGGGAAAACTCTGGTCACAACAAAAGTTATGGGGATAAAAGTGAAAAAAAGTACAGCAATTCTGGCGGTTACCGCTGCAGCCGGCTTCACTGCGCTATCGGCCACCCCGGCGACAGCAGTAGGACTGCCGTTCAACAACTGCACTGAGGCAGCCGCAGCCGGGGTCTTCAACATCCCTGCCGCTTCACCCGCTTACCAACCGAAATTGGATGCCGACATGGACGGCTTTGGCTGCGACGCCGCCGGCACCCCGGCGTTCAATCAGGCGATCGTGGACCGCATCATCGCGGAGAACAACCCCCAGCCGATGCCAAACCAGATGAACCAGATGCCCGTCGGCGGCGTCGATACCGGAGTGGCCCAGGAGCCAGCGAAGGACGCCACAAGCACGCTCGTCCTCGGAAGCGGACTCGTTCTCGCGGCGGCAGCCGGTGGCACCTACCTGGTCCGCCGCCGCAGCACCGATCACGCCTGACCGCCCACCGCTCCACTGAATCGGATATCGTCCTACGCATGATCAGTTCTTCCGGCAACCGCCGCAGGAGCCGCCTGGCTGCTGCGGCGGTTTCCTTCTTCCTGCTCTCCGGCTG
>NZ_CADCTE010000190.1 GCF_902805515.1 uncultured Arthrobacter sp. | reverse complement strand
CGCGACCTGCGACCAGGCGGCCGGCACCTCGGCGTCCTTCATCTCGAAGACCACGCTGCCGTCCGGGTTGGCGATCCGCGACGTGCGGGTGCTCCAGGCGATGTCGTCGTAGACATCCGTCCCGGCGGTGGTGAAGTGCCGCGGGACCGACAGGCCCGGGCCGGGACCGGCTGGGGAGGGAGACTGACGGGGATCGGTGTGCTCGGACATGGTCATCTCCAGCTACCTACGGTACTCGGCGACGGGTCTCGGCCCGGCGCCACGGATTCGGTCAGGACGAGCGGTGCGGGATGACGGTCTGCGGGGCCACCGAGCTTCGGCGCGACCGGAAGCTCAAGGGCATATATCGTACCACCGACCCCTCGAAACCACAACGGGTAGTATCGACATGGTCGAGGAGCACCTAGATATGGACTGGGAGTCACAGACGGGCAACCGGGGCGCGGACGCCGGGCCCTGTCTCCATCCCGAGCTACACCCCACCCTCAGGGGGTGTACGTACAGTACATTGCATCATGTCGGCGCGGGAACGTCAACCGGATCCCGCGCACCCGGCCAGGTCGGTGAACTGGCGTGACCCCGCCGACGGGGCCGCGCAGACGGATACAGCCCCGATCAACTCCGCTCCGTGCGGGCCGCCATGGTGCCGTCCGGTCACGGACATCCATGGGAGGAACCCGTAGGACGGGACGGAGGCTCCGGCGTCCGGGACAGTGAGGGGCGATGCAGTGGCCGGTCCTGGTCGACTGCACCGGCCGGCCACGCGGAACCGCTCGGAACGATTCGCGGGCAGTGCTCCCGCGCCATCAGAACCGCAGCGGGTGGAACGGATCCACGGACGACAGGCCCTGGCGGGCGGTCATTGTTCCGGTCACACCCCACCGGGCAGATAGCCCGATCGACCAGCCGCCGTTGGGCAAAGGGGGCCGACCATGCACAGGTCGACCCGTTGGACGGGGGACCGGTACCCCCTTCGGCCCGCCGTGTCCCGGGCCGGATCACCGGACCATCGGGCCAACTCGCCCCGGCTCACCGGCCGATCCAGCGAAGACCGTCATCCCCTGCCGACGACACGCCGATTCTTACCAGATGGATGTCGAATAGAAGGACCGTGCGCATCGGGAAAGGCTCAATCGGATTGATTATTCGCAACTTGCGCGTATACTCCCTCGGCGCCAGGCAGTGGGGACTATCTGGCCAGGACCACGTTCCCGGGAGGGGAAACACATGCACAAGACGATCATGGCGTTCCGCGTCACCGCCGCACTGGCGCTCATGCTGGCGATGGCGACGGGGCTCTTCGGTACCAAGACGGTCGATCAGGCAAGCGCCGGGAACTCCGTCAGCGCGGAGATCTGTCTCACGCTCTTCAATCTCGGATTGATTGACGTGGATGGCGAGGTGATCGCCCAGTCAACGTTCCAGGCGGATCTCGCGGCTGCGGCCGAGGAATTCCCTATTCTCCTTGAAACCAATGTCGGCGCGATCACGAGCGGTGGTTGTGGTCCGATCTCACAGGAGTCGGCCGCCCCGTCCATGGACGCCTCGGTCGCCCCGTCAATGGACGCCTCGGTCGCTCCGTCGGCTGCGCCCAGTTCCGACGACCGTGTGTTCCTTTGCCAGGCCACGGGTAGCGCGAGCAACCCGTTCGTCCTGATCGAGGTCAGTGCCGTCGCCGCGTTCAACCGGATCACCAGCCCGTCCGAGCCGCAGAAGGCTGACATCATCCCGCCGTTCGTCTTCGAGGGCGAGACCTTCTCCCAGAACTTCGACGCTGAGGGACAGGCCATCTTCGAGGCTGACTGCGAAGTCGTCGCCGGTGGTTC
>NZ_CADCTE010000189.1 GCF_902805515.1 uncultured Arthrobacter sp. | reverse complement strand
TCGGGACCATCAGGCACCACAGCGCGTGTGGTAGCACCTCGAAGTGGCTGTGATTCTTCGAAATCTGCACCAAAGATGCACCACAAAGACCTCCAAAATGCAGAAAACCCCCGGATTCCCGGGGGTTTTCTATGGCGGTGACGGTGGGATTTGAACCCACGTTGGCTTTTACACCAAACAACATTTCGAGTGTTGCACCTTCGGCCGCTCGGACACGTCACCAACGCCGCTACTTTACCGGGTTTGGCGCCCCGAACCCAAAACAGGGTGGCGTGCCCGCCCGAAGGCGGGGCCGTCAGAGGTCGATGACCTCGTTCTTCCCCGAGTCCGGCTTGCTTCCGGTGACGAGCCCCTTCACCATCTTGATCGCCGAAACGACCCGCGGGGCGTCCATCGACCAGTACTCGGCGGTGTCGGCGTCGACCTTGATCAGGGCGACGGCTGGATCGTCCCTGCCGTTCTCAAACCACGCCGACACCGTGGGTCCCCACAGCTCGTCAATCTTCGCCTGGTCCCGGGTCAGGGAGGCGGTGCCGGCGATGGACAGATAGCCCTTACCGGTGCTGATGGAGACGTTCACCTGCGGGTTGGCCCGAATCTCGTCGGCCTTCGGCGAGGGGTCCTCCGTGAAGAACCACAGGTCGCCGTCGAAGTCCTTGCCGTGCACCGCCAGCGGGCGGCTGACCAGCTGCCCCTGCGCGTTGGTGGTGGTGAGGATGGCGATGTCGGCCTTGTCCAGGATCTTTCGCAGTTCCTGCATGCCTTCCTGCTGGGTATCCATCGATGCTCCTTCGCTTCTCGGCTGCGCTGAAATTTCTACGCGGAGCTTCCAGCCTAGGCATCAGCGTTCGCCAGCGGAACCCGTGCGGTGGGCGGCAAAAAAATCCTTGAGCAACGCAGCGCATTCGGCTTCGCGCACGCCCGGGAAGACCTCGGTCCAGTGGTTCAGCCGCCGCTCGCGCAGCACGTCGAACACCGAGCCGGAGGCCCCCGCCTTGGGATCCCAGGCACCAAAGACGACGCGGGGGATCCGGGCGAGCACCGACGCCCCGGCACACATCGCACACGGCTCCAGGGTCACCACCAGCGTGCAGCCCTCAAGCCGCCAGCTTCCCAGCACCCCGGCGGCCTGCCGGATCGCCTGGACCTCCGCGTGGGCGGTGGGGTCGCCCAGTTCCTCGCGCTGGTTCCAGCCAATGCCGATCACGCTGCCGTCCTGGTCGATGACGACGGCGCCGATTGGCACGTCGGCGCTGCCGGCGTCGGCGGCCCGGAGCGTCCGCCCGGCCGCGGCCAGGGCGAGGCCCATCCACTGCTCGTGGTCGGCGGCACCGGCCGAAGGGAGGGTCATGCTCCCAATGGTACTTTTGACCTATGCGCGTACTGGTAGTCGACCATCCCCTTGTCGCCCACAAACTGACGGTTCTCCGCGATCGGAACACGTCGTCGCCGGTCTTCCGGCTGCTGACCGAGGAACTTGTCACCCTCCTCGCCTATGAGGCCACCCGGGAGGTGCGGGTCGAGCCCGTGCGGGTTGAGACCCCGGTCGAGACGGCGGTGGGTATCGGGCTGGTCAAGCCGACCCCGCTGGTGGTCCCCATCCTCCGCGCCGGGCTCGGCATGCTCGAAGGCATGACCCGGCTCGTGCCCACGGCGGAGGTCGGCTTCCTCGGCATGGCACGCAATGAGGAGACCCTCGAGGCGATTACCTACGCCGAGCGGCTGCCCGAAGACCTCACCGGACGCCAGGTCTTCGTGCTCGATCCGATGCTGGCCACCGGCGGCACGCTGCGCGAGGCGATCAAGTTCCTTTTCAAGCGCGGAGCCGCCGACGTCACGTGCATCTGCCTGCTCGCTGCCCCCGAAGGCCTCGCGGCTCTGAAGGAGGAACTCGAGGGCAAAAATGTCACGATCGTACTTGCCTCGATAGACGAGAAACTCAACAACAAGTCCTATATTGTGCCCGGTCTGGGCGATGCCGGGGACCGCCTGTACGGCGTCGTGGGCTAACATTCCGGTTGCGGCATGGGCCTAGATCCGCGCCGTTACGCGGAATTAGAGCCTTTGTTACTTGTGCGTAACACAATGTGACGTGCAATAATCTCTCCTGTGAACACCAACTCAACAGCATCTGCAGCCGCAGTTGCCGCTGCGGAACCCTCGTCCGTTGTGGGATCGCGCTGTTGTCGAATGCACGCGTAACAGATCTACCCCAACCTGTTTCTGCATCACCGGTCCACGGCGGGCACCACCCCAGCTTCGTCCGGGCCAGGCTTCCCCCCAGGCATTCGCGCCGTCACGACGGCGACCCACTTTGAGGTTGTTTTCATGTCAGTAACTTCGGGCTACGTCCACATCTCCCTCCGAACCCAGCAGAACCGCGGCGCAACCAGGCCGCAGTACGGCTCGGGCTACGCGTACGGCCCCGGCGCACCCACCGCCCCGCCGTCGTACCGGCCGCTTCAGGCCGTCGGCTCCGAGGCCCACCCGATGACCGCCCCGACCCCCGTCGTCACGCCCAACGGCGTTCCCGGGCCCCAGGCCGTCAGCGGGGACACCAGTGCGCGGGGCTTCGTCCTGTACGTCGCACTCGACGAGGAGACGGCCGCCGCCAACGGCACCACCCTCTCCCGGCTCGCCCAGGACGTGCGGTCCTACGTGCGCTCTCTGGTGCCCACGGCGGAAAGCCACGCGGCCGTGGCCCTCGCGCCGGCCGACGCGCCGGGCTCGGATATCGACGTCGTCCGTGCGGCCCTCGGCGACCCCACCGTCCGCCGCCCCCGCCCCGACCACCACGGCATGCACCCACACGCCCAGGCCCCCCGGCCCACCGGTGTGCTGATCGACCTCTCGCGCCGCGAGGTGCATCTCGACGGGCAGGCCCTGAACCTGACCTTCAAGGAATTCGAACTCCTCAACTACCTCGTCGAGAACGGTGCGCGCACCGTATGCCGCGAGGAACTGCTCAGCGGGCTGTGGCGCAACGCCGACGAGGTACCCAACGAGCGCACGATCGACGTCCACATCCGGCGGCTGCGCTCCAAGCTCGGACGCCTCGCGAACACCGTCCGCACCGTACGCGGCCAGGGGTACCGGTTCTACGACCACCCCGAGGTCATCGTCTGGGCCGCCCCCGAATACTCCATCTAGGCGGGGAGGAAGCCCGCACCCGGCCTCCCGGCACGGGAGGCCGATAGGATTCGGCATATGGCATCCCATCACCTGAAACGCCTCATGCTGCTGCGCCATGCGAAGGCGGAGTGGGGGGCCGGAGTGGCCGACCACGAGCGTTCGCTCAGCTCGCGCGGGCACCTTGATGCGCCGCTGGCCGGACGCTGGATGGTGGAGAACGACGCCGTCCCCGACCTGATCCTGTGTTCCACGGCCCTGCGGGCCCGGCAGACGTGCACCTGGGTCAGCAAGGAGCTTGGAGACAAGGGGCCGACTCCCAAGCTCGAGGAGGGGCTCTACGCGGCGCGGGCGGTTGAAATCCTCGCCCTGATCAACGCGGTGCCTCCAACCGTGACGAGCCTGCTCGTGGTGGCCCACATGCCCGGCGTGCAGGACCTGGCGATGCGCCTTGCCTCGGTCGATTCCAATGAGGACGCCGTGATGGAGATGGCCACGCACTACCCCACAGCGGGCCTGACGGTCCTCGAGCATGACCGCGACTGGGCCGAACTCGATGGGCGGGACGCCGCCGTGACGGACTTCGTGGTGCGTCGGGCGCACTCCACCAGCCGGTAGGTCCTACAGGCCGTACTTCTCAAGCAGCCGAAGCCACACCTCGCTGACCGTGGGGTACGGCGGCACCGCATGCCACAGCCGGTCCAGCGGGACCTCCCCGACGACGGCGATGGTCGCCGAGTGCAGCAGTTCGGCCACGTCGGGGCCGGTGAAGGCGACGCCGACGATCACCTTGCGGTCCTCATCGACGACCATCGTCGCCCAGCCGGTGTACTTGTCGGAGTGGATCGAGGTTCCGGCGACGGTGATGGGGAGCGAGGTCTCGGACACCCGGAGCCCGTCAGCCTGCGCCGCCTCGGCCGTCCGCCCGACCATGGCGATCTCCGGATCGGTGAAGACCACCTGGGGGACGGCGTACTTATTGGCCGTCGAGGTGTATTTGCTCCATTCCTCCGCCGTGTCGCCCAGCGTGCCCGCGGCCCGAGCCACGATCGCGTCGGCGGTGACCCGGGCCTCGTATTTGCCCTGGTGGGTGAGCAGCACCTTCCCGGCGGCGTCCCCGACCGCGTAAAGCCAGGCGGGACCGTCCACGGCCCGGCCGGTGTCGTCGAAGGTCAGCGTCTTCGGATCCAGGCCGAGCTCCTCGAGGCCAAGGCCCCGCGTATTGGCGGTCCTGCCGGTGGAGACGAGCAGCTTGTCCCCGATGGCCCGCCGGTTGCCGGCGAGGGTCAGGACGAACCGGCCGTCGTCGTCGAGCCGCACAGATTCGGTGGCGGTGTTGGTCAGAATCTCCACGTTGTCCCGCCGCAGGCCCTTCTCGACGAGTTTGACACCCTCCTGCGGGTAGTTGCTGAGGAGTTTATGGCGGGCCACCACGGTGACCCGGGAGCCGAGCCGGGCGAAGGCCTGGCCGAGTTCCACCCCGGAGACGCCGCCGCCGAGGACCACGAGGCGCTCGGGCACCTCCTTGGCCGAGGTGGCTTCCCGGGTTCCCCAGTAATCGAGGCCGGCGAGGCCCTCCACGGGCGGGACATTCGGCGTCGAGCCCGTCGCGAAGACCACGGCGTGGCGGGCGGTGACGCTGGTGGTCTCGCCATCCATCTGCACCTCGACAGTACGCTCGGCCGAGACCCGGGCGGAGCCTCGCAGCAGCTTGATGCCGGCGCCGTTGACCCAGTCCACCTGCGAGGTATCGTCCCAGTTGTTGGTCATGCGGGTCCGCCGCTCGAGGACCTGCTGCGCGTCGAGCTTCCCGGTGACGGCCTCCTTGGCCCCGGAGACCTCGCGGGCGCGGTTGAGGACGGTCCCCGAGCGCAGCAGGGCCTTGGAGGGCATACACGCCCAGTAGGAACATTCGCCGCCCACCAGCTCGGATTCGACGATCACCGAGCTCAGCCCGGCGGCCACCACCCGTCCGGCGACGTTTTCGCCCGCCGCTCCAGCCCCAATAACGATGACATCGGTTTCCTGCGCTTCGCTCATGTGCAGAGCTTTGCACCTGCTTGTGGGCAAGGCAATGGAGCGGCCCGGAGCGGGGGAAAAATTACGGTGGAGGAGGCGGAACGCCGCGGGCACGAAAAAGCCCCGGCCAGTAGCCGGGGCTTTTTGCGTCTTACTCTTGTTTCTCCAGTGCGCGCGAAGGGATTCGAACCCCCAACCTTCTGATCCGTAGTCAGATGCTCTATCCGTTGAGCTACGCACGCATCCGGCGGGCAGTTCAGCGGTGACGCTGCTTGTCCTGCCGGGTGGCTGTTTGGCCGTAGACAACTTTACAGGCAAATTGCGGTACCGCCTAATTGCGCCAGAGGGCTCCTTTTGACTAGACCGGTCTATGTGACCTTAATCACATAAGGCGCGTAGGATCTTTTTGTGATCCGCGTTATTACAGGGTTTTTCTTCGACGGGCGTCGGGGCGGTGAAGGAAAAAGGCCCCGGACGGCCCGTTAGCCGCCTTTAGCATCGAAGCACATCTCGCACCCAACGGAGGGAAGACTAATGGGCAATCCCGTGCGCCAGCAGGATCAGGGTCACCAGGGAGGTGCCGGCTCGGGCCGGCACGCCGCTTCGGCCACGGACGGCGCCGCTGCGCCGACCACCCACGCCCGCCTGCTCGCCTGGGTCGCCGAAACCGCTGAGCTCACCAAGCCCGACCAGGTGTATTGGGTGGACGGGTCCGAGGCCGAGAACACCCGGCTCACCGACGAGCTCGTCGACGCCGGAACGCTGGTCCGCCTCAACCCCGACACGTTCCCGAATTCGTTCGCCGCATTCTCCGACCCGAAGGACGTGGCCCGGGTCGAGGAACAAACCTTCATCTGCTCTGAGGACGAGCGTGAGGCCGGCTTCACCAATAACTGGATGGATCCGGCGGAGATGAAGGGCAAGCTGCGCACCCTCTTCAACGGCTCGATGCGCGGCCGCACGATGTACGTCATTCCCTTCGTGATGGGCCACCTCGACGCCGAGGATCCCAAGTTCGGGGTGGAGATCACCGACAGCGCCTACGTGGTGGCCTCGATGCGCATCATGGCCCGGATCGGCACGGACGTGCTGAACCGCATGGCCGAGCTCGATGCAGACTTCGTCCCCGCGCTTCACTCCCTGGGTGCGCCGCTGGCCGAGGGTGAAACCGATGTCCCCTGGCCGTGCAACGACGACAAGTGGATCGTCCACTTCCCGGAGGAGCGTTCAATCTGGTCCTTCGGCTCCGGCTACGGCGGCAACGCCCTGCTGGGCAAGAAGTGCTACTCCCTCCGCATCGCCTCGGTGATGGCCCGCGACGAGGGCTGGCTGGCCGAGCACATGCTGATCCTCAAGCTCACCTCTCCACAGAACAAGAGCTACTACCTGTCGGCGGCCTTCCCTTCGGCGTGCGGGAAGACGAACCTCGCCCTCCTCGACCCCACCATCGAGGGCTGGAAGGTCGAAACCCTCGGCGATGACATCACCTGGATGCGCTTCGGCAAGGAGGGGGAGCTGCGGGCGGTCAATCCCGAGGCCGGTCTGTTCGGCGTCGCGCCGGGCACGGGCTGGGGGACCAACCCGAACGCCATGCGGGCCATCGCCAAGGGCAACTCCATCTTCACCAATGTCGCGCTCACCGACGACGGCGGCGTCTGGTGGGAGGGCATGACCGACGAGACGCCCGCGCACCTCACCGACTGGCGGGGCAATGAGTGGACGCCGGAGTCCGGAGAGCCCGCGGCCCACCCCAACTCCCGGTTCTGCACCCCCATCGACCAGATCGACATGCTGGCCGAGGAATACTACCGGCCCGACGGCGTGGAACTCTCGGCCATCCTCTTCGGTGGCCGGCGCAAAACCACCGTGCCGCTGGTCACCCAGTCGCGTGACTGGGTGAACGGGATCTTCATGGGCTCGACGCTCTCCTCCGAGACCACGGCGGCGGCCGCGGGGGAGGTGGGTCTGGTGCGCCGGGATCCGATGGCAATGCTCCCCTTCATCGGCTACGACGCCGGAGACTACCTCCGGCACTGGATCACCCTGAGTTCCAAGGGCGACCAGGCGCGGCTGCCCAAGATCTTCCTCGTCAACTGGTTCCGGCGCACGGCCGACGGCGGATTCGCCTGGCCCGGATTCGGGGACAACTCCCGGGTGCTCAAGTGGGTCATCGAACGCATCGAGGGAACCGCCGACGCGATCGAGACGCCGATCGGGTTCGTGCCAACCCCTGACGCCCTCGACCTGACCGGGCTGGATATGACTCCGGCGGAGGTGGAGGCGGCCGTCCACGTCGACTCCGCCGAATGGGCCGCCGAACTCAAGGGGATCGAGGAGTGGTACGACCGCTTCGGCGAATCCCTGCCCGAGGAGCTGCGCGGCCAGCTGACCGAACTCAAGGAACGCTTCCAGCTGAGCTGAACCCTCGGCTGAGGCTCAGCCGAACACGACGAAGCCCCCGTCTCCTCTCCGGAGACGGGGGCTTCGTGGTGTTCAACCGGTGCGGGTGCCGCGGGTCAGTTGGCGTTCTGCTCGGCGGCCTGCTGCTGGGCGACCTGCTCGTGGACGGCCTTCATGTCCAGGCCCTTGACGGCGTCGACAAGCTCGGAGAACTGCGAGGAGTTCAGTGCGCCGGGCTGGGAGAAGACGAGCACGTTCTCGCGGAACGCCATCAGGGTCGGGATCGAGGTGATCCCGGCGGCGGCGGCGAGGGACTGCTCGGCCTCGGTGTCGACCTTGGCGAAGACGACGTCCTCGTGCTCCTTGGAGGCGGCGTCGTAGACGGGAGCGAACCGGGTGCACGGGGCGCACCAGCCGGCCCAGAAGTCCACGAACACGATGTCGTTGTTCTCGATGGTCTCGGGGAAGCTTGCCTCGGTGATGTCGATAGTTGCCATGGGGAACTCCTTGGGTGGGGTGGATAGGTGCGGCTTCAGCGGTGGCGACCCAGGGGTGGCCTGGGGGCCAGCAGATTTCGGAATCCACGCGGAACCGTGGATCCCTGCGTCCCGCCGCACACAGGAGGCAGCTGAAACTGTGTTCAAGGCTAACTTGTTCTCACGGTTTAAGCAAATCAGAAGCGTGAGGTCTGGTTGCCGGCCGGACTCAGCGGTTCCGCCGCCCGCCGTCCCCCTGGCGCGGGCGCAGGCGCGAGTTGGGAAGCACCGGCGCCGGCAGGGGCCGGAACCCGTGTTCCTCGGGAAGACCGAAGCGCGGTTCACCGACCGCAGGTGTCGCGCCGGCCTCGACTTCGGCGGTCCACGCGGCCCGGAACTCCACAATCTCCTCGTGGGTCCGGCCGACGAAGTTCCACCACATCACGATGTCCTCGCCGAACGGTTCCCCGCCGATGACGAGCAGGCGGACCGGCCCATGCGCCGTGGCGGTGAGCTCCACGGCTGCCTCCCCGGGGGCGAGGTAGGCGAGCTCGCCTGCGGCGACCGGCGTGCCATTGACCTCGAGGCGTCCGCTGTCGAGGAGGACGCCGTGCTCGAACTCCGGGGAAACGTCGAAGGAAACGCTCCGTCCCGCCGCGAGCTGGAGCTCGGCGCCCAGCAGGGGCGAGTAGGTGGTGACCGGTGAGGTGGACCCACCGAAGCTGCCGAGGAACACCGAGAGCGTGTAGCCATCGCCGGAGACCGGTTCCGGGGCGTAGTGCTCAAAGCCGCGCTCGGTGTGCCGGAAAGCGTCGGGGAGGGCCAGCCACAGCTGGACGCCGTGCATCGTGGTGGCCGCGGAGGTCGCCACCTCCGAGTGGGAGATCCCCGACCCCGCGGTCATGAGGTTCAGCTCGCCCGGCCGGATGAACGCGTGGTTGGCGGCGCTGTCGCGGTGCTCGATCTCGCCGGCGAAGAGCCAGCTCACGGTCTGGAGCCCGGTGTGGGGGTGCGGGGGGACCGACATGCCGCCCGCTTCGCGCACCGGTTCGGGGCCGTAGTGGTCAAGGAAGCACCAGGCGCCGATGAGTGACCGGTTCCGCTGGGGCAGGGTGCGCCGCACGCCCATGGCCCGGGGCCCGCCGAGCGGGACCTCGCGTGGCTGCAGAATGTCGGCGCTGCCGCGCGCGTCGTCCCCGCTGCTGCACACAACGGGGGTCGGGTCGAGTTCAAGGTTGCTCATTGGTGTTCTCCATCAGGGGTGCGAAGCGGCCGCGTGGGGGCCGCCCGCTTCCGGTTGCCGCCGGTTCAGCGGCGGACCAGGGCCAGGACCCGGTCGGCGAGATCGTGGAGCGTTTCCGGATCCACGGCTTCGGCATTGAGCCGAAGATAGGGCTCGGTGTTGGAGGGGCGCAGGTTGAACCACCACTTCCCGGAGGAGGCGGTGAAGGTGACGCCGTCGAGCGTGTCGACGCTGACGCCGTCGTTCTCGAACTCGGCACGGACGCGGGCGAGAGCCGCCGGCACGTCGGCGACCTTCGAGTTGATCTCGCCCGTGGAGAAGTACGGTTCATATTCGCGGCCCAGCTCGGAAAGCGGGCCATCCTGTTCGCCGAGGGCCGCCAGCACGTGCATTGCGGCGAGCATTCCGGTGTCGGCGAACCAGAAGTCACGGAAGTAGTAGTGGGCCGAGTGTTCTCCTCCGAACACCGCGCCCTCCTGAGCCATGAGCGCCTTGATAAAGGAATGGCCAACCCGGGTGCGGACGGGCCGGCCGCCCTCGCGGAGGACGAGCTCAGGGACGGCCCGCGAGGTGATCAGGTTGTGGATGATGACGGGGGTCTCTTCGCCGTTGGCCCGGGCCCGCGCGATCTCGCGCCGGGCGACCATCGCGGTGATGGCGCTTGGGGAAACCGGCTCGCCCTTCTCGTCGATGACGAAGCAGCGGTCGGCGTCGCCGTCGAACGCCAGGCCGAGGTCGGCGCCGTGGGCGACCACGGCGGCCTGCAGGTCCCTGAGGTTCTCCGGTTCCAGCGGGTTCGCTGGGTGGTTCGGGAAGGTTCCGTCGAGCTCGAAGTAGAGCGGGACGATCTCAAGCGGCAGGGCCGGCAGCAGCTTGTCCCCGAGCACCGCGGGGGTGGTCAGCCCGGCCATGCCGTTGCCGGCGTCGACCACGACCTTCAGCGGACGCGAGGCGGAGAGGTCGACCTGGGCGCGCAGGAACTGTGAGTACTCCTCGAGGACATCGCGGACCCCGATCGAGCCCGGCTTCTCGACGGCGGGGATGAAGCCGCGGTCGAGGTACTGCTCGGCGAGGGCCTGCACCTCGTACAAGCCGGTCTCCGAGGAGACCGGGACGGCGCCCGGCCGGGTCATCTTCATCCCGTTGTACTGGGCGGGATTGTGGCTTGCGGTGAAGGTCACTCCGGCGGCATTGAGCATCCCGCTGGCGAAGTACAGCTCGTCCGTGGAAATCAGGTCGAGCAGCAGGACGTCCGCCCCGCGCCGGGTGGCGCCCTTGGCGAAGGCGGTGCAGAACTCGGGGGAGGAGGGCCGCATGTCCCCGCCGACGAGGACGGTCTCTCCCGCGAGACCCAGGGAATCCACAAAGGCCGCACCGACCGCCGTGACGGTCTCGACGGTGATCGTCTCCCCGACGATGCCGCGCACGTCGTAGGCCTTGAATGACGCTGAGAGATCCGAGGAAGTGTTCACGCCCGAAGTCTATCGGCTGGCCCGCCGCCCGCTACCAGGGTTATGCAGATACCTGCCGCCGGTCTTTTTCCGGGGGTGGCGGCTGGAATACTTGGCCCATGGCCGACACGATCACCCTGTATGACCAGGCGACAGCAATCCTCCGCACCCTCGTGGGCCGTGAGGATGCCCGCTTCCACGACGGGCAGTTCGAGGCGATCCAGGCGCTGGTCGAGGGCGGCCGCCGCGCCCTCGTGGTCCAACGCACCGGCTGGGGCAAGTCCGCCGTCTACTTCGTCGCGAGCCTGCTGCTGCGCTCGCGCGGCGCCGGGCCCACACTCATCGTGTCCCCGCTGCTCGCCCTGATGCGCGACCAGGTGGCCGCCGCCGCCCGGGCCGGTGTCCGCGCCGAGGCGATCAACTCGGCCAACCAGACGGAGTGGCAGGAGGTGACGGCACGGCTCGAGGCCAACCAGGTCGACGTCCTGCTGGTCTCACCCGAGCGGCTGAACAACCCCGCCTTCCGGGAACGGCAGCTTCCCGAACTGATCCGGCGCACCGGGCTCCTGGTGATCGACGAGGCCCACTGCATCTCCGACTGGGGCCACGACTTCCGCCCCGACTACCGCCGCCTGCGCGACCTCATCGGAACCCTTCCGCAGGGGGTGCCGGTACTCGCCACCACGGCCACCGCGAACACCCGCGTGGTGCACGACGTCGAGGAGCAGCTGGGCACCGGCGGCACCGAGGTCTTCACGCTGCGCGGCAGGCTCTCACGGGATTCCCTGCGCCTGGGGGTGCTGCGCCTGCCGAGCCCGCGCTCCCGCCTGGCCTGGCTGCTCACCCACCTCGACGACCTGCCCGGCAGCGGCATCATCTACACCCTCACCGTCTCGGCGGCCGAGGACACCGCCCGCCTGCTGCGGGAGAACGGCCACCCCGTGCGGGCCTACACCGGCCGCACCGATCCGGCGGACCGGGAGGCGGCCGAAGCGGCCCTGAAGAACAACGAGGTCAAGGCGCTGATCGCCACCAGCGCCCTGGGGATGGGCTTCGACAAGCCCGACCTTGGGTTCGTCGTCCACCTCGGTGCGCCCTCCTCGCCGGTGGCCTACTACCAGCAGGTGGGCCGTGCCGGGCGCGGCACCCCGAACGCGGATGTCCTGCTGCTGCCCGGGCCCGAGGACCGCGACATCTGGGAGTACTTCGCCACCGCCTCGATGCCCTCCGAGCATGCCGCCCAGCGGGTCCTTGCCGCCTTGGAGCCGGGCGTTGTGCTGTCCACGCCGGCGCTTGAGGCGCGGGTCAACCTCAAACGGTCACCGCTGGAGCTGCTGCTGAAGGTGCTCGACGTCGACGGTGCGGTCCGCAAGGTCACCGGCGGGTGGGAGAGCACCGGACAGCCCTGGGGCTACGACGCCGACCGCTACACCCGCATCCAGCAGGCGCGCATCGCGGAGCAGCGCTCAATGCTCGACTACGAGAACACGACGGGCTGCCGGATGGAGTTCCTCGCCCACGCCCTCGACGATCCGACGGCCGCCCCCTGCGGGCGCTGCGACAACTGCGCGGGCCGGTGGTACTCCGACGAAGTGAACCATGACGCCTCAGATAACGCCCAGCAGGCCCTGAGCAGGGTCGGGGTCGAGCTCGAGCCGCGCGGGCAGTGGCCCTCGGGCATGGACAAGCTCGGCGTGCCGGTGAAGGGCAAGCTCAAGCCCGACGAGATCAGTGCCCCCGGCAGGTCCCTGGCGCGCATGACCGACCTCGGCTGGGGAACCCAGCTGCGCACGCTGCTTGCGGACACCACCCCGGATGCCCCGCTGGAGCCGGGTGTCATCGAAGCGTGCATCAAGGTCCTCGCCCAGTGGAACTGGGACGCCCGGCCGGTCGCCGTCGTCGCCATGCCTTCCCGGCGGCGCCGCGAGCTGATCGGGTCCCTGGCCCAGGCCCTCGCCGGGGTCGGCAGGATTCCCTACCTGGGCACGCTGGGCACCCCCAACGGCTGGCCCGAGGGTGGGCCCGGCGGGAACAGCGCCTTCCGGCTCGCTTCGGTGTGGGACCGCTTCCAGGTGCCGGCGGAGGGACCGGCCTGGTTCGCCGCGAACCCCGGGCCCGTGCTGCTGGTCGACGACCTGGCTGACAGCCGGTGGACCCTCACCGTGGCCGGGCGGGCCCTGCGGCAGGCCGGTGCCGAGGCGGTGCTGCCCTTCGCGCTGGCGCTGCGCGCCTGAACCGCCCGGGAACGCAAAAGACCCCCTGTTTCCAGGGGGTCTTTTGCTCGTAGTGCGGAGACGGGGGGATTTGAACCCCCGGTAGGCTTTAGGCCCACACTTCATTAGCAGTGAAGCCCATTCGGCCGCTCTGGCACGTCTCCAGCGGCTATTGCTAGCCACCCAAGGTTACCCAGAAGGGGCATCCACAAGCAAAACAGTCCCGCGGTGCCCGGACGGCGCAACTGACCGGGCTTCCTGCTACAGGGATTCGGTCAGCGCCTTCCACAGGAACTCGTAGGACATGACGTGCATGCGGGCGGCCTGGCGGTTGTCTGAGGCCCCGGCGTGGCCGCCCTCGAGCGCCTCGTGGAACCAGACGTCCTTTCCACCCAGGGCCTTCATGCGCGCGGCCATCTTCCGTGCCTGCACCGGCCCCACCCGGTCATCGCTCGTCGCGGTCCAGATCAGGGTCTTCGGGTAGTCCACCCCGCCGCGCAGCAGGTGGTACGGGGAGAAGGTGCGGATGAACTCCCACTGCTCGGGCTGATCAGGGTCGCCGTACTCGGCGATCCAGGAGTACCCGGCGGAGAGCTTGGTGTAGCGGCGCATGTCCAGCAGCGGCACGCCGCAGGAGATCGCGCCGAACAGCTCCGGGTAGCTGGTGAGCATGTTGCCCACCAGCAGGCCGCCGTTGCTGCGGCCGGTGCAGCCCAGCAGCGCCGGAACGGTGACGCCCCGCTCCACCAGGTCGCGGGCGATGGCGGCGAAGTCCTCGTAGGCGCGGTGCCGGTTCTCCCGCAGCGCCGCGGCGTGCCAGCCCGGGCCGTACTCGCCGCCGCCGCGGATATTCGCCAGCACGTACACCCCGGCACGGCCCTCCGGGGTGCGGCGCTCAAGCCAGCCCCTGCCGATAACCCCGCTGTAGGCAGGGGTCAGGGCGTGCTCGAAGCCGCCGTAACCGGACAGGAGCGTCGGATTTGCGCCGTCGAGCACCAGGTCCTTCGCCGCGACCTGGAAATAGGGGACCTTCGTGCCGTCCGCGGAGAGCGCGAAGTGCTGCTCCACGGCGTAGGCGTCCTCATTGAAGAAGGACGGGGTGGCCTTGACCGGCCGGTGGCCCGAGCCGATGGTGCCGCGGCTCAGGGTCGAGGGGGTGAGGAAGCCGGTCGAGACGAGCCAGTAGTCGTCGCCGGCCTCCTCGTCCTCGTCGTCCACGGCATAGGCGTCGACCGTGTGGAGGGCAGGGGCGTCGAGGGACTCCGCGGACCACTCGTCGGCCGGGTTCAGGATGAGGATCTCCGAGGAGACGTCGCGGAGCAGGTTCAGCAGGAGGTAGTTCCGGGTCCAGCTCCAGGACTGCAGCGACGTGGAGGCGTCGGGCGTGAAGAGCACCCGCAGTGCCCGGTCACCGGCGAGGAAGTCCTCGAGGCCGATGACGAGCAGCGACCCGGCCGGGAAGGTGGTGCCGGAGACGGTCCAGTCGGTCCGCGGCCGCAGCACCATCCATTCGCGGTGAAGCGAGACGTTGACGTCGTCGGGCAGGTCGAGCTGGACCCACTCCCCGCCGCGCCGGATGGAGGTGCGGTGGGAGTAGAAGTCGATGGTGTCCATGGCGATGTCCCGCTCGAACCCGGGCGTCGAATCGTGGACCACGACCGCCATCATGTGCTGGGCGGGAATCTCGAAGTAGAGCTCGGCGTCGGAGAGGTCGGAGCCCCGGATGAGGGTGCGCACGGTGCGCGGGTAGGAGCTCGACGTCATGGAGCCCGGACCGAAGTCCGTGCCCACGTACAGGGCATCCGGGCCGGCCCAGCTGATCCGGCTCTTCGCTGTCGGAATGTCGAAGCCGCCCTCGATGAAGGACCGGGTGGTGACGTCGTACTCGCGATAGCGGGCGGCGTCGCCGCCGTCGGGGGAGAGCACGACCAGCGCGCGGGTGTACTCCTGTCCCTCGGGGGGCCGCAGGAAGAGGGCCCCGCCCCACACCCACTCGGTCCCCTCGGACGCGCTCAGGGCATCGACGTCGAGCAGGATCTCCCACTTGGGGTCCTCGGTGGTGTAGCTCTCCCAGCTGGTGCGCCGCCACAGGCCCTTGGGGTGGGCGGCGTCGCGCCAGAAGTTGTAGTAATGGCTGCCGCGCTTGGCCACCATCGGGATCCGGTCGGTGGAGTCGAGGACTTCGAGCACCCCGCCCTCAAGCGTGAGGAAGCCCGGATCGATCAGCATTTCCTCGGTGACCGCGTTCTGCGAGCGCACCCACTCGAGCGGGCGCTCGCCGTAGATGTCCTCGAGCCACAGGAACTCGTCGTCGGCGGTGGTCTGCTCGGGTGTGCTGTTCATGATGCCATCCTAAGCAGTGCTCTCCCCGGTGGGTGGCGGGGCGGCCCGCCGGGACCACCCCGGCCGGTTCGATAGGCTTGGACCATGATCAGCATGGAGGGCGCGGAAGTTGCCGTTATCGGTGGCGGCCCCCGCGGCACCTCCGTCCTGGAGCGCCTGATAGCGCATCGGAAGGCCTTCGTGGGCCCCCAGGAGCCCCTCACCATCCACGTTGTTGACCCGTTCGACCCGGGGCCGGGGCACGTCTGGCGCACCGATCAGTCGCGGCTGTTCCTGATGAACACCCCCTCCCTCTTTCCCACGGTGGTGCCGGTCGGCGGGGCGGCGGCGGAGGTTCCGGCGTCGCCGGTGCCGTTCGACTTCGAGTCCTGGCGCACGCTGGCAGCGGCCGGCGGCGTTGAGGGTCTGACCCCTGAGGAGAGGGCGGAAGCCGCGCGGGTCGGCAACGCCGGGTTCCCCAGCCGCGCACTGTACGGGCGCTACCTCGCCTGGGTCTACGCGGCGCTGACCGCCGATCCCGGCGAGGGCGTCACGGTGATCCACCACCGGCGGGAGGCGCTTTCGCTCCGCCGTGCCGGTGCCCGGTGGGAGCTGGAGCTCGACGGGGGAGAGGTCCTCGGCGTCGACGGGGTCGTCCTCGCCCTCGGGCACCTACCCGCACGCCTCAACCCCGAGCAGGGCGTGCTGCAGGACGGCGCGGCGCGGTTCGGGCTTCAATACTGGCCGCCCGCCGTGCCGGGGGATCTCGACTGGAAGCGGCTGCCCGCGGGCAAAAGCGTGCTCGTGCGGGGGCTTGGGCTCAACTTCTTCGATGTCATGATCCAGCTGACCGAAGGCCGCGGCGGCCGGTTCGCCGACGACGGGACCGGCCGGCTCGCCTACACGCCGTCGGGGCGTGAACCGGTGCTGATTGCGGCCTCGCGCCGCGGCGTCCCCTACCGGGCGAAGGCCGCCATTACGAGCTACATTCCCCGGAGCGTCAGCCTCTCCTACTGCACCGTCGACACCCTCGGCGCGTTCGCGGAGGCCGGCATCCAGCCCGGATTCGACCACGACGTCTGGCCGCTGCTGCACCGCGACGTCCTCGCGGCGTACTACCGCACCCTCGCCCGCGTCCGGCCCGACGCCTTCCTCCGCCCGGCCGACGCCGCGCTGGACGAGCTGCGGACCGCCCTGGACATCGCCGGTCCGGGGTGGCTGCCCGCCCTTCAGGAGTTCCTTGACCGGAACGTGCCGGCAAAGCTGCAGCTGAACGTGGAGGCTCTGGCGCAGCCGTTCGCCGGCCGGCGCTTCGCCGACAGTGCCGCCCTGACCGAGGCGGTGCTGGAGTACCTCGATGAGGACGCCGCAAGTTCCGCCCGCGGTGAGGACGACCCGCTGAAGATGGCGATCGGGGCGATGAACGCCGGCCGGACCGTGATTAAACAGGTCGTCGCCGACGGCGGGCTCACCGATTCGGGCTGGTACGCCGAGCTTCGCGGCTGGTTCGAGCCGCTGGTGGAGGGCCTTGCCAGCGGGCCGCCGCCGCTTCGCATCGCGCAGCTCGCGGCCCTGGTCCGGGCGGACCTGGTGCGGTTCGTCGGGCCCAACCCGCTGTTCGCCCTCGACCCCGACGACGGCGTCTTTCGGGCCTCCTCGCCGTGGGTCGGCGACCCGGGATTCACCGCGGGGTACCTGGTCGAGGCGATGATGCCGGCGAACCAGGTGTCGACGAGCCTGTCGGTGCTGATGCGGCAGATGCTTGAAGAGGGTGTGGTGCGTCCCCGCCTGCGGATGGCGGAGGACGGCGTACCCGTCGTCTCGGCCGGACTGGACGTGACACTGCCGCCCTACCGGCCGCTCAGCGGCACCGGCGAAACGCAGCCCGGGCTGTACGTATGCGGGCTGCAGCTCGCCTCGGTGCAGTGGGGCACGGCGATCGCCGCCGAGTCCGGGGCCTCCCTCAATGCGGGGGCACGCACCCTGCAGGACGCCGACGCGATTGCGGAGGCGCTGATCGCCTCCATTCGGGACTCCCCGGACCTGCAGACGGCGGATTCCCGCGCCTAGCTTCGTCGAGTGTGCAGATCAGCACTCTTCGCGCCGTCCTCGTTCCAGCGAGTGTGCAGCTAACCACGCTTTGCGCCGCTCTCCTTCCCGTCGAGTGTGCAGATCACCACGCTTCCCGCCGCCTAAAGGGTGGTGAGCTGCAGTTTCGCCGGATCCAGGCGAGACGGCGGTGTTGCTCCTCCCGTCGAGTGTGCAGCTAACCACCCTTCGCGCTGTCCAAAGGGTGGTGAGCTGCAGTTTCGGCGGTGGTGCGGAAGGCCCGACGGCGGAGCCCGCCTCTTAAACAGCTCCGGGCCTGCGCGGATCACCGCACAGGCCCGGAGGTTTACGTCAGGACTGGAACCGTCAGCTGCGACCCGGAGGGGTGCACTTCTTGCTGCCCGGCTCGTCCTCGCCCTTCACCGGCTTGTCGGCCTTGGGCCCATTGCCCTTGCCACACACCGGCTTCTCGACGACGACGGGTTCGGCCGTGACGAACAGCGTCACCGTCGTCTTCGACTCGGCGGCGGTGAGGACGATCCGCCCTGGGCCGTTCGCCGTCGTCGGGATGGTGACCGTGACGGCGGCCGATCCGGCCGTGACCGGGGTGTTCCCGAGGTCGATGCTGACGCCGTCCGCTCCGACATATGCCGCGTTGAGCGAGGTGTTCACCGGGCTTCCGAGGGAGGTCAGGTCCAGCTTCGACACTGTGAAGGATGCCTGGCCACCGGCCTGGACCGTCGTCGGCGCGTTCTGCACGAGCACGCCGCGGCGGTCGAAGGACGGCGACAGCGGGCTGTTGGACTTCAGGTAGGAAATCCACGCGTCGCGGTCAACCAGTCCGGAGTCGCGCACGTCGGTGCCCTCCTTGAAGGCGGTGAAGTTGTCGCCGCCCTGCGCCAGGAAGCTGAACGTGCCGATCCGGTACCCGCGGGCCGGGTCGAGGGGTTCCCCGTTCACCGTCACCGAGGTGATCCGTGAGCCGCGCTCACGGGCTGGGTCGTAGGTGTAGCTCACGTTGTCCGAAAGGCCCAAGGCCAGGAACGACCGCGAGCTGCCCTCGGGCTGCCACTGCTGCTCGAGCAGCGCGGTGAGCTGCGCTCCCGTCAGCGTGGTGGTCCAGAGGTTGTTGACGAACGGCAGCACCGCGTTGGCCTCGGCGTAGGTGATGACGCCGTCGGCCCCGTAGTACAGCTCGTTGCGCAGTCCACCGGGGTTCGAGATTCCGATCTCCGCGCCGCCCCGCTCGGGAGCGGCAAGGCTTGCCTTGAGGGAGTCGGCGACGAGGTTGCCCAGCGTCGATTCCGAGGACCGGTCGTCACGGGTTGTCCCGATGAAGGCGGTGGTGATGTCAGCGGTCACCGAGGCCACCGGCTGGCTGCCGATGACGGCCGCCTGGGCCAGGGCCGCATCGACGATGCGCTTGACCTCCGCGACCCGCGGGTAGGTGGCGACGAGGGTGTCGTTCGCCTCCGTGGTGCGGGCGACGTTGCGGGCCGTGTATGACTCGACGTCGCCGGTCGCACTGTCGACGGTCAGGGTGATCTGTCCGATGAACTCGCCGTAGGACCCGGTCTGCAGGATGGGGCGGGTCTTGCCTTCGACGCCCGGAATCGGAGCATCCCACGCGTACTGCTTATGCGTGTGCCCGGTGTAGATGGCGTCCACGAGCGGGTCCGTGAGGGTGACGATGTCGGCGAATGCTCCGCCGGCCGCGACCTCCTCCTCGATGGTCCCGCCCTCGACGACGCCGTCGCCGGCGCCGTCGTGGTACTCGGCGATGATGACGTCGGCGAGATCCTGCGCCTCGATCTCCTTCGCGACGCGGTTGACGGCTTCAACCGGGTCACCGAATTCGATGTCGGCGATGCCGCCCGGGCTCACCAGGGTGGCCGTGGACTCGGTAACCGCACCGATGACGGCAATGTCGACCCCATCGAGCTCAAGCAGGGTGTACTCGTCGAGCACCGGGTCCTGCGTGCCCTTGGCGTAGACGTTCGCGCCGAGGTACGGGAAGTCCGCGGCGTCGTCGACCCGGCCGAGGAGGTCCTGCAGGCCGCCGTCGAACTCGTGGTTGCCGACGGCGGAGGTGCGCAGGTCGAGTGCGTTCAGGACGTCCAGGGTCGGCTTGTCCTGCTGCAGCGACGAGGCGAACAGCGACGCTCCGATATTGTCTCCGGCCGAGAGGAACGCCGAGCTGCCTTCGGGGAAGGCCGCCTTCAGTTTCTCGACGGTGCCGGCGAAGCGCACGGTGTTGGCGTCGATGCGCCCGTGGAAATCGTTGATGTTGAGCAGGTTCAGTTCGCTCGTGCCATCGCCCAGGTCCATTCCGACGATCACCGGGTCGTGGTCGCTTGAGCGGTAGGGGTCGGGCGCGTAGTAGTTGGTGACGTTGTTGTTGTAGCGGCTGTACTCAAGCGCGACGGATTCGACGGCGTTGATGTTCCAGGTGTCCACTCCGGCCACGGTGGCGTCGGCCGCCGGGGAGGCGAGAATGTGGTCGAGCGAGCCGACCAGTCCGCCGAACACATACGAGTGGCCGCCGGTCTTGATGCCCTGGTTGACGTATCCCGCGTCGTAGAGCACCCGCATCGGGTCCTCGGCGGAGTAGGAGTTGAAGTCACCGGTCAGGAAAACCTTGTCGGTTCCGGCGTCGGCCTTGAGCCGGTCGGCGAATTCGACGAGGGCGCGGGCCTGGAGGACGCGGGCGGCATTCCAGGCGCCCTGGCCGTCACCGGAGTCGGCGTTCTCCCCGGTCCGCGGGCCCGAGCCCTTGGACTTGAAGTGGTTGGTGATCGCCAGGAAGCGGCTCTCCTCGCCGCCGTCGACGGTCTCGAAGGCCTGCGCGAGGGGCTTGCGGGCGTTCGCGAAGACGGTGTTGTCGTCGAGGATGACCGAGTCGCCAATCGGCTTGGCCGCGGCCTTCTTGTAGATGAAGGCGGTGCGGATGACGTCTTCGTTCTCCAGCGCCGGCAGGACTGCGGGGGAGCGGACGTAGTCCCAGACCCCCGGAGTCTGCTCGTTCAGGGCCGCGGTCAGCGTCGCCAGGGCGCTGTCGCGCTCCTTGCCGAACTTAGCGGAGTTCTCGACCTCGGCGAGGCTCACGACGTCGGCGCCGAGCCCGGTGATCGCCTGAACGATCTTGGCCTCCTGGCGCTCGAAGTTCTCGGCGTTCGCAGCGCCGCGCACGTCACAGCCGCCGCGCACCGTAATGGGGTTGCCCGAGCGGTCGTTATTGAAGGTGCAGCCGGTGACCTGGTCCCCCGTGGTGGAGAAGTAGTTGAGCACGTTGAACGACGCAAGCTTCAGCGAGCCCCCGACGTCCTTCGGGCTCGCCGGGCGCTCGCCACTGAAGGCCACAGGCTGGACGGTGCCGGCGTTGGCGGGCGTCAGTTCGGTGAGCGGCTGGAACTTCCAGGCGGTGTTGCGGTAGTCGAGCACGACGGGCGAGGTGAACTTGGCGTTCGACGTCACCCGCACCGGCTGGTCCACGGTGAGGTACGGAAGCGGCTTGCCCCGGTTGGCGTCGTTGAAGAAGTTCGTCGTCGCGCCGTCGTCGAGCGCGATCCGGCGGGCGGCGTTGTCTGCGGCGACGGCGGCGTTCTCCGGGGTTCCCGGCGCCGCGGCCTCGGTGGGCTGCAGCAGCGGTGTGGTGCCGGCGGCGAGGGTGATCTCCCCGTACTGGCTAAGCGCGTAGTTGTCGGTGACCGTGAAGTCGCCTGCGGGCTGGAGGAGCATGCCCTCGTAGGCCTCGCGTGCGGCGTCGGTGGCGGGCAGCGGCAGTGCCGCGGCCTTGACCTCCTCGGCCGGGTCGGTGAGCTTTGTGGTGCCACCGGCCGCGACGGTGAGCTGGGTCAGGCCGAAGAACTCACCGGCGGTTCCGGTGACCTCGACAAAGTCACCGGCGGCAACGGAGCCCACTGTGGCCGGGGAGTAGACGAAGATGGCGTCCGAGGCGTTCTGCCCCTCGACCGCTGCGGTTCCCGCGGTCTGCAGGTAGAAGCCCGCGAGACCGCCGGTGGGGTAGGCGGCGGTAACCTTGCCGCGGGTCGTCACCGTGGTGCCCTTGAGGGGGGTCTCGGTGCCGGTGCCCTGGATCTCGCGGATGGGGACGACCTGCCCCGGGACCGGAGGTTCGACTGGAGGCTCCACGGGAGGCGGCGTCGCCGTCCCGGTCGAGTTGGTGGGCGTGACCGTTGTCGAGAGCTTGAAGTCGGCGGCGTTGCTGTTGGTGTCGGCGCCGTTGGTGCGGTTCATCGAGCTCTGTCCGCCGCTCGGGCCGGTCGCCCGAGCGCCCTCGAAGGTGTTGGAGGTGCCGTAGCCCAGCAGGTCCACCACGGCGGCGTGGCCGACGACGGAGTCGGTGGGCAGCGGGTTCACGGCGGTGGCCTGACGGGCCAGGAGGATCGTTCCGGAGCTTCCGCTGGCGTTGATCGAGCCCTTGATGTCCGGAGCGGGCAGGGCCTGGCCGGCCGTTCCATTGCTTGAGCCCTGCACCAAGAAGTAGCCCTTGGCGGGGATGGTGCCGGTCAGCGGAGTGATGCCGGTGGGTGCGGCGGTGCCGGTCGCGGACCGGTACTGCAGGGACCACCCGTCGACGGTGACGGGGGTATCGGTCGGGTTGTACAGCTCAACGAACTTGTTGACGAACGGCGCGCCGGTGCTGCCGCCTGTCACATACGCTTCGTTGATGACGACGCCGCCCGTGCTGGCCGGCGTCGTTTCCTCGGCGCTTGCCGGGAGTGCTGCTGCGGGCGCGGCGAGCAGTCCCACCGTCAGCACCGAGCACAGCGCGCCTTTCCATGGCGAATTGATCATTCGGTAGAACTCTCCTTGAGACTGGCTGGTGTTCAGCCGGTGAGTCCGCGGGCCCGCACTGATGGTCCGGACGGCGGTTGGTGATGGCTTAGACAGTATGAGTCACCTGTGACATACGTGACTAGTGATAATCGAACCAGCTAAGGATGAACAGGAAGTGACCTCCGGGGAAGGGGCGGGGAGGCAATTACTGGACTTTTCGCGGAGCGTCTTGACAGTGCGCATGCTCCCGGCGCGTCGAGTTGGCAGCTCACCACGCTATGGGGCGAACAGAACGTGGTTATCTGCAGTTTCGGCGGGGAGGCGGGAGCGGGTACGGATGCGACGCCGACCACCGCGCGTCGAGTTTGCAGGTCATCACGCTATGGGGCGGGCAAAGCGTGGTCATCTGCAGTTTCGGTGGGACGGCGGGACGGCGGCAGCGGGTCGCGGTGGGACGGCGGGACGGGGGCAGC
>NZ_CADCTE010000188.1:460-1832 GCF_902805515.1 uncultured Arthrobacter sp. | reverse complement strand
GCGCGTGCATCATCGTCACCACGGTGCCGATCCTCCTGCTGATCCAGACCGGTCAGACCTGGGCGATCATCGCCGGGGTCGTGCTCTTCATGGGGCTGGGCCACGGACTCGTCTACGCGCCGCAGCCTGCGTTGTACTGCGAGCTCTTCCCGACGGCGGTGCGCTACACCGGGATCTCCGTGGGGTACCAGATGGCGGCTGTCCTGCTGTCGAGCTTCACCCCGGCACTGGCCGCCGCACTGGTCGTCTTCAGCGGCGGCGACCTGTGGCCGATCATGATCTTCGCGATCGTCACGACGGGCATCGCGATGGTCGCCGTCCGCATGGCGCCGGACCGGAGGAACGTCGAGCTCGACCAGATCGGGAGGCCGGACCTCCCCGGCGTCGCACCCGAGCCGGCGTACCTGTCGCGCTGACCGCGTCGACGCGCAGGTACCGCGCGCGGTAGGCAGCCCGGACATGCGCGAGCGGCGGCAGGTCGCCGGTCGCGCATGTCCGTGGATGGAGCATCACCGCACACGTGCGCGTCCGACCGTGCTCGGTCGGGCGCGCACCTGTGCGCAATCAGGTCGCTGCCCCGAAGCGGTGGGCCCGTCGCGACCGACGACCTGCCGACGCCGGTCATGCGCTGGACCTGCGTCCCATCCAGCGACTAGACGACCGGTCTAATTGGTGCTATGGTTGCGGCATGCCCACCACCGACGCCCGCCGCAGCATCCTGGACGCGGGTCAGCGGATCATGGCGCACAGGGGATACGCGGCGGTGGGGCTGACCGAGGTGCTCACCGAGGCTCGGGTGCCGAAGGGTTCGTTCTACTACTACTTCGCGTCCAAGGACGCGTTCGGTGAGGCCATGATGCAGGCCTACTTCGTCGAGTACCTGGCGGACATGGACCGGATCTTCGCCGACGACACCGCCTCGGCGGCCGCTCGACTCCTGGCCTATCTGCAGCAGTGGCGCGACACCCAGACCCTCGATGACTGCCAGGGCAAGTGCCTGGCCGTCAAGCTGGGAGCCGAGGTCGCCGACCTGTCCGACAGCATGCGCGCAGCGCTTGCCGAGGGCATCGACGGCGTGGTGGACAGGATGGAGCGCATCATCCGGCTCGGCATAGAGGACCGGTCCCTGGCCATCGATACCGACCCGCGGTCCACCGCCGAGGTCATCTATGACTGCTGGCTCGGTGCCAGCATCCTCACCAAGATCCACCGCGACGCCGCCCCGCTCGAGCGGGCCATGGCGGTCACGCGCCACCTGCTGCACGTCTAGGCGCACCTCTACTCCTACGGAGACCCCGCTTCCATCCGGACGACTGCTAGTCGACCGGTCTACTCGCGTGCGGAGCAAGCAACCGCACCGCATGCGCAACAA
>NZ_CADCTE010000188.1:0-450 GCF_902805515.1 uncultured Arthrobacter sp. | reverse complement strand
GGCGTCGAGACCGTGCTCGCCTCCCCCGAGGGCGGCCAGCCCCCGCTGGACCCCGCCAGCAACCAGCCGGACTTCCAGACCGACATGACGCACCGCTTCGAGGCCGACCCCGAGGCGCAGGCCGCACTGGCCAACACCGTGCGCCTGGACTCCGTCTCCGCCGCGGACTTCGACGCCGTCTTCTACCCGGGCGGACACGGACCGATGTGGGACCTGGCCGAGGACAAGACCTCCAAGGAGCTGATCGAGGCCACGCTGCGTTCGGGCAAGCCCGTCGCGCTTGTCTGCCACGGGCCCGGTGCGCTGCGCCACGTCACCAACGAGGACGGCACGCCGCTGGTCCAGGGCCGGGCCGTCACCGGCTTCGCGAACACCGAGGAGGAGGCCGTCGGCCTGACCGACGTCGTCCCCTTCCTGCTCGAGGACGAGCTGAAGAAGCTCGGCGGGAAC
>NZ_CADCTE010000187.1:288-1847 GCF_902805515.1 uncultured Arthrobacter sp. | reverse complement strand
TCGCCGCTACTACGGCCTCTTCGGGCTCGACGCCGCGCTCGACGAGCCACTCGATCTCGTATCCGAAAAGGCCGTGCATGGAGTCTGTGCCGAGGGCGAAGCGCAGGCCCGCCGCGCGGATCTCCAAGAAGGTGCCCTCGATGGTTTCCCGCACCCTTCTTACCCTCTCGACGATCTCGGCGTTGCCGGCATCACCGGCCTCTATCCCGGAAGGATGGAAAGTGATGGAGTTCGTCAACACGAGCCGGGTGCCTCGGGCGAAAATTGCCTCGATGTTCCGGCTTGTCAGGAGGCCACCGTGCTCTATCGAGTCCACGCCCTCGTCGACGCAAATGTCGACCCCCTCTCCGCCGTGGGCGTGGGCCGCCACCGTGGCACCCGCCCGGTGCGCCTCCTCGACCGTGGCTCGGATCTCCTCCCGCGAGTAGTGGTGCGCGTCGATAGCCGCCTCGGGGTTGGAGACACCCCCGGTGGCGAAGATCTTGATGTGGTCCGCGCCGTCCCTCAGGTTCTCGCGGACGGCGATGCGCAAGCCTTCGGGTCCATCCGCCACGCCAAGCGCAGCGCCGTGGCCGTGCGTGGCGCTGAGGGCTTTGCCGGCGACGAGCATGCGCGGCCCGGGCAAATCTCCCTGGTTCACCGCCCGCTTGAACTCGAAGTCGATCCCTGCGATCTCTCCCATCACCCGGATCGTGGTGACGCCGGAATGAAGCACTCTTCTCATGTTCTCGACGCCCCGGAGCGCCTGTCGCACCGGTGGCGACCGCAACTGGCCGTGCTGATCTCCCTCGCCGGGACGCACCGTGATGTGGGTGTGCGCGTCCACAAAGCCGGGCAGGAGCGTGGCGCCCCCGAGGTCGAGCACGTCGTCCGCGTGGCCGCGAAGCTCGCCCTCCGCCCCTACGGCAACCAGGCGATCCCCCTCCAGAAGCAGCGCAGTGCCGGACCGGTAGCCCGAGCCGGTACCATCGATAACCCCCGCGCCGCGCACAAGCGTCTTCATCGCGTCCCCTCCCCGTCGATCCGCGGCCATCGCCCGAGGATTGTTGCACAACACCGGCTCAGTCGCGCCCGGCAAGGGGCCGGCATGACATGTGTATCGAAACGCACGATTGCCGTAGAGTATGCAAGGGCATGTTGGGAGACCTAAGGGAGGAGTACCCGTGGAAGCGAGCGCGCAAGTAAGCACGCCGGAAGCCGCCAGGAAGGCGGTAACCGCCGGAGCAATAGGCAACTTTATCGAGTGGTACGACTTCGCGGTCTATGGCTATTTCGCTACCATCATAGCCACGCAGTTCTTTCCTTCGGAGAACCGGGTGGCGTCGCTGCTCGCGACGTTCGCGGTCTTCGCGGTAGCCTTCTTCATGCGGCCTTTGGGCGCCTTCGTGTTCGGGTCTTTCGGGGACAGGATCGGCCGCAGGACCACGCTCGCCGCGGCCGTGATCCTGATGGGCGTCTCAACGCTCATGATCGGGGTGCTCCCGACCTACTCCCAGGTAGGCGTCCTCGCCCCGATCCTGTTGGTCGTCGCACGTCTCCTGCAGGGCTTCTCCGCGGGC
>NZ_CADCTE010000187.1:0-278 GCF_902805515.1 uncultured Arthrobacter sp. | reverse complement strand
ACTTGCGGCTTCGCTTGCAGGACACGCCAGCCTTCCGCGCCTTAGAGCAAAAAGAGGAGGTGGCCGACGCCCCCCTCAAGGAATCCTTCACGACGCATGGTGGGGAGAGCTTCACGGCTTTTGGGTTCACGATAGCCTGGACCGTCTCCTACTACATCCTCCTCACCTACATGCCCACCTACGTCTCCGAGACGCTGGGACTCTCGCTCACGTCGGCGCTGACCGCCAATGCCATAGGTCTCGTCGTCCTGATGGCGCTCATACCTTTCACTGGCGCG
>NZ_CADCTE010000186.1 GCF_902805515.1 uncultured Arthrobacter sp. | reverse complement strand
GGGGGCAGGTCCGAGCCCTCCGCGGCGTCCCGCAGGCCCTGCTCCAGGAAGCGGGCGTAGCGTTCGCGCAGCTCCGCACGTCCGGCGGGCGCGGTGTAGCGTTCGACGGCGGTGCCGGCGTTCTGCAGCAGCACCTGCAGCACCCCGACGCCGGGTTCGGCCGGCGCGGCCAGTTCGACGGCGCCGAGGTAGTCGGCGGCGGCCAGGTCGGCATCCCGGGTGCTCGACCACAGGGCGGAGAGGCAGATGGCGCGGGCCAGCGGATCGGCGATCCGGTCCACCGACCGCAGCAGCGTCACCCGGGAGCGCGGGTCGAAGCGCAGCTTGGCGTAGGTGAGGTCCTCGTCATTGACCAGCAGCAGGTCCGGCTGGGTCCGGCCGACCAGCCCGTCCAGCGGGGCAGATGCGCCGGTGACCGCGACGGCGTGCGACTCGGTGCGGACCAGGGAGCCGTCGGCGTCGTAGCTGTAGAAGCCGACCTTGAGCGAGTGGGGGCGGGGCTCGGGAACCCCGGTGATGGGGTCGAGCGCGTCCTGCCGGATCGCGGCGGCGGTGTACACACCGTCCTCGACGGAGACCTCCGCGGTGAGCGCGGGCACCCCTGAGGTCTGCAGCCACTGGCGGGCCCAGGCCGTCATGTCCTGCCCTGAGGCCTCGCTGAGGGCGGCGAGCAGGTCCGCAAGGGTGGTGTTGCCGAAGGCGTGTGCCCGGAAGTACTTCCGGGCCGCCTCGGTGAAGGCGTCGAAGCCGACGTAGGCGACGAGCTGCTTGAGCACGGAGGCGCCCTTGGCGTAGGTGATGCCATCGAAGTTCTGCTTCGCCGCCTCGAGGTTGGGGATGTCCGCCACGATCGGGTGGGTCGTCGGCAGCTGGTCCTGCACGTACGCCCAGGCCTTGCGCTTGTTCGCGAAGCTCACCCACGACGTCTTCCACTCGGTGGCTTCCGCCACGCCGAGGGCGCCCATGTAGTCCGCGAAGGACTCCTTGAGCCACAGGTCGTCCCACCAGGTCATGGTGACGAGGTCCCCGAACCACATGTGCGCCATCTCATGCAGGATGGTGTTCGCCCGCGCCTCATACTGGGCGGCCGTTGCCGCGGAGCGGAACACGTAGTTCTCCGTGAACGTCACCAGGCCCGGGTTCTCCATCGCGCCGAGGTTGTACTCGGGGACGAAGGCCTGGTCGTACTTGCCGAACGGATAGGGGTAGTCGAAGAGGCGGTGGAAGAAGTCCAGCCCGCGGCGGGTGGTGTCGAAGATCGCCTCGGCGTCAAAGGCGGACGCCAGCGACCGGCGGCAGTAGAGCCCGAGCGCGATCTCGGGCGAACCGGTGCCGTCCCCGCCGGCCCAGGACCCGGCGACGTGATGGTAGGGGCCGGCGAGCACCGAAGTGATGTAGGTCGAAATGCGCTCCGTGGGCGCGAACTCCCAGCGCAGCGCCCCGGCGGAGACCGGGGAGGGGGCGCCCAGCGCCGGGGCGTTGGAGGCGACCGTCCAGGCCTCCGCGGCGGTGACGGTGAAGGTGAAGGCGGCCTTCAGGTCGGGCTGTTCGAAGTTGGCGAAGACCCGGCGGGCGTCGGCGGGCTCGTACTGGGTGTAGAGGTAGGTGAGGCCGTCCGCCGGGTCGACGAACCGGTGCATCCCCTCGCCGCTGCGGCTGTAGAGCGCGGTGCCGCGCACGGTCACCGTGTTCGTCTCGAGCAGGTCCGGAAGGTGGATGCGCGAACCATCGACGGCCGCGCCCAGGTCGAGGGCCTTCCCGTTGAGGAGCACCTCGTCGACGCCGCCGTTGATGAAGTCGAGGAAGGTGGAGGCGCCCGGGGTGGTGCAGCGGAACACCACTGTGGATTCGCTGGGAAACCCCTCCGCCGACGGGTCCTCGGCGCCGCTGACGTCGAGCCTCACATCGTAGCGTTCGACCCCGATCAGCAGGGAGCGGGCGGCGGCCTCGTCACGGAGCAGGTTCTCGTTGCGCATCCGGTTATTCAATCACGCGCCGCGCGCCGGCCGGCACGGCAGGTCGTGGTGGAATCGAAGCATGGACACAACAATTCCCGGGAACGAGCCCACTCCGAGCGTGCAGATCGACGCCGACCGGTTGGAGGCGAACATCACGGCCATGGCGTCGTCCACGCGGGCCCGCGGCGTGGCGCTGCGCCCTCACGCCAAGACCCACAAGATCCCGGAGATCGCCGCGCTCCAGCTGGCGGCGGGCGCCGTCGGGCTGACCGTGGCCACGGTCGGCGAGGCGGAGGTTTTCGCCGGGGCCGGGGTGGAGGATATTTTCATCGCCTACCCGCTGTGGGTTGACTCGGCGAAGGGGGACCGGCTGCGCCGGCTCGCGGCGGTGGCGCGAATCACCGTGGGCGTGGATTCCGCCGAGAGCGCCACCGCCCTGGCCCGCAGCCTCGGTGCGGCGGCCGGGGAGGTCGCGGTCCGGGTTGAGCTCGACAGCGGCCACCACCGCAGCGGCGTGGCGTCGGGGGATGCCGCGGGAGTGGCCGTGGCCGCGGCGAAGGCCGGTCTCCGGGTCACCGGAGCCTTCACCTTCCCGGGCCACAGCTACGCCCCGGGGATGCCCTCCACGGCGGCGCGGGACGAGGACAAGGCGTTGTCCCAGGCGGCCGCCGGGCTCCGCGCCGAGGGCTTCGCCGCCGCGGAGCTGAGCGGCGGGTCGACCCCCTCGGCCCTGATGGGAGGCACCGCGACCGAACTGCGTCCGGGGGTCTACGTGTTCGGCGATGCCCAGCAGTGGGAGCTCGGCACCATCGGTCCCGACAATATCGCCCTCACCGTGGCCGCCACCGTGGTCAGCCATCACAGGAGCACAGCAGGGGAGCCGGGGCACTTCCTGCTCGATGCCGGCAGCAAGATCCTCGGCAGCGACCGGGCGGCGTGGGCGACCGGCTATGGCAGGCTGCTTGAACATCCGGAGGCGCGGATCGTCGCCCTCTCGGAGCACCACGCCACGGTGCAGTGGCCGGCCGGGGAGCCCCTGCCGGCCCGCGGCACCCGGCTGCGGGTTGTCCCCAACCACGTCTGCCTGCCCGTGAACCTGGTGGACGAGGTGCAGGTGGTCCGGGACGGCGCGGTCATCGACCGCTGGGCGGTCGCCGCCCGGGGCCGGAACAGCTGACCGGCCCCGGGGAACTGCCTAGCCTGCGGGGACGATCTGGCCCTTGCTCAGGATGGTCAACCCGGAGTCGGTCACGGCGAACCCGCGGCTGAGGTCGAGCTCGCGGTCCACGCCGATGCGCGCCCCGGCCGGGATCTTCGCGTTCTTATCGATGATCGCGCGGCGGACGATGGCGCCGGGGCCGATGCTCACCTTGTCCATCAGCACCGAATCGCTCACCTCCGCGCTCTCATCGACGAAGACGTCAGTGGCGAGCACCGAGCCCTGCACCGTTCCGCCCGAAATGACGACGCCGGCCGAGACGATGGAGTCGTGGGCCTCGCCGGAGCGGCCCGTGGCGCTGCGCACGAATTTCGCGGGCGGCGAGACGCTCTGGCGGGTGTAGATCGGCCACTGCAGGTTGTACAGGTTGAACAGGGGCAGCGGGGAGATGAGGTCCATATTGGCCTCGTAGTAGGAGTCCATGGTCCCCACGTCGCGCCAGTACTGGCGGTCCCGTTCGGTGGAGCCGGGAATGTTGTTCGTGGTGAAGTCGTAGACGGCTGCGTCGTTGCGGTCGACGAAGTGGGGGATGATGTCCCCGCCCATGTCGTGCTTGGTGTCGAGGCGGGCCGCGTCCTCCTCGAGGGCCTTGACCAGCGCGTCGGCGGTGAAGACGTAGTTGCCCATCGAGGCGAGGAAGCTGTTGGGGTCATCGGGCAGCCCGGGGGTGGTCTTCGGCTTCTCGACGAAGGCGGCGATGCGGGTCGGGTCGTTGGAGTCCACCTCGATGACGCCGAACTGGTCGACGAGGTTCATGGGCTGGCGCACGGCGGCGACGCTGACTGAGGCTCCGGATTCGACGTGCGCGTTGACCATCTGCTCGAAGTCCATGCGGTACACGTGGTCGGCGCCGATGACCACGACAATGTCGGGCTGGGCGTCGTGGATGAGGTTGAGGGACTGGTAGATCGCGTTGGCGCTGCCCAGGAACCAGCTCTTGCCGCGGCGCTGCTGCGCAGGCACCGACGCGATGTACTGCTGGAGCTGCGTTGACATCCGCCAGGTCTCGGAGACGTGCCGATCGAGGCTGTGGGATTTGTACTGCGTGAGCACCACGATCTGCAGGTAGCCGGAGTTCACCAGGTTCGAGAGGGCGAAGTCGATCAACCGGTAGCTTCCGGCGAACGGCACGGCCGGCTTGGCCCGGTCCGCGGTGAGGGGCATCAGGCGTTTGCCCTCGCCACCTGCCAGTACAACCGCCAGAACTTTCTTAAGTGCCACGGGTAACCCCCTTTGAGTATTCCAACGTGTCGGTCCAATTCTGTTCACACTAGAGGACTGCGGCCTCCTGCACTACGTTGGGGGAGTGCGAGTAGATATTGTCTCCAAGGAATTCCCCCCAGAAATCTATGGCGGGGCAGGTGTCCATGTTGCGGAGCTGAGCCGCGTGCTGGCCGGTCAGGTGGATCTGAACGTCCACTGTTTCGGCGCGGAGCGCCCCTCCGACTACCACGGGGCGCGCGTGCGCACCTACGGCGTGCCCCCGGGACTGGCCGGAGCGAACGCCGCCGTGCAGACCCTCGGGACGGACCTGGAGATGCTCGGGAACATCAATGGTGCCGACCTCGTCCACTCGCACACCTGGTACGCGAACATGGCCGGGCACCTCGCCTCCCTGCTCCACGGCATCCCGCACGTGCTCAGCGCCCACAGCCTTGAGCCGCTGCGGCCCTGGAAGGCCGAGCAGCTCGGAGGAGGCTACGCGCTGTCCTCCTGGGCGGAAAAGACCTCGTATGAGGCCGCCGCCGCAGTGATCGCCGTGTCGGCGGGGATGCGCGAGGACATCCTGCGCAGCTACCCCGCCGTCGACCCGTCGAAGGTGCACGTGGTGCACAACGGCATCGACGTCTCCGAGTGGGTGCGCGACGAGGACGACGACGCCGTGCGGGCCCTCGGCATCGACCCGGACCGTCCCAGCGTGGTCTTCGTGGGGCGCAACACCCGCCAGAAGGGCGTGCCCTACCTGCTCCGGGCTGCCGCGCAACTGCCTGCGGACGTGCAGCTGGTCCTGGTCCTCGGTGCGGCCGATACCCCCGAGCTCGCCGCGGAGACCGAAAAGCTGATCAACGAGCTCCGGGACCGGCGCGGCTCGGTGGTGCTCATCGAGCGGATGCTGCCGCGCCGGGAGCTGGTGCAGGTGCTCAGCCATGCCACGGTGTTCGCGTGCCCGTCCATCTACGAGCCGCTGGGCATCGTGAACCTCGAGGCGATGGCCTGCGGTGCGGCCGTGGTGGCCAGTGCCACCGGCGGGATCCCCGAAGTCGTCGAGGACGGCGTCACCGGGACCCTCGTGCCGCTCGAACAGGTCTCCGACGGCACCGGAACGCCCCTTGACCCAGAGCGCTTCGTGTCGGACTTCGCCGCCGCGCTCACCGCGCTGGTCGCCGACCCGGTGACCGCCCGCCAGATGGGCGAGGCCGGCCGGACCCGCGCCGAGCAGCACTTCGCGTGGGATTCCATTGCCGAGGCGACCCTCGAGGTGTACCGCAGCGTGCTGTGACGGTGTAAGCCCCTGTCCGCCGGGCGGACAGGGGCTTTCAGCTCCCGGCGGCGAACTTTCGATCCGCGGACCGCGGTCCGGCACGCGGATCACCGCGGGATTGGCGACCGGCCGGTCAGGCCGAGGACTTCTCGGGCACCTGCCGTGCCTTGCGCGGTGAGCTCTTGCCCCGCGTCTTGGCCTGTTCCGACTGCCGGGCCAGCAGGGTCTTCTCCTCGATCGGGGAGCCGCTGCTTGCCCGTACCGCCCGGGCGTGCGCGGCGGCCTCGTCCTGGCGCCGCTTCTCGGCGCCGGTGGCGATCGCGGCGCGGAGGTGCTCGGGCCCGTAACCGAAGGCCTCGACCAGGTCGAGGGCGTGCGGGCGGAGCTTGGCGAGCAGCCGGTTGATGTAGGGCGTGAGGGTCCGGGCCCGCTGCGAGGAGAGCCGCCCGTTCATCAGGTACCAGGCGAGGTTCCGCTCCAGCAGGCACAGCCCGAACAGGTCGCGCAGCCAGGTCAGGACCTGCCGGGTCCCGGGCTCCTCGACCCGGTGCAGCGCCGCCGTGAACGCCTCCCACTGCAGCAGCTCGGCGTGTGCCCGGGCCGTTTCGATCAGCTCGTGCTGGTGTTCGTTGAACAGGGCGGCAGCCTTGGCCTGCGGCATCGTCCCGGCCCCCCGCAGGGCGCCGGCGAGTTCTGCAACCATGGTGCCCACCCGGTCCGAGAGCAGCCCGTGCTGGGTTGCCTCGTCCCGCAGGGCGATCGCCGACTTCTTTTCGGACCCGGTGTCCACGACGGTCTGCACCACACGGCGGAGCCCGGAGCGGTGCACCGTCCGCCCCGCGGCCTGGGAGACCGCGTAGCGGGCGAGGACGCCGAAGTCCATGCCCTTGAACTCGCGGGCATAGTCCGTCAGCAGGCGCTTGGCGACGAGCTGGAGCAGGACGTTGTTGTCACCTTCGAAGGTGGCGTAGACGTCCATGTCCGCCCGGAGCGAGGTGAAGCGGTTCTCCGTGAGGAACCCTGCGCCGCCGCAGGCCTCCCGGCACTCCTGCAGCGTATCCAGGGCCAGCCAGGTGGACAGCGGCTTGTAGGCCGCGGCGAGGGTCTCGAGGTCCTGGCGGTCGGCGTCGGTGTCGGAGGTGCCGGAGAACACGCCGTCGAACTTCTCAAGCAGTTCCTCATGGGCGAACGACGCCGCATAGGTGGCGGCCAGGCGCGGCAGGAGGCGCCGCTGGTGGCGCTGGTAGTCGAGGATGACCTCTTCGGAGAGGTCCGAGGACGCGTTGAACTGGCGCCGCTCCGAGGCGTAGGTGATGGCGGTCTTCAGCGCGAGCTTGCTCACCGCGACGGCCGCGCCATCGAGGGACACGCGGCCCTGCACGAGTGTACCCAGCATGGTGAAGAAGCGGCGGCCCGGCGAGGCGATGGGGGAGCTGTAGGTGCCGTCGGGGGCGACGCTGCCGTACCGGTTCAGCAGGTGCGTCCGGGGCACTTGGACGTTCTCGAAGTGCAGCCGGCCGTTGTCGATGCCGTTCAGGCCGCCCTTGAGGCCGTCGTCCTCGCCGCCGATCCCGGGCAGGAAGGCGCCGTCGGCGTCGCGCAGTTCGACGTAGAAGGCATGCACGCCGTGGTTGACGCCCCGGGTGATGAGCTGGGCGAAGACGACGGCGGCGCGGCCGTCGACGGCGGCATTGCCGATGTAGTCCTTCCACGCCGCCCGGAAGGGGGTGTTCAGGGTGAAGGATTCATCCTCGGGGGAGTAGACGGCGGTCGTGGCGATGCTTGCCACATCCGAGCCGTGCCCGGTCTCCGTCATGGCGAAGCAGCCCGGGATGTCCATGTTCATGATGCCGGGCAGCCACGCCTGATGGTGCTCCTCGGTGCCCAGGTGGAGCACCGCCGCACCGAACAGGCCCCACTGGACGCCGGCCTTGATCTGCAGGGAGGGATCGGCGACCACGAGTTCCTCGAACCCTGCGACGTTGCCGCCGTGGTCGTCGTGCCCGCCGAGCGAGGTCGGGAAGGCCCGGTGCACCGCCTGGTTCTTCACCAGGTAGTGGAGCTGGTCGAAGCAGCGGCTGCGGTGCTCGGCCGAGGTGAGTCCTTCGATCTTGTGCACTTCGGGGCGCCCTGCGAGCTCTCGGGCGGTCCGGCGCACCGACGCCCATTTCCCGAGGAGCAGCTCCCCGAGGACGGCGGGGTCGAGGACGGCCGCGTCGTTGTCGGTGATGGTGCCCGCTGCGGGAACCTCGCGCCGGGGGGCGGCTGCTGTCTGCGTCATGAGTTGTCCTTTGCAGGGGAGGTGGTGGAGTCCGGTGCCGGGAGGGTCGGTTGCCCGGTGGGCACCTGGTGGCTGATGCCTTCGAAGAGCCAGTCGGTCAGCTGGTCGGCGAGCTGCTCCACGCCGGGCTTGCCCGGGCCGGCGGGCGTCGCCAGCCACAGCTCACCGGCGGAGCGGACCATGCCGATGGCGGCCCGCGGCCAGTACACGAGCCGAGGGTCGGCGGGGCCGCTCAGGTGGGGCGAGGACCGCAGGTAGGCCCGCATGGGGCGGGCGAGCATCTCGGTGACGGCCTCAAGGAAGTGGGTCAGGGGGTCGGCGGGCCGGGCCTCATCGGCCGGGCCCGCGGCCAGGTCGGCCTGGCCGACCCGCGTGACGAACGCGTACACGTTCGGTGAGGTCTGTGCCATTTGCAGGTAGACGGAGATCATGCCGCGCAGGCCTTCACGCGGTGTCTGGGCCTGCCGTGCCGCCGCGAGGATCTTCTGCTGCATCTGGCCCGTGACGACCTCGGCCATGGCCTGCTGCAGGCCGGTCTTGTCACCGAAGTAGCGGTAGTACACGGATTTGGAGGTGTCGGCCGCCGCCGCGATGTCTTCCATGGAGGCGCCGTGGCCGAGGGTGTCGACGGCGCGGCGCGCGGTGCTGATCAGCGCGCGCCGGCGCTCGGCGCGGTGTTCCTCCCACCGGCTGGACCGCCCGTCGGGCGCCGGGCCTGTTCCGGCGGGCACGGCGGAAACCGCTGGCGAAGTGTTCATGATACTCAGCGTATCAGGTACGCTGGGTATCGGTAATCCACCACGACCACCAGGAGATCCCTCATGTCGAACCAGCCAGGAGCAGGCGCGGGCACCACGGTCCGCAACGCCGTCGTCATCGGCGGCAACCGCATTCCCTTCGCGCGCTCCGGCGGGGCCTACGCGTCCTCGTCGAACAAGGACATGCTCATCGCCGCGCTCGACGGCCTCGTCGCCCGGTTCGGCCTGCAGGGCGAGCGCATTGGCCAGGTCGCCGCGGGTGCCGTCCTGAAGCACTCCCGGGACTTCAACCTCACCCGCGAGGCGGTGCTGGGCTCCGCCCTCTCCGCGCACACCCCGGCGTACGACCTGCAGCAGGCCTGCGCCACCGGCCTTGAGACCGTGGTGGGCCTCGCCAACAAGATCAAGCTGGGCCAGATTGACTCCGGCATCGCCGGCGGCGTCGATTCGGCCTCCGACGCGCCCATCGTGGTCAGTGAGGGCCTGCGCCGGGTGCTTCTCGACCTCTCCCGGGCCCGCACGCCCAAGCAGAAGCTCGCCGCGGTCAGCAGGCTGCGCCCCCGGGACCTGGCACCGAACGCCCCGACCACGGGTGAACCCCGCACGGGGCTCTCGATGGGCGAACACCAGGCGTTGACCACCGCGGCCTGGGGTATCACCCGCGAGGCCCAGGACGAACTCGCCTATTCCAGCCATGCCAATCTCGCCGCGGCCTACGAGCGCGGGTTCTTCGAAGACCTGATGACCCCCTACCGCGGGCTGACCCGGGACGCGAACCTGCGCGCGGACACGTCGCTGGAGAAGCTGGCGAAGCTGAAGCCGGTGTTTGGCGCCGGGCTCGATACGCCCGCCACCATGACGGCGGGCAACTCCACGCCGCTGACCGACGGCGCCGCCGTCGTCCTGCTCGGCTCTGAGGACTATGCGCGGGTCAACAACCTGCCGATGCTCGCCAACGTCGTCGACGCCGAAGCGGCCGCCGTGGACTTCGTGAACGGCCAGGAGGGCCTGCTGATGGCCCCCGTCTACGCGATGCCGCGGCTGCTCCAGCGCAACGGGCTGCACTTCGACGACTTCGACTTCTTCGAAATCCATGAGGCCTTTGCCTCCACGGTCCTCAGCTCCATCGCCGCGTGGGAGAGCGAGGAGTTCTGCCGGACCCGCCTCGGCCTCGACGGAGCGCTCGGGAAGATCGATCGATCCAAGCTCAACGTCAACGGCTCCTCACTGGCCGCCGGCCACCCTTTCGCCGCCACCGGCGGGCGGATCGTCGCCTCCCTGGCCAAGGCGCTGGCGGAGAAGGGTTCGGGCCGCGGCCTGATCTCCGTGTGCGCCGCCGGCGGTCAGGGCGTCGTTGCCATCCTCGAGGCGCGCTGAGGTGGCGGATACCTACCTCGGCCTCGTCAACACGCCGCTTCCGGGCAGGATGGCGAAGACCCTGGGCCTGCCGCGCCCGGCGGTACTGCGCCGCTACACCCCCGGCGACCCGCTCGTCCCCGGGCCGGTGCTGGTCCTGGGCAGCGGCTCGGGCGCCGACACCCTAGCGGATGCGCTGCTCGGCTGGGACCAGGACGTCCGCCGGCACCTGCGCCCGGGAGAGAAGCTCGGAGCGGTGGCCGTGGCCCTCGATGCGGTGTCGCGTCCGGAGGACCTGGGTGCGCCCCTGCTCGAGCTCGGCGCGGCGGTCCGCGCCCTGCTGCCCGGCGGCAGGGTCGTCTCCCTAGCCCGGCCGGCGGAGGAGGCCGGGGACCCGGCCACCGCCGCCGCCCGCCAGGGGGTTGACGGCGCCGTGCGTTCGGTCGCCAAGGAACTGCGGACCGGTGCCACCGCCAACGGGATCGTGCTTCTGGACGGGGCGGCGGCGGACAGCCCGGGCGCCCTGGGGGCCCTGCGGTTCCTGCTCTCCGGGCGCAGCGCCTATGTCGACGGCCAGTTCCTGCGGGTCTCCGCTGTGCCCGCGCCGGAGGAGCCGGCCGACGCCGGTGCTCCGCTGGCCGGCAGGACCGCCGTGGTGACCGGCGCGGCGCGGGGCATCGGGGCGAAGATCGCCGAGGTCCTGCACCGGGACGGGGCGAAGGTCGTCGTCGTTGACGTGCCCGCGGCGGGTGAGCAGCTTGCGGCGGTCGCCAACCGGGTCGGGGGAACTGCACTGCAGGTCGACATCACCGCTCCCGACGCCGCCGCCCGGATCCTGAACCACGTGAAGGACCGCCACGGCACCCTGAACATCTTCGTGCACAACGCGGGAATCACCCGGGACAAGCTTCTTGCCAATATGGACCCGGCACGGTGGAACGCGGTCATCGCGGTCAATATCTCCTCGCAGCTGCGCATCAACGACGAGCTGCTTGCCTCCCCGGTGTTCTCGCCCGAGGGCCGGATCATCAGCCTCGCCTCGACCAGCGGCATCGCGGGAAACCGCGGACAGAGCAACTACGCCGCCTCCAAGGCCGGGGTGATCGGCATGGTCCGCGCCACCGCTGCCGCGTTGGCTGGGTCCGGACGCACCATCAACGCTGTCGCCCCCGGATTCATCGAGACCGATATGACCGCCAAGATGCCGATGCTCACCCGCGAGGCGGCCCGCAGGCTCAGCAGCCTGCAGCAGGGCGGGCAACCGGTGGATGTGGCCGAGACCATCGCGTTCCTTGCCTCCGGGCCGGCCGGCGGCATCAACGGCCAGGTCATCCGGGTCTGCGGACAGAACCTGGTGGGAGCATGAACGAAGTCGTCCTGCCGGCCATGCCGGAGCTGGCGGGCCTGTACCGGCAGGCGGTAGTCGGCGCCGTGCTGCGGCGGGCCGGGCGGGGCAGCCCCGCGTCGGCGCTGCCGGAGGTCCGTCACCGTGCCTCCGGCGGCCCCGTGGACCGGGAGCGGCTCACCGCCTTCCAGCATCTCGTCGGACAGGCGGCACGCGATGCCGTTCCCTCGGCGCATGTCCACACGCTGGCCTTCCCCGTTGCCATGAGTGTGATGGCCCGCCCGGACTTCCCGCTCCCGCTGCTGGGAATGGTCCACCTCAGCAACACGGTGGTGCAGACCCGGGCGCTGCGCGTCGGGGAGAAGTTCGAGTCGGTGGCCTACGCCGAAAACCTGAGCCCGCACCGATCCGGGACCTCGGTGGACCTCGTCACCGAGGTGTCGGTGGATGGCGAGCGGATCTGGACGGGGCGCTCGGTCTACCTGGCCCGCGGCGTCCGGACCGCCGGCGGCCGGGAGGAACATCCAGAGCCCTCCCCGGACGGATCCCCGGGCATCAGCCCGGCGGCCGGTGGCGACAAAAGCGACACTGCCCTGTCGGGGAGCGCGGACACCTTCACCCCGCCGGTGCCCACGGCACAGTGGGACCTGGCTTCCGACACCGGACGGGCCTACGCGGCCGTATCCGGGGACTGGAATCCGATCCATTTGAGCGCGCCCTCGGCACGGCTGCTGGGGATGAAGCGCGCCATCGCGCACGGTGTTTACCTTGCCGCGCGCATGGTGGAGCTGGCGGAGCCGGCCGCGCCGGACGCGGTGTCGTGGGGGGTGGACTTCCTGTCCCCGGCCCTGCTCCCGGGTACGCTCGCCGTCGCCGTCCGTCCCGGTGAGGCGCCCGGCGGGTCCGTCCGGCACACCGACGTCACCGGCTGGGCGCCCGGCGCAAAGCGGCCGTCCTTCACCGGATGGGTCACCGGGCAGGCGGTGGACCCGGCGTCGTCTTAGACTGGGCCAATGGTTGACGATCCGCTCCTGCAGCGCGCCCGCGAACTCGACGACAAGGACCCGCTGGCCGGGTACCGTGACCTGTTCATCACCGACGAAGCCGACGGCATTGCCGCCTACCTCGACGGAAACTCCCTCGGCCGCCCCCTCGCGGCGACCGAACAGAGCCTTGCCGATTTCGTGAGGCACCAATGGGGGTCCCGCCTGATCCGCGGCTGGGATGAGGGCTGGCTGGAACTGCCCGAACGGATCGGTGACCGGCTCGGGAGCATCGTCCTGGGCGCCGCGCCCGGGCAGTGCATCGTCGCCGACTCCACCAGCGTCCTGCTGTACAAGCTGGCGCGTGCCGCGGTCTCCGCTCGACCGGGCCGCACCGAAATCGTGATCGACCGCGACAATTTCCCCACGGACCGGTTCCTGATGGAGTCCATCGCCCGTGAGCGCGGCCTCACCGTTCGGTGGCTTGAGGTTCCTTACGACGGGGGCGCGAGCGCGGAGGCCGTTGCCGGCGTCGTCGGGCCCTCGACCGCCCTCGTGGTCCTGAGCCACGTGGCGTACCGGTCCGCACACGCCGCCGACGTCCCCGGCATCACGTCGGTGGTGCACGACGCCGGGGCGCTGGTGCTGTGGGACCTAAGCCATTCGGTGGGCTCGGTGCCCCTTGAGCTCGATGCCTGGGGAGTCGACTACGCTGCCGGCTGCAGCTACAAGTACCTCAATGGCGGCCCCGGCGCCCCCGCCTGGGCGTACGTCGCCGCACGGCACCTGGATTCCTTCGATCAGCCCATCCAGGGCTGGCTTGGCAGCGCCGACCCCTTCGCCATGGGCGGGTCCTACGAGCCGGCACCGGGCATCCGCAAAATTGTCTCCGGCACTCCGCCCATCCTCGGCATGCTCGCACTGCAGGACATGCTCGATGTACTGGAGAAGGCCGGCATCGGGGCGGTGCGGGATAAGTCGGTGGCCCTGACCGGTTTCGCCATCGAGGCCGTCGACACCCTCCTGGGCCCGGCTGGAGTGGTGGTGGCCTCGCCGCGTGTGCCGGGTGAGCGCGGCGGCCACATCACCATCGACCATCCGGCATTCGCCACCATGGTGCCAGGCCTGTGGGAGCAGGGGATCATCCCCGACTACCGCAACCCCTCGGGCATCCGCCTGGGCCTGTCTCCGCTGACCACGTCATTCGAGGAGACACTGGTCGGGGTCCGCGCCATTGCCGACAAAATGGGCGCGAAAGGGGCAGGGCCTGTCGTTCGTTGAGCGACAGGGTCTATTGTGGGGCTATTGCCCGGACCGGTGCCGGGTGGCCTTCAGGGGCGGCTGATCAGTGCGGACAAGTGGAGGCAAGGGCATGGCTGAGGACGAGGGCGATCCGCCCACCCTGCAGGTGGGTACCCTTCTCCAGGACATGGTGCTCGACAGCACCGATGTCGAGGAATTCCTGACGGAGCTGGCGAAGCTCGCGGCCGAAACATTCGAGGGGCGGCACGGCGAGATGCTTTGCGGTGTGACCCTGCTGCGGCCCAAGCGGGCGGGCACCGTGGCCAGCAGCAGCGAGCACGCGCGGAACATGGACGAGATCCAGTACAACTTTGAGGATGGGCCGTGCCTGCGCGCCGCCCGGGAAGAGAAGCTCGTCCACGTTCCGGACATCACCCGGGACACCCGGTTCCCCGACTACCGGGATGCCATTGCCGAGCACGGCATCCGCTCGATCCTCGGAGTCCCGATCCTGCTTGAGGGTGACGCGAACGCGGGGCTGAACCTTTATTCGGGCAGCGTCGACGCGTTCGATGACGATGCGATCGCCGCGGCCGAAACCTTTGCGGACGAGGCGTCGAAGGCCCTGCGGCTGGCCGTGCGCATCGCCCGGCTGACCGAATCCGCGAACGACCTTAAGGCCGCGATGGAATCGCGGACCACCATCGACCTCGCCGTGGGGATCGTCATGGGCCAGAACCGCTGCAGCCAGGATGAGGCGTTCGGAATCCTCCAGTCGGCCTCGAACACCCGGAACATGAAGCTGCGCGACGTCGCCACCGCCATCGTGGCCTCCACCGGAAAGTCAACGCCGAAGACCCACTTCGAGGGCTAGCCGCGCCCCGGCTGCCGGCTCAGTCGGACGTTCCTGCAAGGCCCTCGGTGAGCCGGCCCAGCAGGCGCAGGAGGGTGGCGTAGTCCTCACCGGGCAGCGACTCTCGGACCTGCCGCCGCACGTCGGCGACGGGCCCGCTGAGCGCGCCGTGGACGTGCCGGCCAGCCTCCGTCAGGCGCAGCAGGCCGGCGGCTTCCTCCACCAGCCCTCGCTCCGTCAGGTCGGCGACGACGCCCGCGACGACGGCCGGCGGATCGAAGGGGCGCAGCAGCTCAACCAGGCGGGCAGGGCTTTCGGGCCGCCTGGCCAGGGAGGCGAGCACCTGCCATGTCCGGCGGTCGCTTCCCTGGCCCTCAAGGGCCTGGTTAAAGGCGCCGTCGAGCCGCCGGTCGGCCTCCTTGAGCCACCAGCCGACGGGCCGGTCCTGCTGACCCAGCGCGGGTTCCGGCGCCGGGTCAGCCACGTCCCGCAAGGACCTGGTGCGGGTATTGAGCGCCGCGGCCCTGGAAGTCGAGGATGGCCGGGTTGATTACGGCGCCGTCCCGGATTTCGATGGCTCGCCTCAGCGTCTCATCGGCATCCCACGCCGACGGCCCCTCCATCACCGCGCCAAGGAACGGCAACAGCGCCGCGCTGATCTCCCAGGTGGCCGAGTCCCACAGGTAGGACGGGCTGTGGTCGACGGCGTAGTAGCGGACGTGGTCCCCGACCTCGAACATCGGCGCGGCGAAGGAGGTGGGGCGGGCCCAGCCGAAGCCCATGTTCCGGTCACAGGAGACATCAATGATGAGGCTGCCGCTGGAGAACAGCGGCAGGTCGGCTTCCTCGACATACATCTGCGGGGCATTCGGGTTCTGCAGGGTGCAGTTTACGACGAGGTCGTAGCGGGCCAGATAGGGGGCGAGCGGCACCCGGCCTTCCTCCGTCAGGACCTCGTTCCGCTCCGGCGCCTCGGGGCTGGCTTCCAGCTGGGCGATGCGGGCCGAGTGGATGGGTGAGCCAACGGCCGCCACTCCCCGGCTCGTCAGAATCTGCACATCGCTGACGCCGTGGGCGTTCAGGGCAGTGACGGCGCCACGGGCGGTGGCTCCGAAGCCGATGACGGCTGCGGTGAGCCGGCGGCCGTAGTCCCCGGTGAGGCCGGAGAGCTGCAGTGCGTGCAGGACCGAGCAGTACCCTGCCAGTTCGTTGTTCTTGTGGAAGACATGGAGGGAGAACCCGCCGTCCTCCGTCCAGTGGTTCATCGCCTCAAAGGCAATCAGTGTGAGCCGCTTGTCGATGGCCAGCTGGGTGATCTCGCGATCCTGGACGCAGTGGGGCCATCCCCAGAGCACCTGGCCGTCGGCCAGGGAGGCGAGGTCGGACGCCTGCGGCTTGGGAAGCAGCACGACGTCGGAGGAGGCGATGATCTCCTCGCGTCTCAGCAGGGGCCCGACGAGCGGCTCCAACTGCGCATCGGAGAGCCCGAACTGGGCACCGTAGCCTTGCTCAACGCGCATCCGCCCGCGGACTGCGGCGTCGATGCGTTCGAAGTGGTGAGGGTGGAGGGGAAGCCGGCGTTCGTCCGGCTTGCTGGAGAGGGCGAGGACACCAAGGCGCAGTTCCGTCATGGTTTACGCCCTCCCTGGTCCGGCGGGGGCCGCTGACACCGGATCCCGCGTTCCCGGTGGGAACGATGTGCAGGGCGTCGGTGGAACCGAATGTGGGCAGGTCTGGATCATCGTTGCTCCCTAGGAGGAACCGGGGGGTTCCGTGCGTTGACACTACACCCAGCAGGGAGTGCCCCTTCACCCTTTCTTCGGTGACCCTGCGGAAGCGCCGCCCACGCGTGCCGAACAGGCCGCGGCCGTCCGTCAACCCTGATCCTCCTCGGAAGTCAAGAGGTGTGCGTCCTACCGCTTTTGCGGGCGGCTTCTATACTTTCGGTGTGGCAATGTCGCTCCTGTTCGGTGTCGTGGCATCGAGCGCCCTGGTCATCGGGGCGCTGATCGGAGTGCGTTTCAACCTCCCCAAGCGGCTGCTGGCCATCCTCCTGTCCTTCGCCGCCGGTTCGCTGATCACGGCACTGGCCTTCGAGCTGTTCGAGGACGCGTTTGAGCACGGCGGGATCTGGCGGGCCGCGATCGGGCTCGCCGCGGGGGCCATCGTCTTCACTGTCCTGAGTGCCCTGCTGGACCGCTGGGCCCAGGCCGGATCGCAGGATACCCCGGCGGACGAATACCAGGGCAGCGCCAAGCTCGACACCGACTCCGCCGCCCGGGACCGACCGTCCTCGAAGGCCTCGACTAAGGGGGCAGCGGGCCTGGCACTGCTGGCGGCGGTGACCCTCGACGGCGTTCCCGAGAACGTCGCCCTGGGTGTCGCCCTGGGGGAGGGGACCGGCGGGCTGGCCCTCCTTGCCGCCATCTTCGTTTCGAACTTCCCGGAGGCACTCGTTGGCGCGTCCTCGATGCGCGACCAGGGGAAGTCCTCGGCCGCGACCGTCGGCCTGTGGGTGGGGTGTGCCGCACTGCTGGTGATCGCCGTCCTCATTGGGGCCGGACCGCTGTCGGGCAGCGACCCCGAGACCATCTCCATTCCGCTTGCCTTCGCCGCCGGCGCGGTGATCGCCTCCCTGGCCGACACCCTGATGCCCGAGGCCTATGAGAACGGCGGGCCCGCCGTGGCGCTGAGCACCGCCGCCGGCTTCCTGCTGTCCTTCGTGCTCTCCCTCATGTGAGGCGGGGGAGGAGTTCGGCCGTGCCGCAGGGCTTCTCCACGCGCTCGCCGCCGGCGGCGCCGATTTCTCCCATCTCGTCAAGACAACCGTCTTCGTGGCATCGGGTGACCGGAACGACCTGACCGAGGTCTGGAACGTGGTTCGGGCAAGGATGGGGGACCGGGACGTGCCCGGTACGCTCCTCGGCGTCACGGTGCTTGGATACCCGGACCAGCTGGTGGAGGTCGAGGCTATCGCTGCCCTTCCGGCTCACGACTGCCCGCAACCTGCTCCCTGACCGGCATCACTCCAGCGCACCGGTCAGCGGCGGCCAGTCCGGCGGTCCGGTCGTGCCGGTGGAGGCAGTACGGGGTCCAGGGCCGACCGGACCCTCGGATCGAGCCCGCTGAGGAGCAGGGGCAGATCGTGGGCCGCATAGGAAACGCCTCCCTGCCAGTCGGTCCTGACGACCGTTTCCCCGTCCCACCAGAACGTGTTCCGCGGCTCGCCCTCCACCTCCAGCAGGACCTTAAGTGCCTCGCGGCGGCCCCACGGAGTGTCGACTGTTTCCCGCCCCCGCACGGCAAAGACCGCGCCGAGGGCCCTCCCGTCCCCGTCCTCAATGAACTGGCTGAACGCCATCCGATCCTTCCCGGCCCGCAGTGCCTGCACCAGGAGCAGGTGCGCCGCGTAGCTGGGAACCGGACGGGGGCCTGCACTTCCCGCGTGGTCCGCGGGGAATCCGGTGATGTCGACGTCGGAGCCGGAGTCCACATAGCGGTATGACGTCCAGCCGAGGACGTTTCCTTCATACCGGGTCTCCTGGTTCAGGTGGACAAGATGTCCGTCCGGAAGCAGAAACGCGACCGTGGTCCGGAGCGAGCCGCCTCCGGTCTCACGCAACAACGCACCGGTCCGCTGTCCGTCAATGTAGAACGCCTCCGCTTCCAACCCCATTGGCACAACCTAGCCCCCTTTCGGTGGTCTAGCGGCGACGCCACGCGGCGACAGTGCCGACCCGCCAAGAGCCGGCGGGCATAATGAGGCGCATGCAGCCACAGTGGAGCCCGCGGATCGGCTGGAGCGACCTGCCCGCCCACGTCCGGGCCGGCGTCGAAGAAGTCCTTGGGGAGCCTGTGGCCGAGTTCGCCGGCCAGCAGGGAGGATTTTCGCCGGGCAGCGCCGACCGGGTGGTGACCCCCACCGGCCTGCGGGCGTTCGTCAAGGCGGTGGGTCCGGCCCTGAACGCAGCCTCACCGGGGATCCACCGGAGGGAAGCGGCGGTCGCCGCCGTCCTGCCAAAGAGCCTGCCCACGGCGTCGCTGATCGGCACCTTCGACGACGGCGAATGGATCGCATTGGTGCTCACCGACGTTAATGGACGCCACCCCTACCTCCCCTGGCAGCCCGACGAGGTGGGGCTGGTCCTCGACGCCCTGCTGACAGTCGCGCGGACACCGGTCCTCCCCGGGCTGAGCCAGCTTCCCGACCTGGCTTCGGACGTCGGCCCGGAGTTCGCCGGCTGGGAGCGCGTCCGGGCCGATCCGCCGCAGGACGCCCCAAGCTGGGTCTTGGACAACCTTGATGTCCTGCAACGGCTGGCCGCACGCGGAGTGGAGGACCTCCGGGGCGAGTGCCTTGTACATACCGATCTTCGGGCCGACAACATCCTGATCACCCGCGCCAACGCCGCGGTGCTTGTGGACTGGCCGTGGGCGTGCGTGGGTGCCGGGTGGTTCGACGCGCTGAGTGTCCTGATCAACACTCGGGTCTTCGATCCCTTGTTCGAGGTGGAGCCCATCATCCGGAGCCATCCAATCTTCGACGGTGTGGCTCCGGAGAGCATCGACGGCGTTCTCTCCGGGTTCGGCGGCTACTTCACCGACGCCGCCCGTCAGCCGCCGCCGGACGGACTGCCCACGCTGCGGTCCTTCCAACGGCAGCAGGGCGATGCCGTTCTCGGCTGGCTCCGCGAGAGGCTCGCCGCACGCAGCTGAAGGCGGGCGGCAGCGTTCGTTTTAGTCCGGCAGGTCATCCCAGTTGAGCGGCGTCACGGTGTTGAACTCCCAGTCCTGCCGGAGGATCGAATACGCCACCGAGGCCAGCCTCCCTCCATCGGCGGTCGGCCATCCCAGACGGTAGTGCGCCTCCTTCAGGAATCCGGCCCGGAGGAAGGTCCTGCGCATGGCGATGTTGTCCTCGCGCGTCTGGCCCTCGAAGCGGACGACGTCGGGCATAGTGGTGAAAACGAGTGCGCACAGCGCCCGCAGGGCCGCGGTCCCGGCACCGCGTCCCCGGTGGGAGTCGCCCAGGCGCAGGTCAAACATCGGCGTGTCATCGCGCAGGTCCTGAAGGACGGCCATGCCGATGCAGCGTCCTGCATCGTCAATCCAATAACCCTGGGTTTCCTCGTTCCAGAAGCGTCCTGCCTGCACTCCGGAGCGGAGGCCGCCGGGCGTGGGGGAGGTCAGGAGGTGAAAGGGGAAGGTGTTGGAGGTGAGGAACTCCACTGCGGCATCGGCGTCGTCCGAGCCCATGGCCCTTAGGGTGATGTGCATGGACGGATCCTATGGGCAGCACACGTCCGACCGTGGGAGGTGCGTGGCCCGTGAATTGAGGCCGTCCGTCCGATCCAGGACGCTACGGGCGGGCTGACCGGCCCCGGCCCATATGGCCGCCGAGGAAGCCGCCGATCACCAGGAGCGCTCCGCCAAGCCGGCCCAGACCCACGCCGAGGCCATGCCGGCCCCGTATTCGCGCGCACCAGGAGCCAAAAAAGACGAGAACGGCCATGCCGTTGGCTGCCGCGTGCACGATTCCCAAGCGGCGTGTGGGCCGGTCGGCCATCGCCCACTCGGCCCAGCCGGTGATCCCCGCCGCCCCGGCGGAGGCGAGTCCGAGCGCCACGAGCCGGGTGGCGGCCTGCCGTGAGCCGGGATCGGGAAACAGGTCGAGGAACTGTGCCATGAACCAGGCACCGAACGGAAGATCCTTGACGATGACGTGCAGGGGTATGCCCGTGGTGTCGCCGTGGAAGAGCCGCCGTGCGCGCTCGCGGACGACGAGGCGCTGGGCTGCAGGGGCCGCGGCGTTGACGTACCTGTCCAGGCCGCCTGCGCGCTCAAGCGCCCCGAGAAGCCGCTGGTACACCCCGGAGCTCGGAGCCTCCGGGTCACCAGCGTTGGAAGAGTCAGGCTGGGGGAGATGCATCACATCGGACGACATGGAAGCAGGCTACTACGATTATAGTGAAGGGTCACTATGTTTATAGTAGAACCATGCAACCGATCCGCCTCCGCGCCCTCGACGCTGCCGTCGACCTCCTGGGTTCCTCCGGCCTGCGCGCACTCACCCATGCCCGGGTCGATGAACGGGCCGGGCTGCCGAGGGGGTCGACTTCCAACTACTTCAGGACCCGCCGTGCACTGCTGACGGGGGTCGTGGACCGCATCGTGGAGAGGGAACTCGACGAGTACGGTCCGCGGCTCGCTCCGGGCTCGGCGGCCGAATTCGTCGACGGGCTCTGCATCCTGTTCGGGCAGACGAGCGGCGTCAACCGGACGTTGACGGCGGCACGCCTCGCCCTGTTCATGGAGGCGGGTCACGAGCCTGCCATCCGGGACGCCGTCGTGCGTGGCCGGGCGGCGATGGAATCCGCACTCCTGCCGGCCCTTGCGGGGCTGGGAGCGCGGGATCCCCGCACCTCCGCCGCAGCGGTCATGGCCTGCTTTGAGGGTCTCCTGCTGCACTGCATCGCCCGGCACGACGAAACGGATCCGCGTCCGGTGTTCAGCCTCGTGGTATCCGCTGCCCTCGAGTGACGGCGACGCCCAAGCGGCCCTGAGGACAGTGACGACCGGGCAGGCGGACAGCCTCCCAGCCCGGAGGAGTGTTACCGGGCCTGCTTGAGGCGGTGCCGGAGGCCGGAGGCGACTGCCGGCCACTCCGGTGCCGTGATCGAGAAAACAACAGTGTCCCGCAGGCTGCCGTCCGCCATCCGGCTATGGGCCCGGAGCACGCCGTCCTGACGGGCCCCCAGTCGGGCGATGGCCTCCCGCGACTGGAGGTTATGCCAGTGGGTCGTGAAGGTCACGGAGGCGCAGCCCTCGGTTTCGAAGGCGTGGGTCAGCATCAGGAGCTTGCTTTCGGCGTTGGTCCCGGTCCGCTGGGTCGACAGCCGGTTCCACGTGTAGCCGATCTCCACGCGCGGCGTCGCCCTGTCGATGTCGCAGAAGGTCGTCATCCCCAGCACCGCGCCGGTCTGCGCGTCCAGGGTCGCGAAAGGAAGCATTTCGCCGTCCGCCTGGCGTGCAAGCCGGCGGTCGATCTCCTCCGCCATGCCTTCGGGAGAGGGAATGCTGGTGTACCAGAGCTTCCACAGCTCACCGTCACGGACGGCATCGACCAGCCCCTGGTAATGGCGGTGAGCGAGGGGTTCGAGGACAACCCGGGAACCGGTGAGCGTCAGGGGTTTGAAAGCCATGGAATCATCCAAGCACAGCCGACGTGCTGCCCGGTTCGCCCGGGGGCGCGTCCTACAGCGGCTTTTTGGCCAGCTGCTTCACCCAGGAGGGCGTTTCCTTGCCCAGCTTCCGGTCGGTGGTCAGCCGCAGGCGTGCGGCACGGATCCGGACCCGCTGCTCGTCGCCCTGGGCGGGGTGGTCGGCGGCCTGACGGCGTCCCGCGTTCACATTGCGGCTTGCGGTTGCGCTCATTGCCCTGCCTCCTCCACGATCGGTTCCCCTGCTGCTCCATTCTCTCCCACGCCGTCAACCCCGTCCACTTCCGACGGGAGGAACCGTGCCCAGGCGACCTCGAGGATCGCCACCTCCTCGGGGCCGGCGAGATCGCTGGCGGCGAGGCTGTCCAGGACACCCAGCCCGATCTCCTGACGAGAAGGGTCTTCGGACATGGCCGCATCCAGCGCCCATTCGGCCCGCGCCCACCACTGGGAGCGCTGGTCCGCCTCCCGGCGGTCCCGGACGTTCCGCCACGCGATCACGCCGGTGATGACCGCCGTCAGGAGGATGGCCAGCGGCCCGAACGAGCTGACCACCTCCCACCAGGGTGTGCCGTTGGAGACGATGTCGACCCGAACGGGGTCGGGCGGGGTCGTAACGGACGGCAGCATGTTCCCAGCCTAACCGGGAGCGGTGACGCCACCGTCGATGGCCACACGCACCCTTCGAGTGGTGATGACCGCCTACCGGGCCGGTCATCCGCCGCTGGCACACTCTGGCTCCCGCGGGCTGGTTTCCGGCGGGTTCTCAGCTCGGTTGCCCGTTGTCACCCGTGTTGGTGCCCTATTGTCCAGGCTGGCTTCCCTGCTGATGTGCGGGCCAGTTGTGCCGCCGTGAAGTCGGGCGGATCGGTTGGTTCTCCGGGTGGCTCGGCTCGTTTCTTGGCTGGTTTTCCTGCTGGTTCTCTTGGCCGAAGAATGTCGGTGGGAGATGACATTCTTGGCTTATGGACAGGGCAGGAACCCCGGATCCGGGGGTGGATCCCACGGTGCAGGACCAGGATCCCGGGTGGCTTGAGGCCGCCGCGCAGGTCCTCGGCGCCGGGTTCCTCACCGGGGGACCGGCGGAAACGGCCGACCTTGAGGAGGCCCTCGGCGGGCTGGAGGCGCTGGCGCGGCTGAAGAACTGGGCCGATGCCCAGAGCGCCAGATTCACCGAGCGGATCCGGTGCCTCACCGCAGAACACCTCGAGCAGCGCGGGATGCAGGCCGGGTCCCTGGCCGACACCCTGGCCGCCTCCGAGGTCGCCTGCGCCCTGCGGATCCCCGAACGCACCGCCGGCACCCTGGTCCAGCACGCCTTCGTGCTCACCGGGCACCTGCCGGCAACCCTGGACGCCCTGGAGGCCGGGGCCATCTCCTGGCGGCACGCAGTGACCCTCATCGAGGAGTGCGCCGGTCTGCCCGGCTTCGCCCTGCCCTACTTCGAGGAGAAACTCGTTCCGGTCGCCCGGGACACGACCGCGGCGAAGCTGGCCCACCGGGCCCGCCGGCTGCGCGCGCAACTGCACCCCGAGGCCCTCACCGACCGGACCCGGGCGGCCCGGAAGGACCGCCGGGTGGACTTCCACCCCGACCACGACGGGATGGCCTGGCTGAACGTGTACCTGCCGGCGGAGAAGGCCGTGGCCGTCGACGGGCGCCTGACCCGCCTCTCCCGGGCGCTGCAGTGCCCCCAGGAGACCCGGACCCTGGCCCAGCTGCGCACCGATGTCCTCACCGACCTGCTCACCCACACCTGCCCCGACCCCACCATCACCGGCACCGGCACCGGCACCGGCACCGGCACCGGCACCCTCCCCGCCGGTGCCGCCGGCGCCACCCCGGGCGGGCCGGATACGGCCGGCCAGGGTACGGCCGGGGCGGGAGCAGCCGGGGCGGGAGCAGCCGGTGCCGTCGGTGCGGGCAGGGTTTCGGGTCGGCCGGCGGAGCCGCCCGGCTGGAACGGGATCCACGCCCAGGTGCACGTCACCGTGCCGGTGCTGACCCTGCTCGATGTCGATGACGCCCCCGGCGAGCTCGAAGGCTACGGACCCATCGACCCCGACCTGGCCCGCCGGCTGGCCGCCCACGCCCCCTCCTTCACCCGGCTGCTCACCCACCCCGAAACCGGGGCCGTGCTCAGCGTCGGCCGGGACACCTACACGGTGCCGGCGGACCTGAAAAAGTGGCTGCGGGTCCGGGACCGCACCTGCCGCCACCCCGGCTGCAACCGCTCCGCCGCCGCCGCCGAACTCGACCACACCATCCCCTGGTCCCGGGCCGGGACCACCGCCCACAACAACCTCGCCCACCTGTGCCGAAGACACCACATGCTCAAAAGCCAGGGCCTCTGGCACTACGACCAACCCTCACCCGGAGTCATCACCGCCACCTCCCCGGCCGGCCGCACCTACCAAACCCACCCCGAACCCGTCCCCGGCTAGCGAGAAGCGTTGCGCCTCCGTGCGCTGAATGCTGATCGATGGGAGTCAGATGCGTGCGGGGCAGATCCCACCCCACGAGCCCCGGCATCGACTGAAACGCATCCACCATCACCGACGACCGGTCCGCCATCAGCTGCAACAAATCCATCTTCAGCCAGGGCAGGCTTCGCTTCACGTTGCGCAAAGCTTCCATCGGATGGAATACACCGCCGTGGTGTTCCACAGCTCGAAGGTGTCCTGCAGGGAAGAAGCGACTGGCCGGGGGAGAAACGGCAGGGTCGGATGTGTCCTGCGTGGGCGGGAACGCCCGGCGATTGGAAGTCCACCACAACCCAAAGAATCGCCCGGGAGAACAGCAACAAAAAGGCCCCGGTCAGATCTCTCTGACCGGGGCCTTCACTGTGCGCGGAGGGGGACTTGAACCCCCACCCTCAATAAGAGGACTAGCACCTCAAGCTAGCGCGTCTGCCATTCCGCCACCCGCGCGGGTGGGCTTTTTCCAGTTCAAAACCTTCGAAAGCGGCGAAAAAAACTCTAACACGACATCGGCCCAGAAGTTGAATCGGGGGAGCGGCGGGCGTGCCAAGGCCTGATTTTCCGGGGGTTTTGAGCACCACAGCGCGCAGACCCTGTGCAGCGGCTCGGCGCAGGTTAGGCCAGCACACCGGGCACCTCGGTAGGCTGGGATCAACCACACACGAGGAGGACCCAGCGATGGCGATCACGCCCGAAGACGAAGTTGTACGCATCTGCCAGGAGCTCATCCGGATCGACACCTCAAACTTCGGCGACAACGCCGGCCCGGGGGAGAGGGCTGCCGCCGAGTACACGGCGGGGCTGATCGAAGAGGTTGGGCTGACGACGGAAATCTTCGAGGCCGCCCCCGGGCGCGCCTCAGTCATCGCCCGCATGGAGGGGACCGATTCCTCACTGCCGGCCCTCGTGGTTCACGGCCACCTCGACGTCGTGCCGGCACAGAAGGAGGACTGGAGCGTCGACCCTTTCAGCGGCGAGGAACGCGACGGGCTCATCTGGGGCCGCGGAGCCGTCGACATGAAGGACATGGACGCGATGATCCTCTCGGTGCTGCGCCATCTCCAGCGCAGCGGGACCCGGCCGCGGCGGGACCTCATCTTCGGCTTCTTCGCCGATGAGGAAGCCGGCGGCAACTACGGCGCGTCCTGGCTCGTTGACAACAAACCCGGAGTCTTCGACGGGGCCACCGAAGCGATCTCGGAGGTCGGCGGATTCTCCGCCACCATCGGCGGTCAACGCACTTACCTCCTGCAGACAGCCGAGAAGGGCATTTCCTGGCTCCGCCTGCTCGCCCACGGCAGGGCCGGCCACGGCTCACAGATCAATACCGACAACGCCGTGACCCGGCTGGCGCGCGCCGTTACCCGGATCGGGGAGTACACCTGGCCGATCGAACTGACGCCCACCACCCGGCAGTTCCTCGACGGTGTCACCGAACTCACCGGCGTCGAATTCGACCCGGACAATCCCGAGCTGCTGCTGGCCGAACTCGGCACGGTGGCGCGCTTCGTCGGGGCGACGCTGCAGAACACCGCGAACCCCACAATGCTCAAGAGCGGATACAAGCACAACGTCATCCCGGGCACGGCAGAGGCCCTCATCGACGTGCGCACCCTTCCCGGCCAACAGGAAAAGGTGCTGGAGATCGTCCGCGAACTCGCCGGCGCCGGTGTCGAGGTCTCCTACGCCCACCAGGACGTGTCCCTCGAGGTGCCGTTCTCGGGCAACCTCGTTGATTCGATGATCGATGCCCTCCACGGGGAGGACCCCGGCGCGAAAGTCCTGCCCTACACGCTCTCAGGCGGGACCGACAACAAGTCGCTGAGCCGCCTTGGCATCACCGGGTATGGCTTCGCGCCCCTGCAACTGCCGGATGAGCTCGACTTCACGGGTATGTTCCACGGTGTCGACGAGCGGGTCCCGGCCGACTCGCTGCGCTTCGGCTCGCGGGTACTCACCCGCCTCCTGAGCACCTACTAGGGCCGCAGTGCAACCCGCCGACCTGCTGACCGACGCCCTCCTCGAACGTTTCCGGGAGCGCGCCCCGCGGTACGACGTCGAAAACACCTTCTTCACTGAGGATCTCGCGGATCTCAAGGCGGCCGGGTACCTCCGGCTGTTCTGCGCCGTCGACGACGGCGGGTCCGGCGCGGGAATGCGGCTGGCGGCCGCCGCCCAGCGTCGGCTGGCCGCTGCCGCGCCGGCGACGGCCCTTGGCATCAACATGCACCTGGTCTGGACGGCAATCGCCGCGCTCCTGAGGGACCGCGGGGACGACTCGCTCGGCTTCATCCTCTCCGAGGCCGCCGCGGGGGAGGTCTTCGCCTTCGGCATTTCGGAACCGGGCAACGACGCGGTCCTCTTCGACTCCACGACCGCCGCGGAGCCGGGCCCGGACGGTTCGCTCAGCTTCACCGGCACGAAAATCTTCACGAGCCTCTCCCCGGCGTGGACGCGCCTTGGAGTGTTCGGCAAGGAGGCTGGAACCGGTGCCGACGGGGAGGACGAACTCGTCCATGCCTTCGTGCCGCGGGGCACCCCGGGCGTCTCCATCATCGAGGACTGGAACCCTCTCGGAATGCGCGCCAGCCAGTCCAACACCACCCGGCTCGAAGGGGTGCGGGTGCCTTCCTCCGCCGTTTTCCGCAGGCTCCCGGTGGGACCGAACGCCGACCCGTTCATCTTCGCGGTCTTTGCGGCCTTCGAGACCCTGATCTCCGCCGTGTACTCAGGCATTGCCGACCGGGCCCTTGAGCTGTCGGTGGAGGCCGCGCGCCGGCGCACCTCCCGGGTGCGGGGCATCAGTGCGGCCCAGGACCCGGTGATGCGCCACCGCATCGGCGCCGGGGCGATGCGGGTGGATGCGCTGGACGCGCAGCTGAGGGCCGTGACGGCCGACCTGGACGCGGGGACCGACCACGGCCCGTACTGGTTCGCGAAGCTTGTCGGGCTGAAGACAGCGGCCGTCGACACCGCGCGCCGCCTCACCGAGACGGGGCTGCAGGTCTCCGGCGGGTCGGGATATGCGGCATCGAGCGAGATCGCGCGGCTGCACCGGGACGCCCTCGCCGGGCAGTTTCATCCCTCGAACGAGGATTCGGCGCACAACACGGTGGCCACTGCGTGGCTGGGACCGCTGGAGAGCTAGGCGGTGCGCTCCACCCGCAGCACTTTGCGGCGCAGCCAGTAGCGTCGGCTGCCGCCGAGGTAGATGCAGCTGCGCTCGAGTTCCCACTTGCCGTACTCGGCGTGCTCGGTGAGGACCTTCCGTGCCGCACCCACCGGTTCGCCGGCGTTGACGGTGAGCACGAGGTACTCGTATTGGCGGCCGAAATCCCGTTTACGGACGGCGGTTGAGTTCAGAAATTGCTCTCTCATATTCCTCCAATTTCGACCACTTTACCGATAACGTCTAACTCATGAGCATAGATCCGCGTGTCGCGCTCCAGACCCTTGTCACAGCCCTGGAGGAGCACCTAGCGGCCTCCGCCTCACGACGGATGGACGACGACCCAGCCGTGGAAGCCGCCTATCTCGCCATCGCGGATGCCTTCGAGGCCTATGAGGAAGCCCTCTACGACGCCCACGGCGAGGTGACCCCGCTGGAGATCTATGAAGAGTCCGACGAGGATGTCGACCTTGAGGACGACGACCTCGACGAAGTCGATGACGAGGCCGACGTCGAAGTCGAGACGGACGACGTCAACGCCACCCGCGACTGACCTGCCTGTTACAGACCTAACCTGGCACTGATCCAGCCGGGCGAATTTACCCGCCACGGAAGATGGCGCCTGCAGGAGGCGTCCCCAGGATCAGCCAGAGCGGGTTATCCCCTAGACCAGCGGCGCCGAGACCTCATCGAGGGCCTCGGCGATCTGGCCGGCGATCGGTTCAGCGGTTGTCCCCAGAAGCTCCTTGAGCTGCTGGGGGGTCCTGGCACCCACGACGGCGGCTGCAACGGTTGGGCGGCCCAGCAGCCACCGCAGGGCGAGGTCGTGCGGCTGCAGGTCGAGGCCTCGGGCGGCCGTGTAAAGCGCGTCCACAACCCGAAGCGGCCTTCCCTCGAGATAGCTTTCGACGTACGGCGCCCACACGTCGGAGGCCCGGCGGGAATCGGCAGGGGTGCCCACCCTGTACTTCCCGGTCAACACCCCGCGGCCCAGCGGAGCCCAGGCCAGCACGCCGGCGCCCATGGCGGCCGCGGCGGGCACGACGCCGCGTTCGGCTCCACGGTTGAGCAGGGAGTATTCGATCTCATTGGCGATCAGCGGGATCCCGGCGGTGGCGGCGGCGCGCGCGAACTCCCAGCCGGCGTGGTTGGACACGCCGACGTACCGGGCCCGGCCCGAGGAGTAGGCCACCTCAAGCGCACTGAGGGTTTCAGCGAGCGGAACCAGCGGATCCGGCGCCGGCGCGAGCCACAGGTCCACGTGGTCGGTGCCGAGGCGGGACAGCGACGCGTCGAGTGAATCGAGAAGGCCCCGGCGGGAGGAATCGGCCCGGTGCATTCCCGCGCGCATGGCGCCGGCCTGGACCGCCAGCACCAGCTCGGAGCGCGCCACGGTGTCACCGAAGAAGCTGCCAAGCATCGCCTCGGCGCGCCCCGCCCCGTAGCCTCCGGCGGTCTCGACCAGGGTGCCGCCGGCGTCGGCGAAAATCCGCAGCTGCTCGCGCGCCGCCTCGTCGTCGAGATCCTGCCCCCAGGACATCGTGCCGAGCCCCAATACCGACACGGCAAGGCCGCTCGTCCCCACGTTTCGCCGTTGCATAGGCCCAGCCTAAAGCCTCGGGGTCGAATGGTGCCTTAGGGTCTTAACATGTGAATTGGTTCGAAGCTGCCATCCTGGGCCTTGTTCAGGGACTAACGGAGTTCCTCCCCATCTCCTCGAGCGCGCACCTGCGCATCGTCGGCGAACTCCTTCCCAACGCCCAGGACCCGGGTGCGGCCTTCACCGCCATTACCCAGCTCGGCACCGAAACGGCCGTCGTTGTCTTCTTCTGGGGCGATATCGTCCGGATCGTCCGCGCGTGGTTCGGCTCGCTCCGCGGTCGGGTCAGCCGGCAGGACCCCGATGCCCGGATGGGTTGGCTCGTCATTGTGGGAAGCGTCCCCATCGCGGTCCTGGGGCTGCTGTTCCAGGACCAGATCGAAAGCACGCTGCGCAGCATGTGGCTCGTCGCGACCATGCTGGTCGTCTTCGGGGTGTTCCTCGCCGTGGCCGACGCCGTCGGAAAGCACACCCGCAGGCTGGACCAGCTGACCGTCCCCCACGGGGTGCTGTTCGGCTTCGCGCAGGCGCTGGCACTCATCCCCGGCGTGTCCCGTTCCGGCGGCACCATCACGGCCGGGCTGCTGATGGGATACTCCCGCGAAGCCGCCGCCCAGTATTCCTTCCTGCTGGCCATTCCGGCGGTCTTCGGCAGCGGCCTGTACCAGCTCGGCAGCAGCCTGGGGGACTGGGGTCCCTACGACGCCGGGGAGACGGCCCTGGCGACCGTCATCGCGTTCCTGGTCGGTTTCGCGATCATCGGCTGGTTCCTGAAATACGTCTCGACCCGCACCTACGGCGTCTTCGTCTGGTACCGCATCCTGCTGGGCATGCTGCTGTTCATCCTGCTCGGCTTCAATGTGATCAGCGCCTAACCCTCCGGGGCCCGCATCCGGCCGGAACGGCTCCGCCAAGACCGTATGGTAGAAGGTGTGATTGCGTGGAACTCCAGCCCTGTCCCAACCCTTCCCGGCCGGCAGTCCGGCGTCGAACTGTACGACACGGCCGAGGGCCGCGTCGTCGAACTCGCACCCGAGGAGAATCCGAGCCTGTACGTCTGCGGCATCACCCCGTATGACGCGACCCACCTCGGGCACGCCTCGACCTACGTCGCCTTCGACCTGTTGAACCGGGTGTGGCGCGATACCGGCGCGCGCGTGAACTACGTTCAGAACGTCACCGACGTCGACGATCCGCTCCTGGAGCGGGCCACCGCCACCGGCGTGGACTGGCAGCAGCTTGCCGCGAACCAGATCCAGCTTTTCCGCACCGACATGGAGGCGCTGAACGTCCTCGCCCCGGATCACTACGTCGGTGCCGTCGAGTCAATCGAATGGATCGTCCCCGAGATCGAGTCCCTGCTGGAGGAGGGCCTGGCCTACCGCATGGCGGGAACCGACGGGGCCCCTGACGGCGATGTGTACTTCTCGGTTGAGGCCGCCTCCGCCCTCAATCCGGAGAACCCGTCCCGCTGGGCCCTTGGCCTGGTGTCGCACCTTTCCGAGGACCAGATGGCCGAACTCTTCGCCGAGCGCGGGGGAGATCCCGAACGTCCGGGGAAGAAACACCGCCTCGACCCCCTGCTGTGGCGGGTCGCCCGCGAGGGTGAGCCGCACTGGGAGGGCGGATCCTTGGGTGAGGGACGCCCGGGCTGGCACATCGAGTGTTCGGTCATCGCCCAGCGTTTCCTGCCTGCGCCGCTCACGGTTCAGGGCGGCGGCAGCGACCTGGTCTTTCCCCATCACGAAATGAGTGCCGGCCACGCCTGGGCCGGAAGCGGCGCCCCCCTGGCCCGGCACTACGCCCACGCCGGGATGGTCGGCCTCGAGGGCGAGAAGATGAGCAAGTCCAAGGGCAACCTCGTACTCGTCTCAGCCCTCCGCAGGGAGGGAGTGGACCCGGCGGCGATCCGGCTCGGCATCCTCAACCACCACTACCGCAGCGACTGGTCCTGGACCTCCGACGTGCTCGCCCGGGCCACGGCGCAGCTCGAGTCCTGGCGGGCTGCCCTGCCGCAGGCGGATGAGGAGTCTGCCTCCGCCCTGATGGCCGAGATCCGGGCGGCCCTGGCCCGTGACCTCGACGCCCCCGCCGCGGTCGCCGCCGTGGACCGCTGGGCCGACAAAGCCCGGACCTCCGCCGAAGGCACTCCCGCCGGCGCCGCGCAGGTCGCGGCGGCGCTGGACGCGCTGCTCGGTATCCGCCTCTAGGGGGCCGGCGCCGGGCGGGGAAGGACTGCCCGGCCCGAGGGACCGTGGACGGCGCCCGGGCCGCTCTATTGCTCGCGCCGGCGCTTCTTGAGGTAGCGCTCGAACTCGCGGGCGATCGACTCGCCGCTTGCCTCGGGCAGGTCAACGGTGTCCTTGGCTTCCTCGAGCTGGCGCACATAGGCGGCCACCTCGGGGTCCTCGGTGGCCAGTTCGTCCACTCCGCGCTCCCACGCCTCGGACTCCTCGCTGAGCAGCTGCGTCTCGAGGCTCACCTGCAGCAGCTCTTCGAGCCGGTTCAGCAGGGCCAGCTGCGCCTTCGGCGAGGGGGACTGCCCCACATAATGCGGCACCGCCGCCCACAGGGACAGGGTGGGGATGTCCGCCAGGAGTCCCACCTCCGCAAGCACGCCGACGATGCCGATCGGCCCCTCGTAGGTCGAGGGCTCAACGTCGAGGCTCTCGCGGACCAGGTCATCGTCGGAGGTCACGGTTACCGGGATAGGCCGCGAGTGCGGCACGTCGGCCAGCAGCGCCCCGACGAGGACGATGCAGTCGACCTTGAGCTCCTTCGCCGAGGCGACGAGCTCGGCAGTGTAGGCCCGCCACTTATAGGACGGCTCGACGCCGTGGACAAGGATCAGGTCGATGTTCGAGTTCGGGACCGAGGCCCGGCTGATCTTCGTTGTCGGCCACTTGATCCGCCGCTGGCCCGCGGCATTGCGCTTGATCAGCGGGCGGGTGAACTGAAAGTCGTAGAACTCATCTGCGTCGATCGTCGAGATCTTCTCGCTGCCGAGGTACCTGCCAACGAACCGGAGCGCGTCACTGGCGGCCTCGCCGGCGTCGTTCCAGCCCTCGAAGGCGGCGAGCATGATGGTGACCCGCCGGGTCGGATCCGAGGCATCCTGGAAGAGGTCGCGGACTCCGCGTGGCTGGCTCTCGTCGAAGGTGTTCACTTCTTCACCCTAAACCTCCCCCCGCGGACCTGTCAGTCACCGCGGAAGCCGCTTCGCGCACAGCGGAGGCGGGCGGACGCCGGGCCGGGCCACCGTAGACTTGGACCATGGCAACCCGCGCTCTCCAGACTCCGTCCACCTCACACCCGGCCGGGGCCGTCCCGCCGGGCGATGGAGTCCAGGCCGTCCTGTGGGACATGGATGGCACGATCGTCGATACCGAGCCCTACTGGATCGAAGCAGAAACCCAGCTGGTGAAGGATCACGGCGGAACCTGGTCCGACGGCCAGGCAAGTGCCCTGGTCGGCCAGGCGCTGTCCTTTTCCGCCCGCCTCCTGCAGGAGGCGGGGGTCGACCTGACCGAGCGGGAGATCATCGACCACCTCATCTCACGGGTCGTCGAAAAGGTCCGGGTTGAGGTTCCCTGGCGTCCCGGCGCCCGCGAGCTCCTCGAGGAACTCCGTTCCAGCGGCATCCCGTGCGCCCTGGTCACCATGTCCGAGCGCCTCCTCGCCACGGAGATCGCCGCCCAGCTCCCGGAGGGGACCTTCGAGTTCCTCGTCACCGGGGACATGGTCGAGCGGGGAAAGCCGGACCCCGAGGCCTACCGCACCGCCTTCGACCGGCTGGCCCAGGACCGTCCCGGCCTTTCACCGGCCGGGGTGGTCGCCATCGAGGATTCCCTCCCCGGGGTCACCTCGGCGCTTGCCGCCGGCCTGGTGACCCTCGCCGTACCCCATTTCGTCCCGCTGCCCAAGGATCCCGCCCGGACCGACTGGACCACCCTCGAAGGCAGGACCCTTGAGGACCTGAACGGCGTGGTGCGCGACACGGCCGCGCGCGGCCAATGAGCGGACCGGCCGCCGCACCCGGCGCCGGGCCGAGGGAGCGCCGCCTGGGGGTCTCGCTGGGCCGCATCGCAGGCATTCCGGTCATCCTGACCTGGCCCTGGTTCCTGGTCACGGTGATCATCGCGGTCTTCTTCGGGCCGAGGGTCGAGGCGAACTTCCCCGGCATCGGCATCGGCGCGTACGCCGTCGCCCTTGGCTACGCCCTGCTCCTTGCCCTGTCGGTGCTGATCCACGAATTCGCCCACGCCCTCTCGGCGCGGGCCTTCGGCTGGCCCACCAGGCGGATCGTCCTCAACCTGTGGGGCGGGCACACCCAGTTCGAGCACTTCAGCTCCTCCCCGGGCCGCTCGCTGGCCGTCGCGCTGGCCGGACCGGCCTCAAACTTCCTCCTGGCCCTGGTGAGCTGGGGCATCATCCTCATTTCCGAGCAGGGCACCGTGGTGGACCTGCTGGCCAACACCCTCTTCTGGGCAAACCTGATCCTCGCCGTCTTCAACGTCCTGCCCGGGCTTCCCCTTGACGGCGGCCGGATCGTGGAATCCGCCGTCTGGAAGGCCACCGGGAGCCAGGATCGGGGCACCATCGCCGCCGGCTGGACCGGCCGGATCATCGTGCTGCTGTTCGTCGGCCTGGTGCTCGGTGTTCCGCTGCTCTCCGGCCGCGCACCCCAGTTCACCCTCGTCATCATCAGCGTCCTCGTCGCCACCTTCATGTGGGCCGGGGCCGGCGAGGCCATCCGGACGGCCCACATCCGTCTGCGCATCCCCGGTCTCACCGCGGGCATGCTCAAGCAGCCCGCCATCGGCCTGCCGTCCGCGAGCACGGTGAGCGACCTCCGCCGGCTCGCCGCCGGCCGGCCCGACCTGGCCGCGGTGCTCCTGGACGCCGAGGGACGGCCGGAGTTCGTCGTCGACTTCGGCGCCCTGGCCGATGTTCCCGAGGAGGCGGCCGGCACCACCCGGGCCAGCACCTCGGTGCGTCCCCTCGCCTCAACGGCCGGAATTGACGAGTCCGCCTCCGGCACGGAGCTCCTGAAGCTCCTTGACTCATCGGACGGCTTCGAATTCCCCGTCACCGACGCACAGGGCACCGTGACCGGGGTCCTCCACCGGCTGGCCGTCATCGACGCGCTCACCGGCAAACGCACGCCCGGCTCCGCCTGACAGAGGCTCCGCCTCACATCGATCCCGCCCGACACTGATCCCGCCCGACACGAACCAAAGGACTTCCTGAATGAACAACCCCGCCTCCAGCCCTGCCGAGAACCCGCCGCACGGCGCAGCGAGCCGACGGGGCCCGTTCCGGCCAGGCGAGCGGGTGCAGCTGACCGACGAGAAGGGCCGGATGAACACGGTCACCCTCACCCCCGGCGGGGCGTTCCACACGCACAAGGGGTTCCTGCTGCACGACACCATCATCGGTCAGCCCGAGGGCACGGTCCTCCCCAACACCACCGGCCAGCTGTACCAGACGCTCCGGCCGCTGCTTTCGGACTTCGTGCTCTCGATGCCCCGCGGTGCCGCAGTGGTCTACCCCAAGGACGCCGCGCAGATCGTCACCATGGGCGACATCTTCCCGGGTGCGCGCGTGGTCGAGGCGGGCGTCGGTTCCGGCGCACTGTCCATCTCGCTGCTGCGTGCCGTCGGGGACGCCGGGTACCTTCACTCCTTCGAGCGCCGGCCGGAGTTCGCCGAAATCGCCAAGGGCAACGTGGAGACGATTTTCGGCGGACCGCACCCCGCCTGGCGGGTCTCCCTGGGCGACTTCCAGGAGCAGGTGCTCGTCGAGGAGGAGCCCGGAAGCGTCGACCGGGTGGTGCTCGACATGCTGGCGCCCTGGGAATGCCTCGACGCGGTCGCCACCGTGCTGGCCCCCGGCGGTGTCTGGATCAACTACGTCGCCACGGTCACCCAGCTCTCCCGCACCGCGGAGGCCATCCGCGCCGACGGGCGGTTCACGGAGCCTGAGGCCTGGGAATCGATGGTGCGCGGCTGGCACCTTGAGGGCCTCGCCGTGCGCCCCGACCACCGCATGGTGGCGCACACCGGGTTCCTGCTCACCGCCCGGCGCCTGGCCGACGGCGCCACCGGCCTGGTCCAGAAGCGGCGGCCGTCCAAGACCGACTTCAGCGACGAGGACCTTAACGCATGGACCCCGCAGGCGGTAGGGGAGCGGGAGGTTTCCGACAAGAGGCTGCGCCGGGTCGCCCGGGACGCGTCCTCCACCATCCAGCGCGGGGCGCTCCCGCCGGAGGAGGCCCAGGCCCGCCGGGACGCGGAAAAGGACACGGAAAAAGACGCCGGAACGAGCGCCGGGTCCGGCCTATAGGGGGTAGGTGCGCCCGCCACAATTAGGCAACGATGCGGGCATTTGCCGCCGGTCCTGCGCTATGGTCGAACTATAGTTCAATGCCGAGTGAAGGTGGCGACACGATATGTCGGACTCTGAAGACTACGCTTCCCAACCCGACCGGACCGGCCAGCACCACTCCGCCGCGGCTGCGGAGAACTCAGTGGTCCAGCGGCAGCTGAATGTGCTGCGGGACAAGCTTCGGTACATCGACAGGCAGTTGGCGACGGCTACGCAGAACAATGCCCGGCTCGTCGGAGCCCTCGAGGCGGCGCGGACCGAGATTGTGAGGCTGAAAGCCGCACTTGAGAAGGAGGGCGCGGCGCCCTTCAGCTTCGCCACGGTGATCCAGGTGAACGTCCAGCAGCCCGCCGAACCGGGAACCACCACCCAGGCCACGGTGCAGGACACCGCGGACATTCTGCAGTCCGGCCGGAAGCTGCGGGTGACGGTGAGCCCGCTGATCAACGTCCGCCAGCTCTCCCCGGGCCAGGAGGTGCTCCTGAACGAGTCACTGACCATCGTGGCCGCCCTCGGCTACGAGCGGGCCGGGGAAATCGTGACGGTGAAGGAACTGCTCGGCAAGGACCGCGCGCTCGTCGTGGGGCGGACCGACGACGAGCGGGTCATTCGCCTCAGCGGGCCGCTGCGGTCCCAGCGCATCCGCGTCGGTGATGCGCTGGCCGTCGACACGAAGTCGGGGTACGGGCTGGAGAAGGTGGCCCGCAGCGAGGTGGAGAACCTCGTGCTCGAGGAGGTCCCCGACATCGGCTACGAGGACATCGGCGGGCTTGGGCCGCAGATCGAGCAGATCCGCGACGCCGTCGAACTGCCCTACCTCCACCCCGACCTCTACCGCGAGCACGGGCTGAAGCCGCCCAAGGGGATCCTGCTCTACGGGCCTCCCGGCTGCGGCAAGACCCTGATCGCCAAGGCAGTGGCCAGTTCGCTTGCCGCCCGCGCCGCCGAACGCGCCGGCACTGAGCAGGTCCGCAGCTACTTCCTCAACATCAAGGGTCCCGAGCTGCTCGACAAGTATGTGGGGGAGACCGAGCGCCACATCCGGCTGATCTTCGCCCGCGCGCGCGAGAAGGCCTCGGACGGCAGCCCCGTCGTGGTGTTCTTCGATGAGATGGACTCCCTGTTCCGCACCCGCGGCACCGGGGTGTCCTCCGACGTCGAGACCACCATCGTCCCGCAGCTGCTCAGCGAGATCGACGGCGTGGAGAAGCTTGAGAACGTCATCGTGATCGGTGCCTCGAACCGCGAGGACATGATCGATCCGGCGATCCTGCGGCCGGGCCGGCTCGACGTGAAGATCAAGATCCACCGCCCGGACGCCGAGGGGGCGGCCGAGATCTTCGCGAAGTACATCACCGAGGACCTGCCGCTGCACGCCGACGACCTGGCCGAACACGGCGGGAACGTGGCCGTCACCGTGCAGGAGATGATCCGGCGCACCGTCGAGAAGATGTACTCGACCGAGAAGTCGAACGAGTACCTCGAGGTGACCTACGCCAACGGCGATACCGAGATGCTGTACTTCAAGGACTTCAACTCCGGGGCGGTCATCCAGAACGTCGTCGACCGGGCCAAGAAGTACGCGATCAAGGACCTGCTGCTCGAGGGAAGCAAGGGGCTGCGCATCGAGCACTTCATGCGTGCGGTCGTCGACGAGTTCCGCGAGCACGAGGACATGCCCAACACCACCAACCCCGACGACTGGGCGAGGATCTCGGGCAAGAAGGGGGAGCGGATCACCTACATCCGCACCATCGTCCAGGGCAAGGCCGGGCAGGAACCGGGCAAGGCCATCGAGACGGCGGCAAACACCGGCCAGTATCTATGATCCCAACTCCAGGAGTGGACCGGATGGCCCCGGTCGGGCCGGACTCCACGGGAGGGGTGTCGGTGCACCGGGTCATGGGTACGGAGACCGAATACGGCATCATCGCCCCGGGCCTGCCCGCGGCGAACCCCACGATGCTCTCCTCCCAGGTGGTCAACGCCTACGCCGCGACGCTGCGGGAGGGCCTCGGCAACCTGGCCGGCACGCGGTGGGACTACACCGACGAAGCGCCCCTGACCGACGCGAGGGGCTGGCTCGTTGACCGGGGGTCGGCCCATCCCTCGCAGCTGACGGACGAGCCGCCCGTGCTCACGGCCGAGCAGGTGGCGCTGGCCGAGGGCGCCGACCCGCAGGACACCGCGGTGCTGATGAACCTGGTGCTCAACAACGGCGCCCGCCTCTATGTGGACCATGCCCACCCCGAATACTCGAGCCCGGAGGTGACCAACCCCCTCGACGCCGTCCTGTGGGACCGGGCCGGGGACCGGGTGGCGCTGGCGGCCATGGAGCGCATCGCCGGCACCCCGGGCTTTTCACCCGTCCATCTCTATAAGAACAACACCGACAACAAGGGCGTCTCCTACGGGTCGCACGAGAACTATCTCGTGCCCCGCAGCGTCCCCTTCGGGAACCTGGCCGCGGCGCTGATCCCCTTCTTCGTCTCCCGCCAGGTGCTGTGCGGGGCGGGCCGCGTCGGCATCGGTGCCACCCACCAGCGGCCCGGCTTCCAGATCAGCCAGCGGGCCGACTTCTTCGAGAACGAGATCGGGCTGGAGACCACGGTCCGCCGGCCCATCATCAACACCCGCGACGAACCCCACGCGGTGGCGGAGAAGTACCGGAGGCTCCATGTCATCATCGGCGACGCGAACCTCAACGAGGTGTCGAACTACCTGAAGCTGGGCACCACCTCCCTGGTGCTCTCCCTCATCGAACGGGACCTGTGTCCGGTGCCCGAACTCGCAGAGCCCGTCCACGCCCTCCAGGACATCAGCCACGACCCGTCGCTGCAGAGCACGGTGCGGCTCGCCGACGGGCGGCAGGTCACGGCGCTGGATCTCCAGGAGATGTACTTCGACGCAGCCGCGGCGGCCTGCGCCGGCGGCGCCGATCCACAGACCCGGGACGTGCTGGACCGGTGGGGGACGCTGATCGGGGTGCTCCGGCGCGACCCGATGGACGCCGCGGCCTCCGTCGACTGGGTCGCGAAGCTGAAGATTCTGCAGGCCTACCGCGACCGCGACTCGGTTGGCTGGGACAATCACCGGCTCGCCCTGGTCGACCTCCAGTACGCCGACCTGCGGCCCAGCAAGGGGATCTACCACCGGCTGGCCCAGCGCGGGCAGGTGGAACTGCTGGTCACCCCGGCGCAGGTGGAGCGTGCGGTCGCCGAGCCGCCGCGGGACACGCGCGCCTACTTCCGGGGCAAGTGCATCGCCAACTTCCCCGCGGAGGTTGTCGGGGCCAGCTGGGACTCGATCATCTTCGAAATTCCCTCGCAGAACCGGCTTCAACGGGTGCAGACGCGGGAGCCGCTGCGCGGCACCGCTCAGCTCACGGAGAGGCTTTTTCAGGAATCCGCCACCGCCGAAGACTTCCTCACCCGATTGTTGAGCGGGCCGGAACCGCGCGTGGCACCATAGAAGCAGCAGAACCGAAACCGAAGGGTGCTCATCATGGCAACACAGGATCACAAGGCCACAGGCACACGCACCGAGGAGCAGGAAGAGACCCCGGCGGAGCCTCCCGCCGCTCCCGCCTCCGCCTCGGACACCGCGGAAACCCAGGGCGTCGACGACCTGCTCGACGAGATTGACGGGGTGCTTGAGTCCAACGCCGAAGAGTTCGTCAGGGGCTTCGTCCAGAAGGGTGGGCAGTAAAGGCAATGATGCCGGAAGAAGCTGCAGCAACGGTCGCCCGGGCGGCATCGACGTCGTTCTCGGACCATCTCGGGCGCCATCACCCCGACCTGCTGGCTTCGCGCAGCCGCGTTGACTTCCCGGCCTCCGGCGCCGGCCCGGCCCTCGCCCCGCACGCAACGACGATCGTGTCGCTGACCTTCGGCGGTGGGGTGCTGATGGCGGGGGACCGCCGGGCCACCATGGGCAACGTCATCGCCAGCCGGCACATCGAGAAGGTCTTCCCCGCCGATATGTTCTCGGTGCTCGGCATCGCCGGCACCGCCGGGATCGCCCTCGACCTGACCCGCCTGTTCCAGGTCGAACTCGAGCACTACGAGAAGATCGAAGGCACCCGCATGAGCCTCGACGGGAAGGCAAACCGGCTGGCCGCCATGGTCCGGCAGAACCTTCCCATGGCGCTGCAGGGGCTCGCCGTCGTGCCGCTCTTCGCCGGCTACGACACCAGCCGCCATGAAGGGCGGCTCTTCTCCTTCGACGTCACCGGCGGTCGGTATGAGGAACAGGAGCACCACAGCGTCGGCTCGGGATCGGCGTTTGCGCGCGGTTCGTTGAAGAAACTGTGGAAGCCGAACCTCGACGAAGCCTCCGCGGTGCAGGTGGCGGTCGAGGCCCTGTACGACGCCGCCGATGACGACTCGGCCACCGGCGGACCCGACGTCGTCCGCGAGCTGTGGCCGGTCGTGTACACCGTCAACAGTGCGGGCACGCGGCGGATTCCGGACCGGGAACTTGAGACGACGGCGCGGAATGTCATCGCAAGCCGCTCCATTGCAGGACGGGAGGCCTAGACCATGACCCAGCAGTTCTACGTATCGCCCGAGCAGCTCATGCGGGACCGCGCCGACTTCGCGCGGAAGGGGATCGGCCGCGGCCGCTCGGTCATCGTGCTCAGCTGCCGCGACGGCATCGCCCTGGTCGCCGAAAACCCATCGCCGTCGCTGCACAAGCTCGGCGAGATCTACGACCGCATCGCCTTCGCCGCCGTGGGGAAGTACAACGAGTTCGAGAGCCTGAGGCAGGCCGGCATCCGCTACGCCGACGTCCGGGGCTACTCCTACGACCGCGAAGACGTCACCGCCCGCGGCCTGGCCAGCGTGTACGCCCAGAGCCTCGGCGCCGTCTTCACCGCCGAGAGCAAACCGTTCGAGGTCGAACTGGTGGTCGCCGAGGTGGGGGAGCAGCCCGCCGCGGACCACCTGTACCGCCTCACCTTCGACGGCTCGATCGCCGACGAAAAGGGGTTCGTCGTGATGGGCGGCGCGGCGGAGGCCGTGGTGGAGGTGCTGCGCAGCAGCTTCTCCGAGGACCTCGACTTCCCGCAGGCCGTCCGCGCCGCGGTGCACTCGCTGCGGCAGGACGGCTCCACGGGTGCCGGCCCCCAGCTGGGGCCGGAATCGCTTGAAGTGGCGGTGCTCGACCGCGACCCGGAAGTGGCCCGCGGCACCCACCGGGCGTTCCGGCGCATCGGCATCCCTGAACTCGAAACCATGCTCACCTCTCGGGAAAGCCCTGTCTAATGGACCGGCGTATCTTCGGAATCGAAACTGAGTTCGGCATCTCCTACTCGGGGCCCAACTCGCGCCCCCTCTCGCCCGAGGAGGTGGCTCGATATCTCTTCCGGAAGGTCGTCAGCTGGGGGCGGTCCTCCAATGTGTTCCTGACCAACGGGTCACGGCTCTACCTCGATGTGGGATCGCACCCGGAGTATGCGACGGCCGAATGCGACGACCTGGCGCAGCTGATCGCCCAGGACCGCGCCGGCGAGCTGATCCTCGAGGACCTCGTGGTTGAGGCCCAGCGCAAGCTCGGGCAGGAGGGCTACAACGGCAATATCTACCTGTTCAAAAACAACACCGATTCGGCCGGGAACTCCTACGGCAGCCACGAGAACTACCTCATACCGCGCAAGCTGGAGTTCGGCCGGCTCGCCGACATCCTCATCCCGTTCCTGGTCACCCGGCAGCTCCTCGTCGGCGCCGGCAAGGTGCTCAAGACCCAGAACGGCTCCCTGTACGCGTTCTCGCAGCGCGCCGACCACCTCTGGGAGGGCATCTCCTCGGCCACCACCCGGTCCCGGCCCATCATCAACACCCGCGACGAACCGCACGCCGACGCCGAATTCTTCCGCCGGCTCCACATCATCGCCGGGGACTCCAACATGTCCGAGACGACGACCCGCCTGAAGATCGGCTCCGTCGACCTGATCCTGCGCATGGTCGAGGCCGGGGCCATGATGCGTGACTTCCGCCTCGAGAACCCGATCCGCAGCATCCGGGAGATCTCCCACGACCTCTCGGGCCGGCAGCTGCTGAAGCTCGCCAACGGTCGCCATATCACCGCCCTGGACATGCAGCGGGAGTACCTCGCCCGCGCCCGCGCCTTCGTTGACACGAACGGTGCGCACCACGCGCACGTCCCGGCGGTGCTGAGCCTGTGGGAGCGCACCCTCGACGCGATCGAGACGGGGGACACCTCGGCGATCGACCGGGAGGTGGACTGGGCGATCAAGAAGAAGCTCGTCGACCGGTACATGGAGCGCAACGGGGTCGAACTCGACTCCGCCCGGGTGTCGCAGCTCGATCTGACCTACCACGACATCTCCCGCAGCCGGGGCCTGTTCTTCCTGCTCCAGGCCCGGGGGGAGGCGCTGCGGGTGGTCGACGACGTCGTCGTCAAGGAGGCCGTCGACACCCCGCCGCAGACCACCCGGGCCCGGCTGCGCGGGGAGTTCGTGCGGCGGGCCAAGGAAGCCAACCGCGACTACACCGTGGACTGGGTCCACCTTAAACTCAACGACCGGGCCCAGCAGACCATCCTCTGCAAGGACCCCTTCAAATCGGTCGATGAGCGGGTCGAGGCCCTCCTCGAGCACCTCTGAACACACCGGCGGGCACCGCGGGGTGCGGGCCGGGGGAGAAAACGCCGCCCGGAAACCGTTAGGCTTGAAGATGCCCGTCCGGATGGGCGCTGCCTGAACTACCGACAACTCCTGCGAAAGAAGTTCTGTGCGACGGATACTTTTGTTCCTCCTGCCCCTGCTGCTCGCGCTCACCGCATGCGGTGGCGCGTCGACCGGGAAGTCGGCCGGCGACGCCGACGTCTTCGAGTCGGTCACCGTCAGCGGCGGCAGTGACAAGAAGGCCCCCAAGGTCGAGTTCGACACGCCCCTGAAGGTCACCGCTCCCGCCGTGAAGACCCTCGTCGAGGGCGACGGCAAGGCCATCAAGGCCGGCCAGCAGATCACCTTCAACGCCGCGTTCTTCAACGCCGAGGACGGCAGCAAGCTCGGTGACACCTACGAAGGCGGCCAGCCTCAGCCGCTGCCCGTTGACGACACGCTCAAGGAGCAGGACGCCGAGCTGTACGAGGTCCTGGTCGGCACGAAGGTCGGAGCCCAGGTCGGGTACACCCGCCCGATCGAGGAACCCGCCGAAGGCCAGGAGGCCACCCCGCAGCAGCTGGTGGTCCTGAAGATCATCTCCGCCAAGGACCCCGCCCCGGAGCCCAAGATCCTGTCTCCCGAGGACGTCAGCAAGCTCGACGACGAGGGCAAGCTGCCCACGTTCAAGTTCGCCAAGGACGGCGCGCCCGAGGTCACCATCCCCGACAACGAGCCGTCCAAGGACCTCGTGGTGAAGGTCCTCAAGGAGGGCGACGGCGAGGTCGTCGCCGAGTCCGACACGATCACCGCCAACTACAGCGGCTGGCGCTGGGAGGACGGCGAGCAGTTCGACTCGAGCTTCGAGCGCGGCGAGCCCGCCGAGTTCCCGCTGACCGGCGTCATCGAGGGCTGGACCAAGGGCCTCGCCGGCCAGAAGGTCGGCTCACAGGTCCTGCTGGTCATCCCCGGCGCCTGGGGCTACGGCGACCCGGCACCCGAGGGCCGCCCCTCCGGCACGCTCGTGTTCTTCGTGGAGATCACCGGCAAGGCCGCCAAGTAACCGCACCACCCGAACACCCCCACCCTGCGAAGGAGAACCATGTCATTTGGACAGCGCGAATTCGACCGGTCCAAGCCGGAGATCGACTTCCCGAGCCACGGCGCACCCACCGAACTCGTCATCGAGGACCTCATTGAAGGCAACGGCAAGGCGGCCACGCCCGGGGACACCGTCTCCACCCACTACGTCGGCGTCGCGTTTTCCACCGGCGAGGAGTTCGACGCGTCCTGGAACCGCGGAGCACCGCTCGACTTCAAGGTCGGCGTCGGCCAGGTCATCCAGGGCTGGGACCAGGGCCTGCTGGGCATGAAGGTCGGCGGCCGCCGCCGGCTTGAGATCCCCTCCGAGCTTGCCTACGGCGACCGCGGCGCCGGCTCGGCGATCGGCCCGAACGAATCCCTGATCTTCGTCGTCGACCTGCTCGACGTGCGCTGAGCCTCTCCACCTTCGGCAGCTGCCGCCCGCGCCCCGGCGCCGGGCGGCAGTGCTGTTTCCGGGCAGGGAAAGGGCTGGTCCGGCGGCGGTTCGGAGGCAGGTAAGGTAACTCCCGTGTCCGCAAAACGAACCGAACGACTCCTGACCCTGGTGATCCTGCTGCTGTCCAGCAAACGCGGTTTCAGCAAGGAGGAACTGTTCGAGGAAATCGAACTGTACCGTGAGGCGCCCACGCCGGCTGCCCGGGAGAAGCTCTTCGACCGGGACAAGGCGATGCTGCGGGAGCAGGGCATTCCGCTTGAGTCCTTCAGCGAGGATCCCCTCTTCGAGACCGACAACACGGTGCAGCGCTACCGCATCAACGCCGAGGAGTACCAGCTCACGGGGGTGACCTTCACCGCCGAGGAGTACACCTTCCTCAGCCTCGCGGCGGGGATGTGGGACCCGGCCTCGCTCGACTCCGCCGCCTCCCGGGCCATGCGGAAACTCAGCCTGCGGACCCCGGGCACCGAGCCGCCCGCGCTGCTGCCCGTCCAGCCGAGGATCCGCACCAGCGAACCGTACTGGGACGAGGTGTGGCGCGCCATGGCCGCCCGCCGGACCATCACGTTCACCTACCGGGCAGCCAGTACGGGACGCGAGGAAAAACGCACGGTGCGGCCGTGGGGGATGGGCTCGCGGTTCGGGCACTGGTACCTTGTCGGGTTCGACGCGGACCGGCAGGCCGAACGGTTCTTCCGCCTGTCCCGGATGACGTCACCGCCGACCCTGCGCGAAGGCGGCTTCGAGCCGCCCGAGTCCTTCGACATCAACGCGGCCCTGGCCTCACTGACCCGGCGCGACGCCGAGGGGACCGCCGAACTGCTCGTCCGCCCCGGCACCTGCAACATCCTGCGGGTGCGCCGGGGGTCGACCCTCGTCGAACACGGCGAGGACTGGGACCGCCTCCGCGTCCCCTACACCGGCCTGCCGGCCCTCGCCGCGGAGGTCGCCGGCTTCGGCGCCAACGCCTCCGTCGTCGAACCGGCCGAGCTCGGCGCCCGGGTGCGTGGGCTGCTCACCGGAGCCCTCGACGCCGCCCGCACCGCACCGGAGGTCGAGCTCACCGGAGGGCAGGGGACGGCGCCGCGCCGGAAATCCTCGGCCCAGGACCATCTGCTGCGCCTGCTCGACCTGGTGCCCTACCTGCTGGCCCACCCCGGAGCCGACCTCAGGGAGACGGCGCAGCGGTTCGAGGTCAGCGAGGCCCAGCTGACCCGCGACCTCGACCTGCTGTTCGTCAGCGGTCCGCGCCACTACCCCGACGGACTGATGGACGTGGACGTCGAGGGCGGCAGGATCTACCTGAGCAACGCCCGCAACCTCTCCCAGCCGGTGCGCCTGGCGATGGACGAGGCATGCACCCTCATCGTCGGCCTCCAGGCGCTGCGGGACCTGCCGGGCATCGCCGCCCATCCGGCCCTGTCCACGGCCCAGGCGAAGCTCACCGCGGCGGCCGGTGATGCGGCCCGGATGGGCACTGTCGTCGGGACCCGGCTGAGCGAGGATGAGGTTCAGCCCCACCTCGAGCTGTTCCAGGAGGCCCTCCGGCGCGGCGTCCAGGTGGAGATGTCCTACCTGGTGCCGGCCCGCGACGAGATCACCGAGCGGGTCATCGAACCGGTCCGTGCCTTCTCCCAGGACGACCGCTGGTATGTGGAGGCCTGGTGCATCGGATCGGCCGGGTTCCGGAACTTCCGGCTCGACCGCATCCAGGACGTCCGCCTCACGGACCGGCCCGTCACCCGGGGCGGCGAGGCGGGGCCGCCCTCGAACGCGGCACCGTCCACAGGGCTCTACACCCCCTCGCCGGATGACCGGCGCATCGTGCTGGTGCTGAAGGAACCCGCCCGGTGGATCGCGGCCCAGTACAACGCCGTGCGGACCGAGGAACTGGGCGCGGGCTCCCTCGCCGCCGAACTGCGGGTCGGCTCGGTGGCATGGCTCCCCGGCCTCATCGCCGGGCTCGGCGGCTCGGCGGCCGTGGCCGGGCCGCGGGACCTGCGTGCCGAGGTCCTGCGCTGGCTCGAGGCGGCCCTGGCGTCGACCGCGGCTTAGACTGAAGCAATGTGGTGGTGGATGTGGTTGGTTCTGTGGATCGCCCTGGTGGCGGTCAGCGCCCTGTTCCTGCTCGCCGTGGGCTTCCGGGTCTTCCGGAAGGCGATGAGGACGCTGGACGAGTTCGAGAAGGCGTCATCGCTTCTCGATGCTGCGCCTCCCACGCGTGCTTCCGGTTCCGCCGCGGGGGAGGCCTCCGATTCCCCCGGCCCCGCCGTTTTTGAGCAGCCCGCGGAGGTCCGCCGGGCCAACCACGAAGCCCGGCTGCTGCGCCAGGGGCGGCGGCGCGAGCGGCGGATCCGGCGCCGGGCCGAGAACCGGCGGCCCCAGCTGCTGCGCGACCTTCCGCACCTCTGAGCCGCCTCCGCGTACGAAGCGCCTTAACGTTGAATGAATTCGCGGAGGACACGGAACGGCCCAGTCCCGTCCCGGCCCGTGCATCCCGCGGCCGGGAGCCGGACCGGCACCGGCGGCGGCCCCGGTCGCTGCACGGCGGCCCCGATCTATGACCTAAACTGAAGAGGACCTAGGAGAGGAACCTGGCATGAGGCTCGAAGGCTGGCACATCGTCATTCTTATCGTGATCGCGATCCTACTTTTCGGTGCGCCGAAGCTCCCCGGACTGGCGCGCAGCGCCGGCCAGTCGCTGCGCATCTTCAAGTCCGAGGTCAAGCAGATGAAGGACGAGAACAACACCGGCAGCGGCACCGCAGGCGCGCCTGTCGAGGGAAACATCGTCTCCTCCGGTCCTGACGCGCGGACCCACGGCGCGCCGGGGCAGCCGACGGCCGCCCCGCACAATCCCCCCGGAGCGGCCGGTGGCTCTCCTTCGGCACCGGGCGGAACGCCGGGCTCCACCCCCTAGGCACCATGGCACGGACCCGAGGGCGCAAGGCCAACCCCGAAGGGCGGATGGCTCTCAAGGAACACCTGCGCGAAGCACGCATCCGGTTGTTCAAGTCCGGGCTGGCGGTGGTCGCCGGCACGGTGGTCGGCTTCTTCATCTACAACCCCGTCCTTGAAGCCCTCGCGGCGCCCATCCAGGACCTCAACGAGCGGGAGGGCCGCAGTGCGGCCCTGAACTTCGACGCCGTCGCCTCCCCGTTCGACCTGCTCATCCAGGTCTCGGTCTTCCTGGGGCTGATCATCTCCAGCCCGGTCTGGCTGTACCAGCTGTGGGCGTTCATCACGCCCGGGCTGCACGCCAAGGAGCGGCGCATCTCGCTGTCCTTCATCGCGGTGGCCGTACCCCTGTTCCTCGCCGGCATCTACCTCGCCTGGCTGGTCCTGCCCAACGCGGTGAGGGTCCTGACCGACTTCACTCCCGGCGGGTTCACTAACATCATCACGGTGTCGGTGTTCATCACCTTCATCCTGCGCCTGATGCTCGCCTTCGGGATCGCGTTCCTGCTCCCGGTGGTGCTGTTCGGGCTGAACCTCGTGGGACTGATCTCCGGACGGCAGGTCCTCAAGGCCTGGCGCATCACCGTCTTCCTCGTCTGCCTCTTCGCCGCGATGGCCGCACCCGGCGCCGATGCGGTGAGCATGTTCTACCTCGCCGTGCCGATGCTCGTGCTCTTCTTCGCCGCCATCGGCCTGTGCCTGCTCAACGACAAGCGGCGCGCCCGGCGCAACGCCGCCCGCGAGGCCGAGCTGGACGCCACCGCCGACTCGGCTTCAACCATCGAGGGACTGTAGCGGCGTCCAGGGGCCGGTGATGCGTGCCCCGCCCCGGCCCAGCGTTTAGGGTTGAAAGATGAGCACCCCCGCAGAGCGCTATCAGGCGGCCAAGATCCGCAACGCGATGGCACGGACCCAGCTTTTCGCCTTCGAGAACACGCTCTCGTTCGAACTCGATCCCTTCCAGCGGGACGCCTGCACCTCCCTCGAAGCCGGCAAAGGAGTCCTTGTCGCCGCGCCAACAGGAGCCGGGAAGACCGTCGTGGGGGAGTTCGCCGTCTACCTCGCCCTGCAGCAGGGCCTCAAGGCCTTCTACACCACACCGATCAAGGCCCTCAGCAACCAGAAGTACTCCGAACTGGCCGCGGTCCACGGTTCGGAGCGGGTGGGACTGCTCACCGGGGACACGACCATCAACCCCGACGCGGACGTCGTCGTCATGACCACCGAAGTCCTTCGGAACATGCTCTATGCGAACTCCGAGACGCTCGATGACCTCGGGTACGTCGTCATGGACGAGGTGCACTACCTGGCCGACCGGTTCCGCGGTGCGGTCTGGGAGGAAGTGATCATCCACCTGCCGACGGAGGTGAAGCTTGTCTCCCTCAGCGCCACGGTGTCCAATGCAGAGGAATTCGGGGCCTGGCTCGATACGGTCCGGGGCGACACGGACGTCGTCGTGTCCGAGCACCGGCCGGTGCCGTTGTGGCAGCACGTGATGGTCGGATCGAACCTGCTTGACCTCTTCGCCGGCGACGTGGCCTTCGACGAGGCGGCGCCGTCCGGCCCGGAGGGCGGGGCCCGGGACTTCTACGAGGTCAATCCCGAACTGCTCGAACTGGCGAGCAACGAGGTCCGGCTGAACCAGCGCGCGGGCTGGGGCTCCGGACGCCGGGGAAGGGCGCCCGCGCGCCGGCCGCAGGAGACCCTCGTGCGCCGTGCGAGCCGGCCCCAGGTCATCACCGCGCTTGACCGCGCCGGCCTGCTGCCGGCGATCACGTTCATCTTCTCCCGCAACGGGTGCGAGGCCGCCGTCACCCAGTGCCTGCACGCCGGCCTGTGGCTCACCACGGAGGACGAGCGGGCGACCATCAGCGGGACCATCGATGAGGCGACCCAGGAGATTCCGCGGGACGACCTTGAGATCCTCGGCTTCTGGACCTGGCGCGAAGGCCTGATCCGCGGCTTCTCCGCCCACCACGCCGGCATGCTGCCGACCTTCAAGGAGGTCGTCGAGAAGCTGTTCGCCGCCGGCCTGGTCAAGGCCGTCTTCGCCACCGAAACCCTCGCCCTGGGCGTGAACATGCCGGCCCGCTCGGTGGTGCTGGAGAAGCTCGACAAGTTCAACGGCGAGGCCCACGTCAACGTCACCGCGGGGGAGTACACCCAGCTCACCGGCCGGGCCGGGCGCCGCGGCATCGACGTCGAGGGCCACGCCGTGGTGCTGTGGCAGCCGGGCACCGACCCCGGGGCCGTCGCCGGGCTCGCCTCCCGCCGCACCTATCCGCTGAACTCGAGCTTCCGCCCGACCTACAACATGAGCATCAACCTCATCGCCCAGTTCGGGCAGGAACGCTCCCGGGAGATCCTCGAAACCTCCTTCGCGCAGTTCCAGGCCGACCGCTCCGTCGTCGGGATGGCCAAGCAGCTGCGCAGCCGGGAGGAATCCCTGCGCGGCTATGAGAAGTCGATGACCTGCCACCTCGGGGACTTCCGCGAGTACGCCAGCCTGCGGCGGGAACTCTCCGACCTCGAACAGCGTGCCTCCCGCGACCGCTCCCGCTTCGCACGGTCAGCGGCGGAGGCATCACTTGAGGCGCTGCGGCCGGGCGACGTCATCGATGTGCCCGGCGGCCGCAGCCAGGGGTACGCCGTGGTGCTCGACAGCGATCCCTCCCGGGAGCCGCGTCCCACCGTGCTGACCATCGACACGCAGATCCGGCGGGTGGGCGTCCAGGACCTGGACGGGCCCATCGAAATCCTCTCGCGCATCCGCATCCCCAAGAGCTTCAGCGCCCGCAGCCCGAAGGACCGCCGCGACCTTACGTCCTCCCTGCGCAACGCGCTGCAGGAGAAGCGGCCGCCGCGCCGCGGCTCCGACCGGGGGAACGGGCTTCACTCCTCGACTGCGGCCGCCGAGGAGCGGGCCATCACCGACCTGCGCCGGCGCCTGCGCGCCCACCCCTGCCACGGCTGCAGCGAGCGTGAACAGCACGCCCGCTGGTCCGAGCGCTGGCTGAAGCTGCGCAAGGAGACCGACCGGCTCGCCGGGCAGATCCGCGGCAGGACCAACACCATCGCGAAGACCTTCGACCGGGTCTCCGAGGTGCTGGCCGGTTACGGCTACGTGGCACCGGACGCCGAGACCGGCCTGAAGATCACCCCCGCGGGGCAGAAACTTCGCCGCATCTACGGGGAGAAGGACCTCCTCATCGCCCTTTCGGTTGAAAACGGGGCCTTCGACGAACTCGACGCCGCCGAGCTCGCCGCGGTCGCCTCGGTGCTGGTGTACCAGGCCAAGCGTGAGGAGCGCGGACTGCGCCCGGTTCTGCCGAGCTTCGGGCTCGAAAATTCGGTGGACATCATCATCCGTGAATGGTCCCGCCTGACCGACAGCGAGGAGCAGCACCGCCTGCCCGTGACGGGGGAGCCCGAACTCGGGCTCGTCTGGCCCATGTACAAGTGGGCCCAGGGCCGCCCGCTGCAGGCCGCCCTCAGCGGCACGGAACTCGCCGCCGGCGACTTCGTCCGCTGGGCCAAGCAGGTCATCGACCTGCTCGATCAGCTTGCCAAGGTCCGCGACCTGCCCGAGGGCCTTCACGGGCGCTGCGTCAAGGCCATCGCCCTGATCCGCCGCGGCGTCGTCGCCTACTCCAACATCACCGAATAGCCAGCACCACCCCACGATCTCCCCCTCCTAGCGAAAGCCCCAGTACCACTCCATGGATTCCCAGCGCCCCGTCCTGTACCGCAACGGCTCCGTCTACAGCCCAGCCGACCCCTTTGCCACCGCCATGCTCGTCGACGGCGGCACGGTCGCCTGGATCGGTGGCGAGCATGCCGCGGCGAACCTCGGCGGGCCCGGGGTCCGCACCGTCGACCTCGACGGCGCCCTGATCGCCCCGGGTTTCGTGGACTCCCATTTCCATACCACCGAGACCGGACTGGGGCTCACCTCGGTCGACCTGTCGGCCTGCACCAGCCTGGCGGACCTGCTCGGGCGCGTCCGTGCCGCGGCCGCTGCGCACGAGGGTCCGATATTCGGCCATGGCTGGGACGAGTCCCGGTGGCCCGAACGGCGCGTGCCGACGGCCGGCGAGCTGGATGCTGCCTCGGGCGGGCGCTCTGTCTACCTGGCCCGGGCGGATGTGCATTCGGCCGTCGTGTCCGGGACCCTTGCCGCCTCGTTGGGCCTTGCGGGGCTCGACGGCTGGAACGACGGTTTCCTGGTGCGCGCCGCCCACACGGCGGCCCGGCTCGCGACCCGCGCCCTGGCCCCCGCCGACCGCGCCGCCCTGCAGCGCGCAGCCCTCGCCCACGCCGCCTCCCGCGGCATCGTCGCCGTCGTTGAGATGGCAGCACCGCACATCTCGCCCCGGGAGGACCTCGAAGGCCTGCTCGCCCTCGGCGCCGCGGACGGCGGCGAGGACCTGCCCGGGGTGATTCCCTACTGGGCCGAGGCCGTCTCCTCCCCGGAGGAGGTCCGGAGCCTGCTCGCCTCCTTCGACGGCCGCCTGGCGGGCCTCGCGGGCGACCTCAATGTCGACGGTTCGATCGGCTCGCGCACCGCGGCCCTGCGGGATCCCTACAGCGACGACCCGGGAAACCGCGGACACGTCTTCCTCGACGCGCCGGCCGTCGGCGCACACCTCACGGCCGCGACCGCCGAGGGGGTGCAGGCCGGCTTCCATGTGATCGGCGACGCCGGGCTCGACGTCGTCATCGCCGGCCTGGGGGAGGCCGAGCGGAGGCTGGGCATCGAGGCGGTGCGCCGTTCCCGCCACCGGCTCGAGCACGTCGAGATGACCGACGACGCCGCGATCGCCGCCCTGGTCCACTTCGGGGTGACAGTCAGCGCCCAGCCGGTCTTCGACGCGCTCTGGGGTCACCCGGAGGGGCTGTACGCGCAGCGCCTCGGTGATGAACGCCGGATGGGCATGAACCGTTTCGGGTCCCTGCTGGCGGCCGGGGTGCCGGTCTCCATGGGCTCGGACAGTCCCGTCACGCCCCTTGACCCGTGGGCCTCAGTGCGGGCCTGCATCGAACACAGCAATCCCGCCGAGGCGGTGTCGGCGCGGGCGGCCTTCATCGCCCATACCCGGGCCGGCTGGCGGTCGGCCGGTGCGGTGAACCCGATGCTGGGCCAGCTGGCACCGGGCTCGCCGGCCTCCTTCGCCGTCTGGCGGGTTGACGAACTCATGGTCCAGACACCCGACAACCGGGTGCAGTCCTGGAGCACGGATCCCCGGGCGGGGACCCCGCTGCTGCCGGCGCTCGATACCGAGAATCCGCCTCACTGCATCGAGACCGTCCACTACGGCCGGACCCTGTTTTCGGAGGACGGCGGAAGCGGCGTTTAGTGGCCCCGGGCCCATCAGTCAAGAGCTGTCAACAAACCAAAAAAGCCCGTTCCCGGACCGGACGCTGACCTGCACGGAAGGACGTTTGCGCAGGTCAGAGGCGCATTGACACCCCGGCCTCAGCACGTAAGCTGAGTTCCTACGGGTTGGAGCAACTCCTCGAGGACTGACCTGGCCGCCCACCGGCGCAATCAACCTCCCGTTCGGCTCAACCGCCGCATTGTGAGGACGGTGACGGCACTCATCAAGAGCAGGCCCGCACGCCATCAGAGAACAGATCCGGTTCACCGTTTCTGGTACGAAGGCGGGCGGGCCTGCTCGATGGAGGGTCTCCGCGCAGCCGCCGCCCGCCGGGCCGTACAGGTAGGTCGCCTATAATTGCCGTTTGACCTGGCAGGCACCAGCGGTCCCTGCGTCTCCCTTCGGAAAGGCCCCCCTCGCTTTGCGCGTTCTCACCATCATTCCGACCTTCAACGAGATCGAATCCCTCCCGCTGACCCTGGGACGGCTCCGGAAGGCAGTACCCGCCTCCGACGTGCTGATTGTGGACGACAACAGCCCGGACGGCACCGGAGGGCTCGCTGACGAGGCGGCGGCGGCGGATCCCCAGGTGTTCGTGCTGCACCGCACCGGCAAGGCGGGGCTGGGTGCGGCCTACATCGCCGGGTTCCGATGGGGCCTCGAACGCGGCTACGACGTCCTGGTCGAAATGGACGCCGACGGCTCCCACCGGCCGGAGCAGCTGCAGAGTCTCCTCGACGCCGTCGACGGCGCCGACCTGGTGATCGGTTCACGCTGGGTACCCGGCGGCAGCGTGGTCAACTGGCCGGCGCACCGCAAGCTCCTGTCCCGGGCGGGCAGCACATACTCCCGCCTCATGCTCGGCCTCTCCGTGCGGGACATCACCGCCGGCTTCCGCGCCTTCCGCCGCGGGACCCTCGAGAAGCTCGACCTGTCGGCGGTTGACTCGGTCGGGTACGGCTTCCAGGTGGACATGACGTTTCGAGTGGCCCGCCTCGGCCTGAAGATCACCGAGGTGCCCATCACCTTCGTGGAGCGGGAGCTGGGCGACTCGAAGATGAGCGGCAATATCGTGCTTGAGGCGATCGTCAGCGTCACCCGGTGGGGCCTGGCGGCCCGGTGGCGGAAGCTGACCCGCCGCGACGGCTAAGCCGCGCCCGGACACAAAAATGCCGGGCACAAAAAATGCCGGTGACCCCACCCGAAGGTGGCGTCACCGGCATCGGCCGTGAGAATTCTGGCGTCAGGCCGAGCGGCGTTCGCCGCGGCGCTCACGCAGGATCGTCAGGCGGTCCTGCAGGATCTGCTCGAGTTCGTCGACGGAGCGGCGCTCAAGCAGCATGTCCCAGTGCGTACGCACCGGCTTGTCGTTAGAGGTGTCGGGGCGCTCCCCATCGACCAGGAGCGCTTCCTTACCGGTCTTGGAAACCCACACCGGGGGGATTTCCGCTTCGGCGGCGAACGTCACGAAGACCCGCTCACCGTCCTCGCAGCGGTACTCAACCCGTTGGCGCGGAGCGGGCTCCACACCCGATTCGGTTTCCATGCTTTGCGCTCCGAGGCGCATGCCGCGCAGGCTGCGATCGCTCATATTTTCTCCTACTCAACGAGTGGCTTCCGGCTGAGCCGGCACCGATCTGCGAACACCGCGGTCCCGCCGCCGTTGAAGGCAGCACGAAGCCGAAATGGTACGCATACTGTATAACTCCGCATCAAGCGGGAATGTTCCTGCCGGCGACGAGAATTTCCGGCAAACCACCAACTATACCCGGATCCGACGTCAGGCGTCACGTTTCTGCGCATTTTGTTCGGCCACCTGGCCGTTGGGGGAGTCCGACGTCGTCGTTCCGAGAACACTGCCAAGCCCCTTCAGCGCGTCACCGATCTCGCTGGGGATGATCCACAGCTTGTTGGAGGACCCGTCGGCGAGCTTCGGCAGGGTCTGCAGGTACTGGTAGGCGAGCAGCTTCGGCGTCGGGTTGCCCAGGTGGATCGCATCGAAGACCTTCTGGATGGCCTGGGCCTCACCGTCGGCGCGCAGGATCGCCGCCTTCGCGTCGCCCTCCGCGGCCAGGATGGCGGCCTGCCGCTGCCCTTCGGCGGTGAGGATCGCGGACTGCTTCGTGCCCTCGGCCGTCAGGATCGCAGCACGCCGGTCGCGTTCGGCCCGCATCTGCTTCTCCATTGAATCCTGGATGGAGTGGGGCGGATCGATCGCCTTGAGCTCGACCCGTGACACCCGGATTCCCCACTTGCCCGTCGCTTCATCGAGCACGCCGCGCAGCTGGCCGTTGATCTGGTCCCGGGAGGTCAGCGCCTGTTCGAGGTTCAGCCCGCCGACGACGTTGCGCAGGGTGGTGGTGGTCAGCTGTTCGACCGCCTGGATGTAGTTGGCGATCTCGTAGGTCGCCGCCCGCGCATCGGTCACCTGGAAGTACACGACGGTGTCGATGGAGACCACCAGGTTATCCTCGGTGATCACCGGCTGCGGAGGGAAGGAAACGACCTGTTCCCGGAGGTCGAGCAGCGGCAGCAGCCGGTCAACGAACGGAATCAGGATGGTCAGTCCCGGCAGCAGGGTGCGCTGGTACTTGCCGAGGCGCTCAACCACCCCCGCCCGGGCCTGCGGGATGATCCGCACCGATTTCACCAGCACTGTGAGAACGAATAGGACAAGGACTATCAGGATGATTGTCAGTCCGATGGTCCCGGTGTCGCCGTTCATGGATCCCCTTTGATTGAGTGGACTGCGGGACCGTGGTGGTCCCGCAGGAAAGTTAGAAGTGGTCGGCGTCCGGATCGGGACTTTCCGCCGCCGGCTCCACGACGGCGGTGGCTCCTTCGATCCGCGCCACCGCGAGCCGCGCACCGGCGGGCACGGAGATCCCGTCCAGGGTGCGGGCCGACCAGGTGTCCCCGCCGATCTTGACGGTCCCGGACGAGGAGGTGACGGTCTCGAGGGCGAGCGCCGGCTCGCCGATGAGGCGGTCGATATTGGAGCGCTGGTCGCCGGTGGCTCCCCGAAGGTGCCTCAGCGCGATGGGCCGGACCAGCAGCACCATCATCAGCGCCACGACGCAGAACGCCAGGCCCTGCAGGAAGAAGGAACCGGTCACGAAGGAGGCGATCAGGCCGGCGAGCGCGCCGACCGACAGCATGAGGAACATCAGGTCCAGCGTGAGCGTCTCGACGGCAGCAAGGCCGAGGAACAGGACGAGCCAGAGAATCCAGGGGTTCTCCACCAGCCAACCAAACATCGTTTCCCTCCCGGAACGGCGGGCGAATCCGGCGGCACGGCTGCTGTCGGATGTGCTGCTCATTGTGCCAAAGTGGCCGGGCAATACCTAGGCCCGGAGGCCCGCCCGGCCCGGTCGTTATCGATTTGAGAGTGTTGGGGGCCGCGGTGGGAGACTTGAGCGTGCTCTTTCGCCTCCTCACCTCGCCAAACCTGCTGCTGCGCCACCTCCGGCTGTACCTTGGACTGTTCCTGTACGGTGCCTCGATCGCACTGATGGTCCGCGCGAACCTCGGGGCCTCGCCCTGGGATGTCTTCGGGCAGGGACTCGCACGGAGCACGGGCCTGAGTTTCGGCATCGCGACAGTGCTGATCAGCATCGGGGTGCTCCTGCTGTGGATTCCCATCCGGCAGCGTCCCGGCTGGGGAACGATCGCCAATACGGTCCTGGTCGGCCTTGCCGCCGACGTCGTCCTCCGGGTGCTCGCCGCTCCCGACCAGCTGGTCCTTCAGGGGCTCATGTTCACGGCCGGGCTGGTGCTCCTCGCCGTCGCGACGGCGCTGTATATCGGCGCCGGCATGGGGCCCGGCCCCCGGGACGGCCTGATGACCGGCCTGGTCCGCCTGACAGGCTGGCCCGTGTGGACGGTCCGGGGATCGATCGAACTCACGGTCGTCGTCGTGGGCTTCCTGCTGGGCGGCGTCGTCGGGCTCGGCACCGTCATCTTCGCGCTGGCCATCGGCCCGCTCGTCCAGCAGGCCCTGCGGGCGCTTCATGTTCCACTGCGCGGCGGTTCCGGCGGGAAGGCCTAGCGGGCCGGACCCCGGGTTCCCGCGGCCGGTCAGGAGTGGCGGAACGCCTGGACGGTGAAGCGGGCGGTCACCGGGACCTCCGGATCCAGCCCCTCGACACGGGCCGCAATCTGCCGGGGCTCGAGGTGCCGCGCCGCCGGGCCCATGGCGGCCACGTCCACGAGCTCCTCCGGGGACAGCCGCATCTCGTGGACGACCTCCCGGCGCTCCACCTCGGTCAGGCGCCCGTCCAGCGACCCGGCGAGGTCCTCGGCCTTATCGGCCGGGACCTCGAGCATCGGGACCAGCCGGGCAGCCTCGGCCAGGTGCCCCGGCAGCGGCGTCGCCACCACCAGCAGCCCTCCCGGGGAGAGCACGCGCACGAACTCGTCGACATTGCGGGGAGCGAAGACATTCAGGAGCAGGTCCGCGCTGCCTGACGACAGGGGGAGCGGCCGCCACAGGTCCCATACGAGCGCGATGCCACCGGGCAGCTCGCGGGCGGCCCTGCGCAGGGCGAACTTCGAGATGTCGAGTGCGACCGGCAGCGCCCCGGGGAAGCGGTCGGCCAGGCCGCGCAGGTAGTAGCCGGTCCCGGCGCCGGCGTCGACGATCACGCCCGGCTCGGGCGCGTGCCGCTGCGCGGCCTCCGCGATCGCGTCCCTCAGAGGCGCGTAGTGTCCGGCGGCGAGGAACCTGGCCCGGGCCTCCACCATCGCGGCGCTGTCGGCCTCGAACGGCGTTCCCCTGCCGGTCAGCAGGTTGACATAGCCCTGCCGGGCGGCGTCGAACCGGTGCCCTGAAGCGCAGGCAAGGCCGCGCCCGTCCGGCCGGAGGAAGGAACCACACACGGGGCACAGGAGCAGGGTCTCGGGCGCGGCGGGCATCCCACCATCCTAGGCGGAGCGGACTTACCGCATTAGTCTCGGATGGATGGAACCTGATCAGCTGAACCTCCTGCACTCCGTCGGCACCCCGACGCTCCACCCCGACGGCGGACGGGCGGTGTTCGCCGTGACCCGCCCTGACTTCGACGCCGACGCGTACGTGGGCCAGTTATGGGAGCTCCAGACGGACTCGGGCTCGCACCGCCGCCTCACCCGCGGCTTCCGCGACACCGCACCCCAGTTCTCTCCGAACGGCTCGCTGCTGGGCTTCCTGCGGTCCCGCCCGGGCGACAAGCCGCAGCTGCACCTTATGGACGCCCGCGGCGGTGAGCCGCTGCAGGTCACCGACCAGCCCCTCGGAGTCGAGGACTTCCGCTTCGCGCCCGATTCGCGCTCGATCGTGTTCGTCGCCCGCGTGCCCGAGGCCGGCCGCTACGGCACCGTCGAGGGAGTCGGCGCCTCGGCCGAGGACCCACGGCGGATCACCACGTTCCAGTACCGCGCCAACGGGCTCGGCTACACGGCGGACAAGCGGGCCCAGCTCTTCCTGGTCGATGTCCCAAGCCTCGACGCCGAACCCTTCATCGAGCCCGTGGGCCGGGCCGCCAAGGACGCCGGCGCGGACCGTCCCGGTCCTCTGCCCGAGCCCGTCCAGCTCACCTCGGACCCAGCGGACCACAACAGCCCGCGGTTCACCTCCGACGGCGCCCGGATCCTGTTCACCGCGGCCCTCAGCCCCGACGCGGACTCGACCCTGGCCAGCGAGGTCTACTCGGTCCGCCGGGACGGTACCGGCAGGGAGCAGCTCTCGGGGTTCTCTGCGGCCCAGCGGCTCGACTGCGCGGCGCCGGTCCAGAGCAGGGACGGCCGGTGGCTCTTCTACCTGGCCGGTGAGCTCTCCGCCACCGGCCTCGACTTTGTGGCGCGCAACACCGGACTGTATGCCGCGCCGATGGACTCACCGGGGGAGGCCCGCCGGCTGACCGACGCCGAAACCGTGAACCTTGGCGAGGTCCTCGAGGTGGTGCCGCACGGGGACTCCTCGGTGCTGGTCATCAGCCTCGCCCGCGGTGCGTGCGAGCTGCTGGAGGTCGACGCGGACGGCACGGCGTCCACGCTCGTCGACGGACCGGTCGTGGTGACCGGCGCTGCCTCCGCCGCCGGCCGCGTCCTCGTCAGCTACACCGGCCCCGGCACGGCCGGCGACGCGGCGCTGGTGGGCCCGGACGGGCTGGAGCCCCTCACCGATTTCTCCGCTGAACTTCGCAGCGCCACGACGGTCTCACCCGCGGTCGAGGAAACCTTCCCGGCGCCCGATGGGGCCCAGGTGCACGGCTGGGTGCTCCTGCCCGAGGGGGAAGGCCCCCACCCGGTGCTGCTGAACATCCACGGCGGCCCCTTCTCGCAGTACGGCTGGGGCTACTTCGACGAGGCCCAGGTGTACGCCCGCGCCGGCTACGCCGTGCTGATGTGCAACCCGAGGGGGTCGGCCGGATACGGGCAGGAGCACGGGCGGGCCATCAAGGAGGCGATGGGGACCCTCGACCTCCAGGACGTCCTGGCGTTCCTCGAGGGCGCCCTCGGCAAGTACGCCGCGATGGACGGCAGCCGGGTCGGCATCATGGGCGGCTCCTACGGCGGCTACCTCACCGCCTGGACCATCTCGCAGGACCACCGGTTCACAGCCGCCATCGTGGAGCGGGGCTACCTCGACCCGCCGTCGTTCGTCGGCTCTTCGGACATCGGCTGGTTCTTCTCCGACGAGTACACGGGCACCGACCCCGAGAAGGTGCGGAGCCAGAATCCCTTCGCCCAGATCGGCTCGGTGGACACCCCGACCTTCGTGATCCATTCGGAGGAGGATCTGCGGTGCCCGGTCGAGCAGGCACAGCGCTACTACACGGCGCTCAAGAAACAGGGCGTACCCACCGAACTCCTCCTGTTCCCGGGGGAGAACCACGAGCTCTCCCGCTCCGGCACCCCCTGGCACCGCCGCCAGCGGTTTGAGCACATCCTTCGATGGTGGGCGGAGTGGCTGCCCAGCGGGCGGAACCAGCGGGCGGACTCAAGCCCGGAGCGGTAGGCCGGCGGAGCAGCCGCCGGGGCCTAGAACCCGAGGCCCCGGCGGGCGTCTTCGATCGATGGATGCGCCCAGCGGCGCGTGTATTCGAGGTTGTCGGCGAGGGACCGGGTCTCGGCCCGGTCAAGGTACAAAATGCCGTTGAGGTGGTCCGTCTCGTGCTGCACGATGCGCGCCGGCCAGCCGCTCAGGCGCGTCGTCACGCCCCGGCCGTCGGCCGTGGTGTACTCCAGCGCAACCTCCCGGTGCCGCTCCACCACGGCCTGATACCCGGGGACCGACAGGCACCCCTCGTAGAAGGACGCGGTGGCCGCGCCCGCCGCGGAATAGCGGGGGTTGATCATGGCGAAGAACGGCAGGGGAGTGCGGCCGCGTTCGATGGCGACGGCGTCGTCCTCCACGCCCTTGTCCTCCACGACGGCGATGCTCAGGGGGATGCCCAGCTGCGGAGCAGCGAGCCCCACACCGGGGGCGTGATGCATCACCCGGCGCATCAGGATGATCAGGGCCGCCAGGTCCGCATCGCCCAGCTGGCCGTCGAAGGCCTGAGCCTGCATCCGCAGCACCGGGTGCCCGGCCCGGACGATCGGCGGCAGCTCCTGGCCCAGGACCGAATGCACCAGGTCATGGAGCTGGGAGGGGGTGTAGCTGGCAGCGGGCGCGGACGGAGTCTCCATGGACTCATCGTACGAGGAACTCACCCGGGGAGCTCCGGCCCCGCACCGCTTGGACCCGGACCGCTCGGACCCTGACCCGTCCGCGCCGGCTCCAGGGCGGGATCAAGGCGGAGCCCGGCCAGGACGCCCCGCAGGTCCGCCATGATCGCCTCTGGTGCTCTTCCGGCGTCAATCACCAGGTGCCCGGCTTCCACCGCCTGAGCCAGGTACGCCGTGCGGTACGCCTGCAGTTCGTCGAGGTTTTCGCTGTCCGTGCCGCGCGCCGCGATGCGCAGCTGGGCCTGTTCGGCGGGCAGGTCGAGGAGCACGACGGCGTCGGGCCGCGGCAGCAGCCTCAGCGCAGCCGGCAGGAGGACGCCGCGGCGCAGGCCGCGCGCGGCCCTCAGTGCGAGCTGGCAGTGAAGGTGCCGGTCCATGATCACCAGGCCGTCGAAGCGGGCGGCCCGCGCGGAGTTCAGCAGCACGTTGACCAGGCGCACCAGTGTCTCAGCGGTGTCGAGCAGCCGGGCCGGCGGCTGCAGGCCGAACCGCCGGGCCCAGCGGGTGAAGGTCTTCCGCCCCGAGTAGTTGCCCAGCACCAGGACGCCGGTGCCCGGCGGCACAAGGGCGGCCAGGGCGTGCGCGGCCGTCGTCTTTCCTGCGCCGTCGATGCCGATCAGCACCAGGGTCATGGAGGTCCTTTCAGGGACGTGCGGGCCGGTGGTGGCGGGCCGGGCGTCCCGGATTTTCCGCGGTGTTCCCTCCTAGGATGCGCCAGAAAGCTGTGCCGGTGCTGGGTACACCCTCGTTGAGCCCTGACAACGCCGCTTTTCCGGCGGCGAAACCTCCGCGCCGCGGGCGGTGGGCGTGTGCCGCCGCCGTCGCGGCCCAGCAGCCCTCGCCCCTAGGGCGTGTCGAGGAAGTCGAGCACCCGGCAGGTGAGCAGCGCGGTGGCGGCGGCGTCGTAGGACGGCAGGGAGCTGTCGGCGAAGAGGTGCTCCGCACCGGGGTAGAGGAACAGGCCGGCGTCGGCCGCTGCGCTGGCGAGGGCACGGGCGGCCTCGAGGTCACCCTCGCCGGCGAAGAACGGGTCCTGCTCCATGGCGTGGACCTGGACCGGCACCCCCGTGGGCCATCCGCCGAACTCGCCGGCCGGGAGACAGGAGTGCAGGAGGAGGGCGCCCCGGGCGCCTCCGCGGGTCTGGGCCAGCAGCTGCGCCGGCATCACCCCAAGGGAGAAGCCGAGGTAGACCAGGCCGGCCGGGAGATCGGCTGCAGCCTCGACGCCCCGGCGCAGAACGGTGTCGAAGCCCAGCGTGCCTGCGTAGTCCAGGCCGCCGTCGAGGGAGTCGAAGGTCCGCCCGTCGAACAGGTCCGGCGTGGAGACGGTATGGCCCGCGGCTCGGAGGGTGCCGGCGAACTCTTTCAGCCCGGCGGTCAGCCCCTGGGCGTGGTGGAACATCAGGATCTCGGCCATCTCAGCTCTCCTACCAGGCAGCCTGAACGATCCGCCACTATAGGCCGGTGTCTTTCCGCCGGGCAAGGTATCCCGGTGCGGGCACCGCGGCTGCTGCCTTCAGGCAGCCGGCTGGCGGGAACGTGCCTTGCGGAACAGGGTGCTCGCGGCGGCGATGGCGGCGATGAGGAGGGCGGTGCTGATCAGCTGGGTGCGGCTCGATTCGGCGCTGAGCCCCACGGCAAAGATCGCGGCCAGGATGATCAGCGCGAAGCCGGTGAGCCAGGGGAATCCCTTCATCCTCACCGGCAGGGGTGTGCCGGCGCGGTCCGCCCGCCGCCGAAGGATGATCTGCGACACGAGGGCGGAACCCCAGACGACAAGGCAGGTGGAACCCAGGAGCTGAAAAAGGGCAGGCAGGATGCGTTCCGGAAACAACAGTTCAAGGACGGTTGCGGCGAAGCCGAACACCACCGAGACGGTCACCGCCCGCCGTGGCACCCGGGCGGGGCTGAGATGCTGGATGTACCGGGGTGCCTGCTCGCGCTCGGCGAGGGAGTAGATCATCCGCGAGGCGCCGTAGAGGTTGGCGTTGAGGGCCGAGAGCAGTGCCAGGACCGCGACGATGGTGATGGCGGTGCCCGCTCCCGGGATCCGCGCAGCGTCGAGCACCCCGCTGAACGGCGAGGCCAGTGCCGGCGAGGTGGCGGGCAGCACGAGGATGATCACCAGGACGGAACCCACATAGAACACGAGAATGCGCCAGACCACGGTCCGCACGGCCCGGCCGATGCTCCGGGAGGGATCCTCGGTCTCGGCTGCGGCCACGCTGACGATCTCCGTGCCGCCGAAGGCGAAGATGACGATGAACAAGGCCGTAGCGACGCCCTCGAGCCCGGCGGGGGCGAAATCGGTGGTGAGGTTGGTCAATCCCGGCGACTGCACCGCGGGAAGCAGATTCAGGACGAGGGCGGCGCCGATGGCGAGGAAGACGACGATCGCCGCGACCTTGAAGATCGCGAACCAGTATTCGAACCCCCCGAAGTTGCGCACGCCGGTGAGGTTGATCGCCGTGAAGAGGATCATGAAAACCAGGGCCAGCGCCCAGACCGGCAGGGCCGGCCAGATCGTCGAGAGCAGGGCGGCCGCGCCGAGGGCTTCGGCCGCGATGACCACCACGAGCTGGAACCACCACAGCCAGCCGATGGTTGAGCCTACGGTCGGGCCCATCGCCTTCTCCGCGTAGACCGAGAACGCACCCCTGCTGGGGTGGGCGGCGGCCATCTCGCCCAGGGCCCACATCACCAGGATGATCAGCGTGCCGGCCACGAGGTAGGAGATCAGGACGGCGGGGCCGGCGGCCTGGACTCCGGCACCGGAGCCGAGGAAGAGCCCAGCGCCAATGGCGCTTCCGAGCCCCATCATGGTCAGCTGCCGTTGCTTCATGAGCAGCGTCGCCCGAAGTGGTTGACGGTTTGCTGCTTCTCCTGGCGGGGTGGACATCATTCCTTTCTATCCGACCGGCGGGGTCAACGGCATATCGGGGGCCTATATGTCACCGATGTCACATTGTGAACCCCCGTCAGGTTGGAAGGCTGGCCCGGGAGGGCTGGCCCCTGGGGTCGGGCGGGCACTGACGCCGGCACTTGCACGCAGCGGGTGGTGGCGGTAGCAAGGAGGGAGGAACGGTGCCGCGGGCCGGGTGGCCCGGCGTGCCGATCCGTCCGCCGGGACCGGGGGACGGACCGAGGTGCAATGTCGATGGGGGAGGAGGACGGCATGGAAGACCGGGTGTCCACGGGCCTGCCAGGCGGGAGACCGCAGGTCTTCCTCGCGTGGCTTTCCGGCCCGTTGGCCGTGGCCGCCGGCCTTGGTGCGCATGTCGCCTCCGGCGGCGTCGTGCCGGCGCTGGCCCTGCTCCTTACCCTCACGGCACTGCTGGGCCTCGCGGCATCAATGCTGGCGCGTGTGCGGCTGCCCGGGTGGTCGATCCTGGTGCTGTGCGGGCTGACCCAGCAGCTTCTCCACTTCGCCTTCAGCGCGTTCGTTGGCGGAACGGCCGACGTCGTACCCGCCCACGGACACGGTGCCGCAGCGGGGGCGGCTGGTCCTGCCCCTGCGACCGGGGCGCCGGGGCAGGATCTGCACTCCATGCTGTACGCGCATGCGGCGGCCGCCCTCCTGGCGACGCTCATCGCGGCCCGCGGGACCGCGATGCTGTCCTGGGCCCGTGCGGCCGTCCGCCGGCGCCGGCACCCCGCCGATCGGGACTGTTCCCCGCCTGTTCGGCCGGGGTAGTCTCGGGGAGGTGGCCCGGCACCCCGGTCCAGGCGATCGGCCGGCGGCAGGGCCCACGCCTTTTCGTCGGCTCCGCGGAAGCCCCATTTTTGACCGGCATCCGGCAGGTGCAGGCGGCCGGAGGCCCCGCAGACAGGAAAGTGACGCTGCCGCCGCCGGGCAGCCCCGGGAAAGGAAACCATGCGCGCAACCTTGATGTACGGAGCCGGAGATGTCCGGGTGGAGAATGTTCCCGACGCGACCCTGGAGAAGAGCACCGACGCCGTCGTCCGCGTGCTGGTCTCGTGCATCTGCGGCAGCGACCTCTGGCCGTACGGCTCGATGAAGCCCAACTCGGCCGGCTTCCGGATGGGGCACGAGTTCATCGGCGTCGTTGAAGACACCGGCCGCGACGTTGCCTCGTTCAAGCGCGGGGATGTGGTGATCGCACCGTTCGTATGGTCCGACGGCACCTGCGACTTCTGTCAGGCGGGCCTGCACACGTCGTGCCGGCACGGAGGCAACTGGGGCAATCCCGACGCCGGCCAGGGCGAGGCCGCCCGGATTCCGCAGGCCGACGGAACCCTCGTGAAGGTGCCGGTCCCCGAGGACTCGGACCTCCTCCCGGCGCTCCTGACGCTTTCGGACGTGATGTGCACCGGCCACCACAGTGCCGTGACGGCGAAGGTCGGGAAGGGATCGACCGTGACCGTGATCGGCGATGGGGCGGTGGGACTGTCCGCCGTCATTGCGGCCAAGCGGCTCGGTGCGGAGCAGATCATCCTGATGGGCCGCCACCAGGCGCGGACCGACCTGGGAAGGGATTTCGGCGCCACCGAGGTGGTGTCCGAACGGGGTGAAGCAGGTGCCGCGCGGGTGAAGGAACTGACCGGGGGAGACGGCACCGCCGCCGTCCTCGAGTGCGTCGGTACCCTGCCGGCCATCGAGACGGCCTTCGCCGCGGTGCGCGACGGCGGCTTCGTCAGCCGCGTCGGGGTGCCCCAGTACAAGGAGGTGCCGATGCCGTCCGTGTTCATGCGGAACGTCTCCCTGACCGGCGGTGTGGCGCCGGCGCGGGCCTACATCGAGGAGCTCCTCCCGGAGGTGCTCGACGGCAGGATCCAGCCCGGCCGGGTGTTCGACCGCACCGTGAAACTTGACGATATCGCCGAGGGCTACCGGGCCATGGCGGAGCGGGAAGCGCTCAAGGTGCTCGTCCGCCCCTGACCGTGCATCGATGGCGGGGGAGACCCGCCCGGCACCGGCCCTCCGAAGCGCCGGCTGGTGCCGGCTCACCAAGCTGGTTAGATTGACCCAGACGACGCCGGAGACCGTTCCACGGCCCGCTTCACAGACGGAGAGTCACCATGAGCATGGCGAGTACCGACGCGCAGCCGCTCCACACTGCCGACCGCCACGATGTGATCCGCGTACAGGGCGCGCGGGAGAACAACCTCAAGAATCTCAGCATTGAGATCCCGAAGCGCCGGCTGACGGTGTTCACGGGTATCTCCGGCTCGGGCAAGAGCTCCCTGGTCTTCGGCACCATCGCGGCGGAGTCCCAGCGCATGATCAATGAGACCTACAGCGCCTTCGTTCAGGGTTTCATGCCGACCCTGGCCCGGCCCGACGTCGACGTGCTCGACGGCCTGACCACGGCGATCATCGTCGACCAGGAACGGATGGGCGCCAACCCCCGCTCCACCGTCGGGACGGCCACCGACGTCAATGCGATGCTGCGCATTGTCTTCAGCCGCCTCGGCCAGCCGCACATCGGGTCACCGCAGGCGTTCTCCTTCAATGTCGCCTCGATCAGCGGATCGGGCGCCGTGACCCTTGAACGCGGTGGAACGACCACGAAGGAGCGCCGCAGCTTCAGCGTCACCGGCGGCATGTGCCCGCGCTGCGAAGGAATGGGATCGGTCACCGACTTCGACCTCACCCAGCTCTACGACGACAGCAAGTCGCTCAGCGAGGGCGCGCTGACCATCCCGGGGTACAGCGTGGACGGGTGGTACGGCCGCATCTTCAGCAGCTCCGGTTTCTTCGACGCAGACAAGCCGATCCGGAAGTTCACGAAGCGGGAACTCCACGACCTGCTCTACAAGGAGCCGACCAAGATCAAGGTCGACAACATCAACCTCACGTACGAGGGCCTGATCCCGAAGATCCAGAAATCCCTGCTCGCCAAGGACCGGGAGGCCATGCAGCCGCACATCCGGGCCTTCGTGGACCGGGCAGTGACGTTCACCACCTGCCCCGAATGCGGCGGAACCCGGCTCAGCGAGGCCGCCCGGTCGTCGAAAATCCGGGGGATCAGCATCGCCGACGCCTGCGCCCTGCAGATCAGCGACCTCGCCGAATGGGTACGCGGGCTGGACGAACCGTCCGTGGCGCCGCTGCTGACGGCCCTGGGGGAGACCCTCGACTCCTTCGTCGAGATCGGCCTCGGGTACCTCAGCCTCGACCGGTCGACCGGGACGCTTTCCGGGGGCGAGTCTCAGCGGACCAAGATGATCCGCCACCTCGGATCCTCGCTCACGGATGTCACCTATGTCTTCGACGAACCCACCATCGGACTCCACCCACACGACATCGAGCGCATGAACGCCCTTTTGCTGCGCCTGCGCGACAAGGGCAATACCGTGCTGGTGGTTGAGCACAAGCCGGAGGCGATCGTCATCGCCGACCACGTCGTGGACCTCGGCCCCGGCGCCGGCACCGCGGGCGGCAACGTCTGCTTCGAGGGCACCGTGGAGGGGCTGCGGGCCAGCGACACCCTCACCGGCCGCCACTTCGACGACCGGGCGTCCCTCAAGGAGTCGGTCCGGACGGCCGGTGGGGCGCTGGAGGTCCGGGGCGCCACCGCACACAACCTGCGCGGGGTCGACGTCAACATTCCGCTGGGGGTCCTCGTCGTCGTCACCGGGGTCGCCGGTTCGGGCAAGAGTTCGCTGATTGCCGGGTCGGTCTCCGGGCGGGACGGCGTGGTCTCCGTTGACCAGGCGGCCATCCGGGGCTCACGGCGCAGCAACCCCGCCACCTACACCGGGCTGCTCGAACCCATCCGGAAGGCCTTCGCCAAGGCCAACGGGGTCAAGCCCGCGCTGTTCAGCGCGAACTCCGAGGGCGCCTGCCCCACCTGTAACGGCGCCGGCGTCATCTACACCGACCTGGCGATGATGGCCGGGGTCGCCACCACCTGCGAGGAATGCGAGGGCAAGCGGTTCCAGGCGTCGGTGCTCGAATACCACCTCGGTGGGAAGAACATCAGCGAGGTGCTGGCCATGCCGGTGAGCGAGGCCGAGGAGTTCTTCGGTGCGGGGGAGGCGCGCACACCCGCAGCACACGCGATCCTTTCCCGGCTGGCCGACGTCGGCCTGGGCTACCTCAGTCTGGGCCAGCCGCTCACCACGCTGTCGGGCGGCGAGCGGCAGCGGCTCAAGCTGGCCACCCAGATGGCGGACAAGGGCGGGATCTACGTCCTCGACGAGCCGACCACCGGCCTGCACCTCGCCGACGTCGAGAACCTGCTGGGCCTGCTGGACCGGCTCGTCGATTCCGGCAAATCGGTTCTAGTCATCGAACATCACCAGGCGGTCATGGCGCACGCCGACTGGATCATCGACCTTGGCCCGGGTGCCGGGCACGACGGCGGCCGGATCGTCTTCGAGGGTACGCCCGCCGACCTCGTCGCCCAGCGCTCAACCCTCACCGGCGAGCACCTGGCGGCCTACGTCGGCGCCTGAACGGTCAGTACGCGTCAATGCCGTACATCGCGGTCTTCG